>JANXSY010000255.1 GCA_025356435.1 Isosphaeraceae bacterium | reverse complement strand
TTCGCGCGAAACAGAGGACATACCCCATCACTTGGTCGGCGATCACGTCGCCGAAGAGCCCTCGCATGTTGGTGAGGACGCAGGGATGTTCGACGAGCGCCGGGAAGATGTAATGCTCCAGGCTGACCGTGAACGACTGGACCCAGCGGAGCCGGTCGGCGCGGGCGAGCAATGGTGGCGTGATCTTGCCGAGGAACGCATCGGCCCCTGGCATACCGGCGAGGGCATCGCCTTCGGTCGCCGCGTTGACCCACGCGGTCTCCAGTGGGGCCGCGGCGCGAAGGGCGGCGAGGCGATCAGCTTCGACGGCGGGATGAATGACGATTTTCATGGATCAACCCTCGCCGATAACTTTGGACAGATGGCGAGCCACGCGAGTCGCGCCGTCGGAGGGGTAGGGGGGAGGGCCGGGGCGGAGTGCGAAGGCACAGGCGAGGGCGTCGTCGAGGCGGAAGGCGTGGAAGTCGTCGGGCGAGACCCGTATCCCCCCTCCCCAGGCGGTCAGTGCCCGTTCGAGCGCCTCGTGCTCGGCGAAGCCGGTCCGGGGCGGGTAAATAAACGGGACGCGGGCCACAATCGCTTCGCAAACGGTCCCATAACCGGCCTTGGCCACGACCACGTCGGACGACGCCGCGAGGTCAGCCCCAGTCCACTCGGCGGCGGGGACGACGTGCAGGTTCTCGATCCGCCCGGCCTCCTCGGGCGCGGGGTGGAAGCCGACGAGGTGGACGCCGCTTGCTCCCAGATTCCGAAGCCGGTCCCAGCCGAGGTCCGCCTGGCCATAACGGCCGACGTAGAAATAAACCAACCGGTCGGCAGCCGCCAGTTCTAGCCGGTTGCGCAGTTCGACTCGGCGGTCGCGACCGGGAGTCACCACCATGCCGGCTTCAATAAGCGGGGCTAATCCCGTAAGCGGGAGAGACGGCTCGGCGCGAAAGATGGCGGTCGCCTGGCGATACATGGTTCGAAGGTCGTTGACGAGCCGCGCGGCCTTGTCGTCGCGGGCGTGTTCGTCATAAATGTCGGCCCAGGTGAAGTTGGCGAGGAGGAAGCCGGGGATCTCGGCACGACGGGCGGAGACGAGCGGGGTGGCGGGGCCGTCGCAGAAGACGGCGGCGACATTCTCCGCGCGGAGCATCGCCGTGTCGTCGTCGATCCGGGCGACGGCCTCGGCGTGCGCGGTCAGGGCTCGGGCGATCGTGCCGGGGCTGTCGGTGGTCTGGCTATCGCCGGGAGGGTTGTAGGCACCGAAGTCGGCGGGCCGGGGTTCGAGCCGGGCGGGGCGCTGGAGCCGCTCTCGCCAGTGTTCAAACAGGCCCGGTTCGGTGTGGATCGCGATCGGGATCGACGCCGGAATCCGGTTCAGCACGGCGACGGTCCGGTTCAGGTGCCCGAATCCGTGGCTGGTGACGAAGACGGCGAGCCCGCCGCGATGATCGTTTGGTTCTGTTTTCACTTGACGACTGAAACCCCCGCCACGACGACCGGCCGCTTCGCCGCGCGATTCGTGTTGAAAAGGCCGAGCATGATCAGGCCGCCGCCGAGTGCCAAGGTGGGGGTGAGCCGGTCTCCAAACAGGAGGTTGCCCCAGACCATCGTCAGCAGGGGAGAGAGGTTGCCGAACGTGGCCACCTGGCTCGCGTCAAGTTTGTGGAGGGCGAGGTTCTGGAAGAGCAATCCGAGGATCGTCACGACCAGGGTCAGATGCCCCAGCGCGACCCAGGCCCACGGCGAGACGGCCGAGAGCGAGGTCCAAGACCTGGCCGTCCAGGCAGCGATCGGCAGGTCGAGGAGGGTGCCGAAGAGGAACGTCCCGGCCAGGACCGGCAGCGAGCCGTAGCGGGAGATCAGCGGCTTGCCGACGGTCAGATAGGCCCCCCAGGAGATCACAGCGCCGATCAGGATCAGGTCGCCGAGGGCGACGTCGCGGCCGGTGGCCGTGGCGTTGCCGAGGTTCCCCAGGGCGATCACGCCCAGGCCGACGACACTGGACAGCACGCCCATCAGTCGGCCCATCGCGAATCGTTCTTGCTTCAGCGCGGTGGCCAGGGCCAGCACGACGAGCGGGCAAGCCGAATAGATCAGCGCGACGTGGGTCGTCGGGGCCAGCTTGGCACCGTTGAGGAAGAACGTCTGGTTGATCGGCACGCAGCAGGCTGCCGTGAGCAGCAGCCGGGGGAGGTCGTGCCGGAGCATACGCCGGAATGGGACCGATCGCCAGACGAACGGGAGCAAGATCAGCCCAGAGAGGCCGAACCTCGCAAGGGGGATCAGGCCGACCGGTAACTCTTGGACGACGTATTTGGCCGCAGGCGCGGTGCTCGACCCGATCAAGACCATCAGGATCAAGTAAAAATAGGCGGTCGGGTTCTTCCTCGAACCGGGACCGTCCTCTGTCAATGCTCCCTCATCCCTCATCGCGCCCTGACCACCTTCCCAAGATCGACCCGCCGGCTGGCCGAGGGGCGACGACTCGTCCCCTCGATATCGATCATCTTAAGGGAGAGGGCAAGGCGGCGGGGCCTCAAAATGAATCGCGTTGCTCGGGTGCGTGGAGTACGAACCCGAGCAACGCGAATGAGAGGGCAGTCGCTAATCAGTGCAGGTTTCGGACTTTGTGTGCGGTCTTCGAGTCGACGGGATCGCCGAACAGTGTGTCGAGAGGGGTCAGGCCGCTCTGTTCTTGGAACGAGAGCAGACCCAGGTTATTGAGGTCGTTGACGTCGTCGCGTCGCTGCTGGGCCTTGATGTCGGCCGACTTGGAATCGGTGGTATCGTCGCGAAAAGACTCGTTGCCGATAATGCTGATCATGAGTTGAACTTCCTCGTGCAGATCGCCAAAAGTTCCTGGCCGGGACCGACACGGTTCCGACTCGGTGCCATTTCGTGGTGCGCGAGGCGAGGGTCTCTACCCCGCCGCGCGGTGCGACTTGAGGGCGTCTCAACACGTCCAGCGGCAAAGCCAGGTCGGCAAGTCTTTAACCGGCGTCGTCGCAGTCGAGCAGACGGCGGGTCGCCGGAGGTTGAGAGTTGGGACCCGATCCCATACCGTCGGAGGGAACATGAGCTTCGGGTTGGCCCGTCGCTCAGCGAGGAGGATGGGACCGCTCGAAAACGCGGCGGACTCATCGTCATCGTTCGCCGGCGAGTCGGGTTCACTCGCGTCGGCCGATTCGTCTTCCAAGGGCTGACCAATGTCCGTGCCCACTTGGGCGAGGACCGTCGTCAGATCCGCGAGAACGTGACACCCTTTGAGCGTTCGCGCAACACGATCAGCGTCGCAGAGCGGCGCAAGACCGGCTCCCAGGATCGCAATCGCGATCATGAGACGACAACCCGGCAGGGGTCGCCGTGAGGACGAACGCGTCATTTTGAATTTCCGCCTCGCACGGATAGGAAGGATCTTATTGATTCTAGTCAGGAGGTGCAACCGTCGTCAAGACTCTACTTTCAATACGATTATTTGGTCGTTACAGAGAGTTTGTTTCGTCAGATCCGGAGATGGATCGCCAACCTTTCCACCGAGGGTTGAGCAAGATTCGGGGGAGGAGTTGCCGCCTCATTGACTTGGTTGGCGGCGGAGTGGCCGGTATAATGACGCTCTCAAGGTGAGACTTTCCGCCATCTCGCCCTAGGGAATCCATCCCTTCACGTCATCTGAGGATCAGTTTCGTGCGAAATGTGTTTGCCGCCTTGATTATTGCGTCGATGACCTCGGCCCTCGCGACTGCGGAACTGCCGAAGCTCAAGACCGAGGTCGCTTTCCCAGGCTTGAAGTTCAACCGGCCAGTCGTCCTCGCCGAGCCCGGCGACGGCAGCAACTTGCTCTTCGTCGTTGAGCAGCCGGGGGTGGTCGTCTCCGTCCCGAACAAGAAGGACGCCGCCGACAAGGCCACCTTCCTCGACATCCGCTCGCTGGTGAACAGCCGAGGGAACGAGGAGGGCCTGCTTGGTCTGGCGTTCCACCCGAAGTACAAGGAGAACGGCCAGTTCTTCGTCTACTACTCGTCGATGAAGGGGAATGACCGCTATTCGGTCGTCTCCCGATTCAACGTCTCGAAAGACAACCCGCGCAAAGCTGACCCGGCGAGCGAGAAGCGGATCTGGGTCTCGGCCAAAGATCCATTCGAGAACCACAACGGCGGCTGCATCCTCTTCGGACCCGACAGCTATCTCTACATCTCTCTCGGCGACTCCGGCGGCGGCGGCGACCCGCTCACGACCGGCCAGAACCCCAAGGATTGGTTCGGCTCGCTCCTGCGGATCGACGTTGACCACCCCTCCGACGGCAAGGCGTACGGTATCCCCACCGACAATCCCGCCAAGCGCGACGCTTCAAGGTTCGTCGGATGGGCACCCGAGGTCTATTGCATCGGCCTCCGGAACGTCTGGAGGTTCAGCTTCGACCGCGCAACCAAGACCCTCTGGGCGGGCGACGTTGGCCAGAACAAGTGGGAGATCGTTCACATCATCGAGAACGGCGGTAATTACGGCTGGAGCATCAAGGAAGGCTTCCACCCGTTCAACCCGCGCCCGAAAGCCGACAAGGCGTCCCCGATCAGCCCGGCGATCTTCGACTATCCCCACACCACCGGCGACGACCCGAGTCGCAGCGACCTCGGTCAGAGCATCACCGGCGGCTACGTCTACCGGGGCAAGGCGATGCCGAGCCTGGTCGGCGTCTACGTCTTCGGAGACTTCAACACCGGCCGGATCTGGGGCATCCGCCTCGGCACCGACGGTAAGGCGGCCGAGTCCGGCGAGTTGATCGAATTCAATCCCAAGAAGGTACTGAACATCGCCACCTTCGGCGAAGATGCCGATGGCGAGCTCTATTTTACCGCCTTCGACGGCCGGATTTATCGGCTCGCGCCCCGTTGATCTCAGATCAAGGCATGCCGGGCCGTCGGGGGAAACCCGGGCGGCCCGGCATGCCGGGGAAACCTCGTCGAGGGCCAGTCGGAGGCGCGTTTGTCGGATCGTTCGCGGGAGGTTGAACGGACGCGTTGGGGATCATCGACTCATTCGCGGCGCGCTCGCCCATCCATTGCATATCGACGACGTTCGATACCTTGACGCGCGACCGGCCGCCCGGTCCGAAGGCTTCGCGCACGATGTAGGTCTTGAACGGGCCGGTGTCGCCGTCAGTGACGGTGATCGAGCCCGAGAGGATCCCGTTGCGCGGGTCGACGCCGATCATCCGCCGGTTGGCGTTCGTCTGGGACGACTCGACCACCCAGAAGAGTTGGGCACCGATGGCCTGCTTGCCGGTTGACTGGTAGTCGACGCGGAACATCAACTCGCGGATCAATACGCCTGGGCCTGATTCGCGGGCGGCCTGGGCGTTCGAAAGGTTGTAGAGGGTCTCGTCGACGGTGCCCTCCCTCGGCTCCATTGTCGGAGGGGGCACGGCGGGGTTGGGGAAGTTCGCTGGAGGCTGGACGAACGGGCGGGCCTGCGGCGGGACGAACCCGGGGTGCGGGGGGTTCGCGGGAGGCTCGCCCATCGCCATCCATTGAGGGACCATGACGAAGCCGACGGCCGCCGCGATTATCCCGAAGATCGCCAACGCCCCCATCCCCAAGACCTTTGATGGCCGGGGGGTGAACGAGAGGGCTACCCCACCGACGCCCGCCAAGAAAAGGGCCCCGCCGATGAATTCCTGGACGGCGGGGGGCATGAAGTTGAGAAGCCGCCACTGGAGCCCGACCATCGGCAGAGCGAAGGCGAGGCTGCCGAAGACGATCATGCTGATGCCCGATCGGCGGAACCCTTCCTGCAACTCTTGATCGACCTTGACCCGCCGCTTTGACTTCGAGACGCGGGGGTTCGGGACCGACTCCTCCTCAGCTGTCGGAAACGGCCCGAATTTGGATGACGACGAACGCGAAGGGGTCGACCTGACCACGGCCTCTCCGTCGTCCAATCCCGCGAAGAGGTCGGCCGCAAGGGGTGCCGCCGCAGTGACCTTGGCGGCGGGAATCTGGAAGACCGAACCGCAGACTTTGCACCGCCCCTTCTTGCCCGCGAGGCCGTCGCTGAGCTGATAGAGCTTGCCGCATTGGGGGCATGAAAGAGAGATGGGCATCGTCGCGATCCCTATCGAATATCCGTCGACTTCTCGAGCGGGGGCACGCTCCGCGTCCGGGCATTTCAACTTATTCCAAGTCGTCCACGCTTGCAATCGGAATGCGATGGATCGCCTCAGGCCAGCACTCAGCCGGGGCGTTGGCGATCACCCGGGCCTTCAAGAAGTCTCTGAACGTCAGGGCGAAGGTCGCTGACCCAATCGGTACGACGAAGACAATGAATACCGCGCCGACGGTCTCGCTCAGCGGCACGACTTGGCGGAGCGCCGGGAAGGTCGAGCCGAGGAATCTGACGACACCCCAGACGGCGACCAGGACAACGACCGTGGTCATAGAGACCAGCGTGGTGCCGAGCCGATTCCTCCGAGGGAACCGTCGGGGTTCGGCCTGGGGGGGCCACTCGCCGAGGTCTCGGGCGTGCCTCGCCTCGGGTCCGACCCAAATCTTCGTCCGCGAGTGACACGCGAACACGACCGCCGTCAGGCTTGCCAACGTCGAGAAGCCGACCCCGAAGACCCCAACCCCGAGCGCCCCGATGAGCTGCGCGGCCAGCAGGCGTCGGGGCCATCCCAACTGCCTACCGAACTGCGCGGCAATGATCGCCATTGCCACCGCCCCGACGAAGGCGATCAGGCTCGCTTTGAGCAGCCCGACGCCGAGATACATCCACGAGCAGGCCCGCCCCCGTTGCCTGTTCGGGTCGACCCGGCGGAGCCAGACCCCGTCCCTGGCGTCGTCCCAGCCGAACTTGAGACAGGCGATCGCGACGCCCAGCGACGGGTTCGCCGACGCCTCGAAGGCGATCAGCCCGAGCGCCACCAGCACGAGTGTCCCGAGCCGGCTCCGCCACGCCCCCAGGTCTTCAAGCCCGCGTTCATCGATATTCGCGTCTATCACGATCTCACTCCCAATCGGCGGGGTAGACCTGCGCGTTTGCTTCTCGCGTCAATCAGTCATGATAGTCTGACGGACGAGCCGCTCCGAGGACCGATCCTGCTCATTGACGCGCACCGAGGGTCAAATTAGGGTTAAACAGTCGGCCGTCTCCCCCAAGACGGCCGCTCTCTACCTACCGCGCATCCTTCAGGAGGCCGTCCCGTGGCAGAAACCCGTCCCGACGTCTCGCGTCGCGAATTTGTGAAGGCCCTCGGCGCGACCGCCCTGGTGTCGGTCCCCTTGATCGGAGGAGCGGCCCGCGCGGCGGCCGGAGAGGTCGGCCCGTCGAAGACCGCCCCGGCTGAGACCGCCGTTGGTCGGTTCTACAAGTCGCTCAAGCCCGAGCAGCGCAAGCTGATCTGCTTCCCGTTCGACCATCCGAAACGTATGCAGGTCAACAACAACTGGAAGATCGTCGATACTGAGATCGGCGACCTCGACAAGGAGCAGCAGGCCCTCTGCAACGAAGTCTTCAAAGACCTGTGCAGCGAAGAGGGCTACGATCGGTTCCAGCGGCAGATGAAGGGCGACGCCGGCGGTTTCGAGAACTATCACGTCGCGGTCTTCGGCGAGCCGGGCAGCGAGCAGCCGTTCGAGTGGGTGCTGTCAGGACGACACAACACCCTCCGCGCCGACGGCAACAGCGTCGAGGGGGCGGCGTTCGGCGGGCCGATCTTCTACGGCCACGACGCCACCGGCACCGGCAACGACGACGCCAAGCACTCGGGCAACGTCTGGGGCTTCCAGTGGGAGCAGGCGAACAAGATCTTCGCCACCCTCGACGACAAAGAGAAGGCCCGCGCCCTCGTGAGCAAGGCCGATGGCGACACCGTCCGCTCGATCAAACTCAAGGGCGACTCTCTGCCGACGACCGGCCTCTCCGTCGCCGACCTCGACGGCCAGCAGAAGCAGATGGTGCAGTCGCTCCTCAAGATGCTCACCAGCCCCTTCCGCGCCTTCGACGCCGACGAAGTGACTGAGTGCCTCAAGGAAGCCGGCGGCGCGGATAAGCTCCGCCTCACCTACTTCAGCCAGGGCGACATCGGCAAGGACGGCGTCTGGGACATCTGGAAGCTCGAAGGCCCGGCCTTCGCCTGGTATTTCCATGGCTCGCCGCACGTCCACACCTGGGTCAACATCGCCCGCAAGGCCCCGGCCCAAGCTCCAACGGCAGGCTGATTGACTCGACCTTCGCGGCTCGGGCGTTCTCGTCCGGGCCGCGCGGTCATCCTCTTGGACGGAGGAGACGCCTATGTCCACCGAAACCCGCACAACGCCAATCATCCCCGCCGACGAGATTCACTCGACCGGTTCTATCGGCTCAGCGTCGACCAGTATCACCGGATGATAGAGGCCGGCATCCTGACGGCGGACGATCGCATCAACCCGACGTAATGGTCGTTCGCGGCTACCACCGCGACGATCGCGAGCGCCACCCGAGCCCCGAGATGTCGGCCTCGTCGTCGAGGTGGCCGAGTCGAGCCTGAACCACGACAGGACGATCAAGAAACGGCTCTACGCGAGCGCGGGCGTCGTCTGCTACTGAATCCTGAACCTCGTCGCGGGTGAGGTCGAAGTTCGCTCGGGTCCGAGCGACGTCAACGGATTCGCTCTCCGCGAGGTCTTCGGGCAGGAGACGGAAGTGCCCGTGGTCCTGGACGGCCGAGAAGTCAGCCGCATCGCCGTGCGCGACATTCACGACAGGACCTCATCCATGAACTCGCTCGCGGTGGCCGGACGACAATGGCCATCCATGAACTCACGTTGGGCGTCCCGAGCGTCGGTGGCGACTCGCTTGCGGCCACGCTCCGACTCGCGACATCTCACGATCTCCACGATCGCCTCTTGATCTTCGGCCGACAATTGCTCGACCGCTTCTAGCACATCAGCGAACGAAATGGATCGTGCCATGGCCCACACCTCCATTCGCCCGCGAATCTCGTCACAGCCTCACGCTTTGGCGCTTCGAGCGAAGACATGCGGTGGGGCCGATCTAACTGAGTCCCGGTTTGATGATACACGAAGAGTCGCGGGTGTTGCATCCGCTACACGCTTCGGTCGATTCGGCCATGAGCGGTGGATGCTCAATCGCTCGCCAGGCAAATTTAACGAAACGGCCCGGATCGTCTCGATCCGGGCCGTTTCAGTGATCAGTTTCACTCAACACCAGGGCTCATGAACACCCCATGCTGTTCCCGCAGTTGAAGCAGCGGTAGCAGGTGCCGCAGCGGACGGTCAGGGCACCGCAGTTGTCGCAGGCGGGGGCGTCGCTCTGGAAGTGGGCGAACTGTGCGTCGTTCTTCTCGAGGATTTCGACCGGTGAGATCACCTGGACTTTCGGCGGGGCCGGCTGCGAGGCGAGCTCGGCCTCGGCGTGTTCGAGGTCGGCCATCGTGGCGGTCCGGTGGCCGTTGACCTTCACGGCGGGGACAACGGGGGCCGGGGCGAGCTCGGCGGGGGTGCGGTTGGGGCTGTTCGCCTCGCGGTAGCCAGGGATGAACTCCATGCCGAGCCAGCGTGAGATGTAGTCGGTCACGCTCTTGGCGATCGGGATGTCCGGGTTCTTGGTGAATCCGGCCGGCTCGAATCGGCTGTGGGCAAACTTGTTGACGAAGACTTCGAGCGGCACGCCGTATTGGAGGCCGATCGAGATGGCCGTCCCGACCACGTCCATCAGGCCGCCGATCGTCGACCCTTCCTTCGCCATCGTGATGAAGACCTCGCCGGGGCGGCCGTCGGGGTAGAAGCCGACGGTGACGTAGCCCTCGTGGCCCTGGATGTCGAACTTGTGGGTCATGCTCCGCCGGGTCAGCGGCAGACGCTCGCGGCGGGGCTGAACGGCGGCGACCGGCAAGGGCGAAACCACCGGCGGGGCGACCGCGACCGGGGTCGGGGTCGGGGCGGGCTCCGCTTTCGGATCGTTCGAGTCCGACTTGGTGCTCACCGGCTGGCTTCCCTTCGACCCGTCCCGGTAGATGGCCATGGCCTTGAGGCCGAGACGCCAGCCTTCGAGGTAAGCGTCGCGGACGTCGGCGACCGTGGCCTCTTTCGGCACGTTGCACGTCTTCGAGATCGCGCCCGAGAGGAACGGCTGCACCGCCGACATCATCTGCAGGTGGCCAAGGAAGTGAATCGACCGGCCCCCTTGCGGCGGGGCGAAGGCGCAGTCGAAGACCGACAGGTGCTCGTCTTTCAGGCCCGGGGCACCCTCGATCGTATCGTTGACGTCGATGAAGTCCAGAATCTTGCGGATCGAGGGGTCGTCGTAGCCGAGCTTGCCGAGCGCCATTGGCACCGTTCGGTTCACGAGCTTGAGCATCCCGCCGCCCGCCAGGCTCTTGTACTTCACCAGGGCGATGTCAGGCTCGATCCCGGTCGTGTCGCAATCCATCATGAAGGCGATCGTGCCGGTCGGGGCGAGCACTGTCACCTGGCTGTTGCGGTAGCCGTTCTTACGCCCGAGTTCGAGGCACTCTGCCCAGATCTTACGCGCCTCGGCCTGAAGCTCGGGGGCGACCGACGGGTCGATCGCCTCAACGGCGTCTCGGTGCATCTCCATCACGCGGAGCATCGGCTCACGATTGAGCGCGAAGCCATCAAACGCGCCCAGGTTGCCCGCGTGCTCAGCGCTCGTGAGATAGGCCTGGCCGTGCATGATCGCCGTGATCGACCCGGCGAGGGCGCGGCCCTCGTTCGAGTGATACGCCAGCCCGTTCGACATGATGAGGCTGCCGATATTGGCGTAACCGAGGCCAAGTGGGCGGAACTTGTGGCTGTTCGTGGCGATCCGGTCGGTCGGGTAGCTCGCGTGGTCGACCAGAATCTCCTGCGCTGTGATGAAAATCCGGCACGCGGCGCGGAAGCCGGCGAAGTCGAACGAGCCGTCGCCGTGACGGAACTTCATCAGGTTGATCGAAGACAGGTTGCAGGCGCTGTCGTCGATGAACATGTATTCCGAGCAGGGATTGCTCGAATTAATCGGCGCGGTATTGGGGCAGGTGTGCCACTTCTGGATGGTGTCTTCGTACTGCATGCCGGGGTCGCCGCAGAGCCAGGCCCCTTCAGCGATCGCGTCCATCAGCTTGCGAGCGGGCATCGAGTCGACCGGCCGTCCGGTGGTGACGGCTCGGGTGGTCCACTCGCCGTTCGCCTCGACGGCGCGGAGGAAGGCGTCGGTGACGCGGACCGTGAGGTTGGCGTTCTGGAAGAGGACCGAGCTGTAGGCCTCGCCATTGAAGTTGGCCTCATAGCCCGAGGCGATCAGCGAGTGGGCCTTACGCTCTTCCTTGGCCTTGCACTCGATGAAATCGAGGATGTCGGGGTGCCAGATCTTGAGCGTCTGCATCTTCGCCGCTCTGCGTGTCTTACCGCCCGACTTGATGACGCTCGCGACGGCGTCATACACCTTCATGAAGCTGACCGGGCCGGAGGGGCGTCCGCCGCCGGAGAGCTTTTCCCTGCTCGACCGCAGGGTCGAGAGGTCGGTGCCGGTACCTGAGCCGAACTTGAACAGCATCGCCTCGGCGGTGGCCAGCCGCATGATGTCCTGCATGTCGTCGCTGACCGACTGGATGAAGCAGGCCGACCCTTGGGGATATTCGTAAGCTCCGGTCGCCTTGACCACGGTACGGGTCTCTTCGTCCCATCGCCAGTTGTTGGCCGGGCCGTTGATGCCGTAGCGATGGAAGAGGCCGACGTTGAACCAGACCGGCGAGTTGAACGACCCGTACTGGTTCAGGCAGAGCGCTGTCAGCTCGTCGTAGAATCGCTCGGCGTCATCCCGGGAAGCGAAGTACCCATCTTCGCGACCCCAGTCAGCGAGCGTACGAGTGACACGGTCGACGAGTTGACGGACGCTCGTCTCGCGCTCGGACGTTCCGTTCTCGCCGTAGAAATATTTGCTGACGACCACGTTCGTCGCGAGCTGACTCCACGACTTGGGGACTTCGCAATCGAGCTGCTGGAAGATCACCCGTCCACGCTCGTCCTTGATCTCGGCCGCCCGATGGTCCCACTCGACCTGGTCGTAAGGGCTGACACCCTCGGTGCTAAAGACCCTAGGGACCACCATCCCTGAACGTCCCTGCGCGGGCCGGGTTTCCACCTGGTCCGTCACGCCCAATACCCGATCTGCTGCCGTGGTCATATAGGACTTCTCCGATGAATCGCTCGAGATCCTCGGCCGGGAGACGGCGGTAAACCGCCATGCCCGGCCCCTCTTGGCCCTTAGGACGCTCTTGGTATCCCTACCACATCCTCAGGGAAGACGGCCGGACCGTCTCAAGCTCCCCGAAATCCTGACCGACCGATCATGAACGAATCGTGTATGTTGTGCCCTGCCCAGAACCCCAGACTTACCGTGACAGGGCTAAACGATCTCATTTACCCTTGATTTTGACACAAACTGGGTCGTCTGGCGAAGGAATCACCGTTTTAAGATTCTGGGTAGAACCTATTATACGGAAATTCTATGTCATCGGAACGCCCTGGCCTTCTGTCTAATGGCTATTTGTATCCTATCGGCAGGAACGTGTCCATTCCTGTAGCGATCGTACGTCGACGGTCAGCGAGATATCCGATCTCTATGAAACAAATCGCGTTCCAATCGCTCTCCGATGGGGCGATTGAAAGTCGATTTGGTAAAATAGACAGATTGGGAAAGAAGTCGCGTTACGATGGATGGGGAGAGGAATCCAAAGGGTCTGCAGTCAAATCCCATCCTTACCGACTGCATCGTAAGGGAGCGACCCGACCGGAAATCGCCGATCGAAGAGGATCATATCCTAGGGACGGAGAGCCTGCCTACGATTTCGAGCAACGGTCACAGAGGCCATTTCGTAAGCATCGTCGCTGTGGGCGTTTCGACCAAACCGCCTCTGAAATATTTCCGCACCGGAGACGAGGACAGGCGCGATCGCGTCGTTTCGGGGAAGGGTAAGCGTCGATACAAGAATAAACGAAGACTTACTATTTTTGAGTTGTCGTCTGGCGGGTTGACTGGAAATTCATGTCATGACTTCGAGAGAACTGGCCTCAAGAACCAATATTGCGAGGGATAAAAACGCAAAACCGCGCCAATCCACAACGAGGTGGACTGCCGCGGTTTTCTATCCATCGGCAAGCCGCTCGGCGATCAGCCCGAGACGACGGAGGTGATCTGGACGCGGGTGTGTTGCTGGCGGTGGCCGTTGCGGCGACGCAAGCCTTTACGGCGGCGGAACTTCTGGATGACAATCTTCTTCGCCTTGAACTGCTCAAGGATCTTGGCGATAACTTTCGCGCCTTCGACGACCGGGATGCCGATAATCGGCGCTCCGTCGCCGGCGATCAGGAGCACTTTGGAGAAGACCACTTCATCGCCACGTTCGCCATCGCGGCGGTCGACGATGATCGTCTCGCCCTCGTGGACCCGGAACTGGTGGCTGCCGTCCTCGAAAATCGCGTACATCCGTCGAAGCTCCTCGCGGCCCCGGCAAGGCCGTCGGGTCCGTATCTGCGGTGAGTCAAATAGGGGCATACCGCTCATCGGCCCATTTGAGCCAAGGCGGAAAACGAAAATGATAGCGTTTTGGGTTGGCGAGGGGAAGGTCAAGTCCGAGGAAAATTTGTGCTGAGCTGGACGGGGCACCGTCGCTCCGGCGGCATAGATAAGTATTTGAGAATGCACGCGTTGTTTTTCATTGTGGCGGGCAGTGATCGTAAAGAGATTGTTTTGTGCAATTTGCCAAATCGTTATGCGCCACAACAGGAGTTTATCCAATTTGAGACAGCGTTTACAAATGTTTGTTGATTTTAAAAACCATAAAGAAATAAATTTAGCAAATTATACAGTTTTCTAGTCGTGTTTCTATTCTTTCCGCATAGAAAATAAGCCAGGATATTGTGGAAAGGAGTTTGCGTGAGCGATTAGCTATCAGTTCAATGAGTAGTCTTGTCAGGACGGCGACTTAGTCCTACTCGAAAACGCCTGCATTTGCAGCGAAAACGCGATCTATCTCCATTCTTATCGAGGAATGGAGCGGACCAGTCCACGCATGAACATGCGCGAGCACGGGCTATGCCGACGCTCGTGTTGGTTGGGGATGCTCGCAATCCAAGTTTCCTCGTTTCTATTTGCTGACAGGAGCATGTTTCGATGAGCAATCTCTTGATGAAGACTTTTCCCTCCAATCGCAGTGGTGTTGTTCGGTCACAGTCGGGCACTCGGTGTCTCGCCTTGGCGTTCATTTTGACGCTCGCCTTTGGTGCGATGACGCCAAACACTTCATTGGCTCAAACTCTGTCGGGCAATAGTGAAGGTATTGGCGTCCAAGCCAATCTCACGTTGACCCTGCTGAACACAAGCCTCGTACAGGCTGGTGTCCTTCCCCAGCCAGTCGCCCAGGGGTTCGCCCCGCCCGTGTTTGGTTACAACCTGGACTCAACTCTCGTTTCGCTTACCTCCAACTCGGGCGCCTATGCTATCGGAACGGGAACTCTTCTCTCTCTCGGGACAGGAATTCTCGATTCGAAGGCATCAACCAATATCGACGGCCTCTCAGGGGCTCGGATGACCACGGGATCGAGCGTGGTCAACAACCTCAACCTTAATGTTGCGACGGTCATCGCGACGCCTTCACTTATACATATCGACGCGACCACGATCACGTCGCAATCGACCGCAAGCGGATCAATAGGCTCACTCGCAGCGGTCGGGACATCGATCATCACAGGGCTGACTGTCAGCGTTAATGGGATCTCCATTGTCGTCGCAGCGGGTCCCTATGCGCCGAATACATTCGTGGCTCTGAATCTGCTTGGCGCGTCCCTGGAACTGAACGAACAGATCACCTCTGGGAACGGCCTGACCTCCGTAAGCATCCAGACCAATGCTATCCATTTGCGTCTGGCGAACGTCGGAGTCTTGGTTGCAGGGGGGAGTATCGGCACTGTGTCGGGTGACGTCATCATCGGTCATTCGGACGCCACGCTCAACGCCGTCCCTGAGCCGAGCAGTCTCGCACTGATGGGGTGCGCGTTGATCACTGTCGGCTTCGGTTGTCTTGCAAGAAGGCGTCCTTCGAGGAAAACGGCCATCCTTGCGTGAGGTTTTCTAGTCGCTGATCGCCATCGAATCCAGACAATTTCTTGACGTCTGAGATAAACTGCATGATGGAGCTGGAAGCGCATCGAATCAAGAGCTTCCGGCTCCATCACAAATGTTGCGATCCTCTAACTCACGCTTGGCCGCATTCGGTCTCGATTGCGGCGTGTTCTATGACTTACGACTTTGAATCGCGCGATCGAGGAGGACTGGTATGCCCAGATTGCATACCTACGTAGTCTTTCGCCATGTGGGGACTGGTCCACGAGGGGATTCGGCGCTCGGAGAGGTCGTTGGCAGCATCAATAAACGTCCAATCGAGCAAACGCTTGCGATATCG
This sequence comes from Isosphaeraceae bacterium, assembly GCA_025356435.1. Classification (GTDB taxonomy): domain Bacteria; phylum Planctomycetota; class Planctomycetia; order Isosphaerales; family Isosphaeraceae; genus CAMFLR01. Next base: position 31,377 of record JANXSY010000255.1, on the reverse strand, counting down.
CCAAGGGATCACTTCGAGATCGAAATCGACCAGAAACTTTAGGTGATACCAATTTCGATGGTCGGTTTCCGCCAGCGCACGCAAGTCGAGTAGTTGCTGACAACGACTTCTGTTTCGGCACGAGGCGGCAGACACTTTTCGCCGACACTGGAGATCAATGGCAAGGGGAGTTTGGTCGGCCGACGATTCGCCGGGGTAGGCACGGGTGGGAGTTCATGGTTACATTGTGGGATGGAGAGTTAGCCCGGCGGAGATGGCGTTGCGCCGGGCGTCAGTAGGGACGACCCGTCGCGGGTCGGTGGCTGATTCGAGGAGTAGCGCATCATGGTCGGCCCGTCCCGTATTGTCGTCCTGGCTATCTTCATGGCAGCGAACGGGGGAGCGGCCCGTGTCGCGCTCGGCGACGACCCCAAGCCGCAGGATAATGCTCCGGTCGCAAAGACGGCCCCGGCCGACTTCGCGCTTCCGGGCGAAGACCCGCCGGCGGTGTTCGTCCCCAAGACGCCCCGGACCGCCGCCGAGCAGAAGAAGGTCGAGGCCACCCGGCTCTATGCCGAGGCCCGATCGCTCGAGGATCGGCGTCAGCTCTCCGAGGCGATCACTGTCCTTGAAAAGGCGCTGACGAACGACCCCGAGTCGATCCCGATCCTGCGACGGCTGAGCCGGCTCTGCATCGCGCTGGGTAGGACCGAGAAGTCGGTCGAATACAGCCGCCGCGTGCTGCTCGCCGAGCCGGACGACTCCGAGACGATCGCCCGGCTCGTCGACTACTATAAGAACCGCAAGCGCGACAACGCCAAGGCCGAGGCGCTCCTGAAGGAAGTTCTGGCTAATCCCAAGCTCGACAAGGGGTCGTCGGGGGCCTTGCTGATCGAATTCGAGCTGGCGAAGCTCTATGCCGGGATGCAGCGGTTCGACCAGGCCGCAGCCTCGCTCGCTCGGGTGATGGACGCCCTCGACGGCAAGGCAGGGCTCCGGCTCAGCCCCGTCGATCAGAAGCGAATCCTCGGGGTGGACGAGGCCGACGCCTATCTCCAATTCGGCCTGATCTTTGTCGCCGGTAAACGCCGAGACCTTGCGATCAAGTCGTTCGAGCGCGGGCTCGTCTATGAGCGAGATAACCCGCAGCTCTCGCTTCTCCTCGCCGAGACATACCTCGAAGACAACCGGGGTGAGGCGGCCCTGGCCCTTGTCGAGAAATCCCTCAAGGGGCCGGGGGCGAGCAAGCAAGTTTACGACTTGCTCATCCAGGTTCTCACGAAGCTCAAGCGTGAGGGTGAGATCATCCCCCGCCTTGAAGCTGCCGCACAGGCCGACCCACGCAACGGACCACTCCAGTATGCCCTCGCCGACCGTTACCGTGCTGCCGGGATGGCCGACAAGGCCGACACGTTGCTCAAAACTTTGATTGAGACGCAGCCTGACCTCCAGGGCTTCGCCTCGCTCTTTGCCTCGCTGCTCAAGGACAAGAAGAGCGAAGACCTGATCTTGCTCCTCGCCAAGGTGGCCACCCGCCTCCGTCGCGACGACGCCGTCAAGGCGCAGATCGATGCCTTGGTCGCCGACTCGGCCTACACCGACAAGGTGATCGACACCGGCATCGCGATGCTCTCGGCGAAGCCTCCCCAGCTTGACCGCACGGGCTGGTTCATTCTGTTGCGGATCGCCACGATCGCCAAGAAGGGCGAAAAGGCTGTCGACCTGCTCCGCTGGTCGGTGAAGGAGGCCCCTGACCCGATCGTCTGGCGTGAGCTGATGAGTCAGCTAACGATCCTCGGCCGCTTCGCCGAGGCGGAGAAGGAGGTCGAGGCGCTTATGGCCAAGTTCCCCGAGGAGAAGAACGCCCAGACGATGCTCCTCCTCGGCCAGATCCGCCTCCGCGCCAATCGCGAGGACGCCGCGATCGAAGCCCTCAAGGACGTGCTCAAGCAATTGCCCAACGACCCCGACGCCACCCGGCTCTACGCCTTCGCCCTCCAGCAGAAGGGCAAGACCGATGAAGCCGTGGTGATGCTTCGGAACGCCCTCAAGAACGACCCCGCGAACCTCGACCTTACGAGGGGCCTCGCCTACGTCTTCCAGATGGCGGGCAAGAACGAAGACGCGATCACCTATTTCAAGTCGCTGCTTGACAAGTTCCCCAACAACGACGAACTCGTCCGCTTCGCCCGCTCGAACCTCTCGACTGTCTACACCAACCTCGGCGACTTCGCCAAGGGTGAGGCCGAACTCGAGATCCTCTTCGCCAAAAACCCCGACGACCCCGGCGTGAACAACGACCTCGGCTACCTCTACACCGAGCAGGGGAAGAACCTCGAAAAGGCCGAGAAGATGATCCGCAAGGCCGTGACCGAGGAGCCGAAGAACTCGTCCTATCTCGACAGCCTCGGCTGGGTACTGTTCAAACGAGGCAAGGCGAAAGATGCCGTGGCCCCGCTCGAAGAGGCAATTCAGAACCTCCAGGCCGAAGACGCGACGGTCCACGAGCACCTCGGGGATGTCTACTTCTCCATCAAAGACCGGGCCAAGGCCCGCGCCGCCTGGGAGAAGGCCGAGAAGATCGGCGCGGCGGCCAAGCCCCCCGACAAGCGGCTCGCCGACATCCGCAAGAAGCTCGAATCGCTCAAGAAGCTCGAAACGGGGCCGAGCACTGCAACCGGCACCAATCCCTGACGTATCTCTCCTCAAGGACGGGCCTCGCCGAGCAGCGCCCGTCTTCCGACTTTCCTCGATCGTGGAGTCCGTAGGCCGATGTCAGGGCATTCTCACTCGGCGAATATCGCGCACCGCAAAGGGACCGTCGACGCCAAGCGCGGCAAACTCTTCAGCAAGCTCTGCCGGGCGATCTACGTCTCCGCCAAGAACGGCGGCGGTGACCCCGACATGAACCTCCGTCTCCGCTACGCGATCGACAAGGCCCGCCAGTATAGCTGCCCCAAAGACAACATCGAACGCGCGGTCAAGAAGGGGATCGGCGAACTCGGCGGCGAAAACTTCGTCGAAATCGTCTACGAGGGCTATGGCCCCGCCGGCGTCGCCGTCCTCTGCGAGGTTCTCACCGACAACCGCAACCGCACCGCGGGCGACCTCCGCAAGGCGTTCGAAGTCTGCGGCGGCAACCTCGGCGCGTCCGGCTGCGTCAGCTACCTCTTCGACTACAAGGGTCTCTTCCTCGTCGAGGCCAAGACCGTCGTCGAAGACCGCCTGATGGAAATCGCCCTCGAAGCCGGGGCCGACGACGTCAAGCAGGTCGACGACTACTTCGAAGTCACCTGCGACGCCAAGATTTTCGAACCCGTCCGCAAGGCCCTCGAACAGCACAAGATCGCGACCGAGTCGGCCGAGATCACCTACATCCCGACCACCGAAGTCGCACTCGACCTCGAAGACGGCAAGCGCATGCTCCGCCTCCGCGACCTCCTCGAAGAGAACGAGGACGTCCAGAACACCTACGCCAACGACACGATCTCTGAGGAACTCCTCGAGAATTTGTGACACAGATCGAATTTGATCTGTGTCACGAAAGCCAATGCATTCTTACGTCATCGTAAGCAGGCCGGTACGAGACGATTACAAGCTGGTGTATCAGACGAGTGAGACGCTCGTTGGAACGTCTCACTCGTCTGCCACTTGCTTTTTAGCGTTCTTAGGCCGTCTTGCGACGGCGAACGATCGACACGGCGATCGGGATGAGCAGGGCGGAGCCCATCACCAGGGTGCTCGGCTCGGGGGTGGCGACGACGGGGTTGTACTCGTAGACAACTGTGGCCGTGCCTTGAGCTTGTGTGCTAATTGAGGCCGAGATGTTTCCGCCGCCGCCAGCAATCGACGTATTGGTCAGGGTCGAGAGACTGAGGACAATCGAGCCCGGACCGCCGTTGAACTCGTTGAAGACGGCACCAGAGGTGTACGTCAAGAGGCCGCTCGTGGCCGAGGGCGTGAAGGGGCTGTTGGACGCTGGCGAGCCCGGTCCATAGTAACCGCCTCGACCAGTCGGCACAGCCGTATACTTCTTCGAAGTGGTCAGATCGATGTTCAGGCCAAGGTTTGAGCCGGTGTCGTCCAGGGTCAGGGTCGTGGTCTCAGTGATCTTGAACGTCTGGTCGCTGCCACTATTATTGGTGACAGTGCCGCTAACGGTGCCGGACGATGAGAACGTCAGGTCGACCTGGACAAGCGTGCCAAGCGACGTGTCGAACGTCGGCAGGGTCAAGGTCGTCGTGAAGTCGGTCGGCTGCGTTGCCGAGAAGACCGAGACCGGTGCGGTTGACATCAGGGTCGCACGAGCCGGCGAGGCGACGGCGGCGAGGAGGCCCAACACGACAGCGGGGGCCAAGAGGACAGTGCGACGCAAGGTCATGTAGAAACTCCTAAATCCGAGAGATGAGCTTGCACGGAATCCTGAGCAAAGCCCAACTACTATAGTTCGGGATCGACATGTAATTCAAGAAACGATAAAAAAATACCACATGTGCTATGGATTCCGACGAGCCTTCCGAGCTTGGACGACACCCTTCGGTCTCCGTATGTGGCTTCAGCATTTGACAACGAGATGGGGGCGCGGTGAAAAGATGGACCCGATCGTCCCTTTTTCCCCCGGGAGAGTGGAGACAAGATGCGGCCCTCGCGAGGGGTCGTCCCGTTGGCAAAGCTGTTATTCATAAAAGGAGAGTTATAACGCTCGAACCTTGCGTGAGTCTCGCGAAAACCGAATCGAGACGATCAACCGTTCGGTGCGCCGTCAAAAGAGCGACTGCGAGCGGTCGATGAATCGCATCGAACAAATTTGAACCGGAACCGACGAGCTTCGATAAGATTGGAAGGAGGCCAACCGACTGAGGACGTGCGATGTCGATTCGGTCGTGACGTGGTAAACTATTTCGCAGACGAACGGGGAGAAACGTCATGACTATCGCCGTCGTCGAGGCGATTTTCGTTGGAAGTCGCAAGCGGGAGCCGATGGCCCGGGTTGTCGAGGCAAAAGCACTCGCCGGGCAGGGTCTCGAAGGGGATCGCTACTTCCGGCCCGGGGGCAACGAGCCCGACCACGAGATCACGCTCATCGAGGCTGAGGCAGTCGATGCCCTGAACCGCGACCACGGAATCGCGTTCGACGTTTCGGAGAGCCGGCGCAACGTCGTCACGCGAGGGGTCTCGCTCAACGATCTCGTCAGCCGCGAGTTCCGCGTCGGTGCCGTTAGGTTGGAGGGGATGCGGCTCTGCGACCCGTGCGGGCACCTCGAAAAGCTCACCCGGCGGGGCGTGCGGAAGGGCCTCGACAACCGGGGCGGCCTCCGCGCCCGGATCGTCGAAGGGGGGCCGATCCGCGTCGGCGACCCGATCGTCATCTCTTAGAAATCAACGAAAGAACGCGATTTCATGTCCGAGATTGAGACGCCGAAAGCCCCGGTTGTTGGGGTGGTGATGGGGAGCAAGTCTGACTGGGAGACGATGCGCCACGCGGTCGAGGTTCTCGATCTGCTCGGCATCCCGAACGAGGCCAAGGTCGTCTCGGCGCACCGGACTCCCGAGCGGCTGTTCGAATACGGCCGGTCGGCTGAAGGGCGGGGGATCGAGGTCATCATCGCCGGGGCCGGGGGCGCGGCGCACCTGCCGGGGATGCTCGCGGCGGTCTCGATCCTGCCGATCCTGGGCGTCCCGGTCGAGAGCAAGGTGTTGCGCGGGGTCGACTCGCTCCTCTCGATCGTCCAGATGCCGAAGGGCGTCCCGGTCGGCACGCTCGCTATTGGACCCGCCGGCGCGGCCAATGCGGGGCTGCTCGCGGCGGCGATTTTGGCGAGGCACGACCCCGCGATCCGCGCGGCCCTCGCCGCTTTCCGCAAGGCCCAGACCGATTCCGTCGACGAGTCGCCGCGATGAATCCGACCCGAATTCTGCACCCCCCGGCGACCCTCGGCGTGATCGGTGGCGGTCAGCTCGGCCGGATGTTCCTCCAGGCCGCGCAACGGATGGGATACACTGCCGGGGTCTTGAGCGAGACCGAAGACGGACCCGGCGCGCAGGTTGCGCACTGGTCGATCGTCTCGCCCCCCGACCACCTTCCCGGCCTGAGGCTCCTGGCCGATCGTGCCGAGGCGATCACGGTCGAATTCGAGAACGTCTCGGCCCCGGCCCTGCGATGGCTGGCACGCAAGAGGCTCGTGCGTCCGGGCTGGCGGACGGTCTGGGTGAGCCAGAATCGACTCCGCGAGAAGACGTTCCTTGAGAGCCACGGCCTGCCGCTCGCTCCCTGGCGTCCGGTGAGGACTGAACGAGAATTGATCGACGCTCTGCAAACCCTCGGCCTGCCCTTGATCCTCAAGACGGCGGCGTCGGGATATGACGGCAAGGGTCAGGTGCGTGTCGACCGCGCCGACGACCTCGCATCGGCCTGGGCGGCCCTGCGGAAGGTGGAATGCGTGGCCGAGGGGTGGGTTGAGTTTGCCTGCGAGGTCTCGGTCGTCGTGGCGCGAGGGGCCGACGGCGGCGCGGTCGCGTACCCGGTCGGTCTGAACCGGCATGAACAGCACATCCTCGACGCGACCGTCATGCCCGCGCCCGTCGGCCCGATCGTGACGCAAGAGGCAAGGGAATGGGCGCTCGCCGTCGCCGACGCGCTAGGGACGGTTGGCGTCTTGACCGTCGAGTTCTTCCTGACAGCTAATGGGCATTTGCTCATTAATGAAATCGCGCCACGTCCGCATAACTCAGGACACCTGACGATCGAGGCGGCGGTATCGAGCCAGTTTGAACAGCAAGTGCGGGCGCTCTGCGGCCTACCGATGGGCGGGACCGACCTGGTGATGCCCGCCGCGATGGTCAACATGCTCGGCGACCTCTGGTCGGGCGGCGAGCCGAACTGGGATGCCGCCCTCGGCTCTGATCCCGGCGTCAAGCTCCACCTCTACGGCAAGCGCACGGCCGTGCCAGGCCGGAAGATGGGTCATCTCACCGTGCTCGACCCCGACCCGAGCCAGGCCCTCGCCCGCGCCCTGGCGGCTCGGGCGCGGTTGCAGAGGCGATAGAAGTCGTGGGGGGAGTCCGTCGCGTGGCGGTCGCCACCTGTCCTGGAGTGTAACCGCCACGCGTTGAGGACACACAGTGCTCGTTCTTGAGCACCTCATCCCTAAGAGGATAAGCGACCGGGTGGGCGTCACCCGGCCATAGGGTCATCGGCGCGATCTCCCGCGAGCTTGACACCCGGCGGATATCCGGCATTTGAGGCTGTCGCATTCGTCAAGAGCGGCAGGACATACTTCCGCAGAAAGGCTGGGCTGTCAGGTCCGACGTGACCTCCGAAGTATCCCGTTCTGATCATCTTCGGCCGCCAGCGGATCTGACGGAGCTTGCCCGCCTGCCCCGGTCCGGCCCGAAACCCGACCAGCCCCGCGCTCACCGATCGCACGCGGTCGAAGGTGCCGAAGATCCGAGTCCCGACCCCCAGCACGATCACATCATAGGGCGACCAGAAGACGATCATCTCGCGACGGACGGCCTCGAGCGCCTTGGAAAGGTCATAGCCGGGCGAGAGCGCCGGGGCGAGCAAGACCGTTGCCTCGATCGTGTCCGGCGCGAGCCGTTCCAGCGTGCGGACGACGACCCCAGTCCCCCCCGACTTGCCGACGAGATACACCGGCGACCCCGGCCGCTCGGCCTTCCACCTCATCACCTCAGCCGCGAGCAATTCGGCCTGCTTCGCGTGGTTAGCGACGTTTGTGAGGTCGGCATGCCACCGGCCGAGCCCATGTCCCCAGTTATGAAGTTTGACCCGATGCGGACCTCCGCGCGACCCCATCACATATTTCAACCCGACCCCGCAAAGATGCAGCCCGCCCACCCCGTCGGCCACCAGCACCAGCCCCGAATCGGGACCGGGCTCAACCTCGGCGGGCTCGCCATAGCGGAGACGGAACAAAGCGGAAAGCAAAGCCGTGTAAAGCATGCGGGGATCATGACAGGAGTCGCACGTTCGGGCAATGCGGATCAACCCGAACGGAAAATAGACCGTATCCGCCGGAGCATGAACGATGAAATCCCGGCCGTTTGGGCCTGCCCGGTGAACTGCGGCGGTGCTTGGGGACGACGAGCATCATCGACGACGGCCATTCGGCGTTGTGTAACCGGTTCCGCATGAATCACTGACAGGAACAGCTTGATGGCTTTGATATGGACGGAGGTGGGCCTTCGACGCCACCTCCGAGGGCTTCCGCCGGATCATGGCTACAACATCTCTGGATGCTGAAAACCGCCCGGGACGAGCCGACCAAGGATCGATCCCTTGTGGAGCAAGCCAAGGCCGGATAACCTGATTTTGCGTCGAGGTCGCCATTACGACTTTTCACTGGGACTGGGACATCATCGGGGAAATCCGGCCCTTCTGATTCGCAATTACTCCGGTCGTCATTAGGTTTCGACTACTAGCCTATTTCATTAGGTGGACGGGCGTCTCTAATATTGGTGTGAACTCCGCCCGCTTTCTTGGTCCTGTCCCATGGTTGAGGCGCGGCTTCGCACTGTTGAAACGCCCACTCCTCCCGACGACCAGTGGCGTATTCCCGACGTTTTGTGGGACCGGCTTGTGCCGCTCCTGCCCCGACGCCCGTCCCATCCCCTGGGATGCCACAACCCCAGGGTCGCCGACCGCAAGGCCATGGATGCTCTCTTCTTCTTGCTGCGCACCGGTTGCCAGTGGGGAGCGTGGGATGCCACCGGCATCTGCTCGCACTCCTCGGCACACCGCCGTTTCCAAGAGTGGACCGCCGCCGGAGTCTTCGTCAACCTGTGGGCCACCGGCCTGCAGGAGTACGACCACTTGAAGGGCCTGGACTGGCAGTGGCTGGCGATGACCAAGGCCCCACTGGGCGGCGAGCGGACCGGTCAGAATCCGACCGACCGGGGCAAGCAGGGTACGAAGCGGAGCCTGCTGACGGAGGCCAACGGGGTCCCCGTGGGTCTGACGGTCGAGGGGGCCAACCGCCACGACAAGAAGTGGGTCGAGGCGACGCTGGAGAGCATCCCGGTGGAACGGCCCGGGCCGACTGCGGAAGAGCCGCAGGGGATGTGCCTGGACAAAGGGGTCCGACTACGACGACACCCGGAAGTTGATCGAGGAGTTCAGGTTCACGGCGCACGTGCGTGCCCGTGGCGAGGAGGCCAAGGAGATCAAGCGTGAGGTGGGCCAGAAGGCCTGGCGTTGGGTGGTGGAGCGGACCCACAGCGGGATGAATCGCTTCCGTCGGATCTTGATCCGGTGGGAGAAGAAGGTGGAGAACTCCTTCGGCATGTTGCACTTCGTCTGTGCCTGGATCACGTATCGATCAGCCGGCCTATTGGGATAGGTTCTTAATGCCGCTAATGCTTCATCTCGCAAACATATCGAAGGCACGACAAGTATTAGCAATCAGAGAGGAAGAGTCAGGGCCTATTATTGGGCAATTTTTTGGTCGTCCCCAACCTTCGTGTTCCTTCGCCCTTGCCTCCGATGTCGGACCCTCCGGTGCCGGAGAATGGTTGAGTTCAAGCCAGCCCGCGTGTCCTGGCCATCCGTCGCGTCATCCAGACTTCCAGACAGAGGCCGCCCAGGGCGGCGAAGATGAGGCCGCGCCAGACTTCGTGGCGGGGGGAACCGCCCCCTTTGGCGATGAGGGTGGGAAGCTTGGCCGGGTCGGATTCGAAGGCGAGCGGCCAGCCTTCGGAGAGCTTCGCGGCTTCGGCCGGTTCGAGAGGCGTGGGATCGCCCTCGCGAGGGTCGGATGAGACGAGGGCGTAGGCGAAGCCACCGGGCGGGTTGGGACGGGTCAGGCGATAGACGCCGGGTTCGCTCGTGTCTGCATGTTTGACTCGCGTTGACTCGCCCGATTGGATGGTGGGGACGCGGATTGTCGTGCCGTCGGGGATGAGGAGCGAGAGGGTGGTCTCGGCGGGAACTTTGACGCCCGCGAGGTCGAAGGTGATCGGCTCGCCCGGGCGGACGCTCGGCGAGGCGGATGTGCCCGCGCCGAGGTGGAGGATCAACTCGTGCATCAAGGGGACGAAGTCGGGATTCACCGGGAGCGTGCCGGCCTCGGCGTCGAGCGCGGAGGCGATCATCACCACCCGCCCCCGGCCGTGCGGACGCTCGACAATCCAGGGGTCGCCGGTGTCGAGCCGGGCGATCACCGAGGCTTTATCTCTGGGACTGAGCATGTGATAGGAGAAAAAGTCGGCCTCGACCAGCGCGGGAGTGTCTCCCTGCCCGAGCGGACCGACGACCGGCCCGGTGAAGGTCCGGGGCGCGGGGTGGGCGACGGTCTGCCGCTTGGCGGGGTCTCCCTTGGTCGCGCCAAGGGTTGCGGGGAGCCAGGCGGCTTCGCCCGCGAACTTGGCCTCGGTGCGGTCTCCAGGGGCGATCAGGAGGCCGCCGCCCGAGGAGACGAAGGCGTCAAGCGTCGACGCCATCTCGGGGGTTAATTGATCGACGTTCGCGAGCACGACGACTTTTTGACCCTTGATCGATTCGGATGTGAATCCCTTGGCCGAAACGACAGTCGCCTTCACCTGAGGCGAGTCGTCGCCGGTCGGTGCGAGCGCGGCGCGGAGGAAGTCGGTCTCGCCGCTCAGGGGTTCGAGGCCGGGCTCGCCGTCGACGAGCAGGGCGGGCAGGGCGGCGGCCACGTCGACGGGGCGGCTCGCCTCGTCGTCACTGGGCATCGGGTCGTCGGCGGGTGCGAGGCGGGCGGTGAGCAAGTGCCCGCCCGGCTCGTCGAGCGTCACGCGGAATGTCACGGACGACTGGCCACCGGGCGGGATCGGCCCGACGACCTGCCCGGTCCCGGGAGCGGTCTGGCCGTCGATCAGCAGCTCGATCGGGCGAGTGAGCGGGCCGGGGCCGGCGTTCGAGACCGTCGCCGTGACATTCAGCGGCAGGCCCGGGACGACCATCCCGCGCGACAATTCGAGCGACGTGACCGAGCCATTGGGCGCGGTCTCAACAGTCGGCCCAGCGGGTCCTTGCGGCTTGCTGAAATCCAGGGCCCAGAGCCTCGGCGCGATCGGCAGGCGGGCGCGAAGGTCGCGGAGCAGAGCCCATCGGGCGGGCTCGCCGGGCCGCCACGCGACGCGCTGATTGTCGGTGAGGAGGATCACGTCTCGCGACGGATTGCCCGACTTTTCGAGGATGCGGAACGCCTCGCCGACGGCCGCCGAGAGGTCGCTCGAACCCCTCGCGGCCGGGACCTTCGCGAGTGCGGCCTCCAGCTTAACGCGGTCGAAACTGGGCGGATCGACAAGCGCCTTGACGCTGTCTTTGGCGACTAGAACCGCGACCGAATCCCCCGGCTTGAGACCGTTGACGTAGGTCTTGGCCCAGGCGATCGCTCGGTCGCGCGGAGTCGACTCGCCGATTCGACGGCCCATGCTGGCCGAGCCGTCGACGATCAACACCACGTCACGTCTCGCGCCCGCCTCCGACCCGGAGATGGCTCCTGCGCCGGCATCTTTCGGCTTCCAGAATGGACGCGAGAGGGCGAGTGCGACCAGGCCGAGCATTGCCATGCGAGCGAGCATCAGGAGGATGTCGGCGAGGTTGACTCGCCTCCGCGACCACGGCCCCATTTCGAGGAACTGCATCGCGCCCCAGTCGAGCACGGGATCGCGCCTGCGGCTGAGCAGGTGGATCACGACGGGCAGGGAGATACCCGCCAGGCCAGCGAGCATTGCGACGTTGAGGATGCCCCAGGTCATCGAGTCACCCCCGCGCCCCCGACCGTCCCCGCGCCGATCGGGCGGCGAGGTAGTCGAGCAGGATGCGTTCATGTGTCTCTGCGGTCGAGACTTTGTGGTAATCGGCGTTCATAGCGATGATCCCCTCGCGGAGGACGCGCCGGTGTTCGTTGAACCGTTCGAGGTAGGTCGCTCGGAGCGCTGCGGGATTGATCCGCACCGTGTTGTCGGGCCGTTCGAGGTTGCGGAACTTGGCGGGCCGGTGGAAGGGAAACTCTTCCTCTTCGGGGGCCACAGTCTGGAAGAACAAGACCTCGTGCCGCCGGTGCCGGAGGTGGCGGAGGGCGTTGACGAGGTCGTCGGCCTTGTCGAATCCGTCGGACATGACGATCACCAGTCCGCGCCGCTTGATCCGATCGGCGAGGCTGTGGAGGACGGTGCTCAGGGGCGTCTCACCGCCGACAGCCGTCTCTTCCATCGCCTTGCACAGGAGCGAGAAGTGCCCTGGGGCCGACTTGGGGGGGATCATCGTGCGGATCTCAGTGTCGAACGTGACCAGGCCGACGGCGTCGCGCTGGCTGATCATCAGATAAGACAGCGCTGCGGCGAGGCCCCGCGCATGGTCAAGCTTGCTGACCGCCGCCTTCGTCCCAGCGTAGCCCATGCTGCCAGACGCATCAAGAACTATGTATGCCTTAAGGTTGGTCTCTTCTTCATATTCCTTGACGAAGTAGCGGTCGCTCTTGCCGTAGGCACGCCAATCGATATGGCGGATCTCGTCGCCCGGCCCATACTGGCGGTGCTCGGCGAACTCGACCGAGAAGCCCTTGAATGGGCTCTTGTGCAGGCCAGACATCACCCCTTCGACCACGAGCCGCGCGAGCAGTTCGAGTCGACCATACCGGGCGAGCGCGTCGGGCGCGTTGGCGAGCGAGGCGTCGGGGTTCGCCACGGGTCAGGCCCCGATCCCGACGCCGCCGACGGGCGCGGAGGTCGATGCCCCGATGAGCCGCGCCGCAGCCTTCTCGGGCGGCGGCACGATCGATTCGAGCAGGTGGGCGATCACTTTGTCCGGGTCGATCCCCTCGGCCTCAGCGTGAAAGGTGGTGACGATCCGGTGCCGCAAGACCGGCCCTGCGATGTTGCGGACGTCGCCCAATGTCGCGACGAATCGACCGTCGAGCACGGCCCGCGTCTTGGCGGCGAGGATGAGTGCCTGCCCCGCGCGAGGCCCAGCGCCCCAGGCAACGCACTTCTTGACCAGCGCGGTGGCCTCAGGTTGATTCGGCCGGCTGGCGCGGACGAGGTCGCGTGCGTGGATGAACACGTGATCGGGGACCGGCACTCGCCTGACCAGCGCCTGGATCGCCAGGATCTGCTCGGCCGAGAGCGTCACTTCGGGATCGGCTGAGGCCGTGCCGGTCGTCTGCCGGAGGATCTCAAGCTCCTCAGCGGCCGACGGATAGGGCACGCGGATATTGAGCATGAACCGGTCGAGCTGGGCTTCGGGCAGGGGATACGTCCCCTCCTGCTCGATCGGGTTCTGGGTGGCGAGCACGAAGAACGGGTCGGGCAACGTATACGTATGGTTCCCGGCGGTGACGTGCCGCTCCTGCATCGCCTCCAGGAGCGCGGCCTGGGTCTTGGGCGGGGTGCGGTTGATCTCGTCAGCGAGGATTATATTGGCGAACAGCGGGCCGGCGACAAACGTGAACTGGCGTCGGCCCGTCTCGGGGTCGTCCTGCAAGATATCGGTGCCGGTAATGTCTGACGGCATCATGTCAGGCGTGAACTGGATTCGCCGGAACGAGAGGCTCAAAATCCGCGCGACGGTGCTCACGAGTAGCGTCTTGGCCAACCCCGGCACTCCGACCAGCAGCGCATGCCCACGCGCGAACAGGCTCGTGAGCAACTGCTCGACGACTTCATCCTGCCCGATGATCACCTTGGCGATCTCGCGTCTGAGCCTCTTATGGCTCTCGGCCAGCGCCGCGACGGCGGCGACCTCGTCGCGGGTCGGTTCGTGGCTATGGCTCGCGCTCATGATGATCGGGGCTCCTCGCGGCGTGACGATGATGCGAGGGTCCAGACTGACGCGCGGATGGATGGATGTCAAGCGGCAGGCGTGGACGATAGCGGGACGGATAATTGATCAAGCTTGCCGGTTATGTCTGCTCTCAAGTTCAACGTCGCCCTGGAGGACTCGGAAATCGTCCGTTTCCTCGCAGTAAATTTGTGTGACCCCTTCCCATTCAATGATTTGAAACCAAGGCGTTGCCTCGTCGCCGTGGGCTTCAATAGTCAAGTTCTCGCCCGTGAAGAGCGTATAATCGCACGCCCACGGCTCGATCACGACGACATGGGGTGAGTCCCGCTTATTTCCGACGGTGAGCCTGACGACAGAGAGAGGCATACGTCCTCGCAAGGGCATCGAAAGGGTTAATTGTGGGGTTCGCCCTGCCCGACGCCGAAGGGCGTCTTCGCATAGATCCCGCTCAGGGGCACGTCGCAACCGATCGATTCGAGCCGAAGGACGTCTTGAAGGCCGATCAGCTCCGTCCGCACCCAGTCTTCGCCGCGTTTCGTGAAAAGTTCGACCCGCACGCGGTCTTGGCTGATGAGCACGTCATCCTGAAGCGACTCGATCTGGCGGTAGGCCGCGAACTTCTCGCCCCGGTCGTAGTTCTCGGTCGAGGGAGAGAGAACCTCGGCGATCATCGAGGGGTTAAGGAGCGTGTCGAGCTCGGCGTCTTCGAGCAGCGGCTCGTCGCGGACGGCGGAGATCTCGGGGTAGGTGTAGCGCCAGCCCTGGCCGACGCGGACCCGCATGTCGCTGGTGTAGACTTCACCCCTCTTGCCGCGTAAGAGGCTCCAGATCTCGCCCGAGAGATTCATGACGATCAAGTTATGAGAGCGACTGGTGCCGGGCATCGGGCGGATATCTCTATCGATTTATTCGCTCCGCGTCTCCGCCGCCCGTTCGAGGGCGAGATACTGCTCTGGGGTGTAGCGCAGCCCAACGCTGACGGTGGCCATGATCGCCTCCTTTGAGTAAGAACCGGTTGTACCTCGAACGGGGCGAGGTCGGCGAGCGTCGCCTCGGCGTCTATTCGACCTGACCGGCCCCGACGTTCGTCTCGGCACTGATCGCCGGATTGTGGCCCTGGAGGCGTGTTTCGGGCATGGCTAGCGCGAAGAATATCAGGCCCACGCCGGCGATCGTCGCAAGGGTGAGGAAGCCGGCGTTGAAGCCCGCCTCCTTGACGATGAAGCCCGCGAGGACGTTGCTGACTCCGGCCCCGAGGCCCGTCGCTGTCGCGAGCGCCCCTTGCGTGAAGTTGAACCGGCCCGTCCCCCTCGTCAGGTCGGCGACGACCAGCACCGAGACGACGCCGAAGATCCCCGCGCCGATGCCGTCGAGGAGTTGAACCGCAACGAGGTAAAAGGGGTTAACACTCAGTCCGTAAAGCAGCCCTCGCACCGGCAAGACCGCGAAGCCAATCAGGAAAACCGGCTTGCGGCCCCAAGAGGTCGCCAGGCGGCTGGCGAGCAGGGCCACCGGCACCATCACGACCTGCGCTGCAACGATACACGCCGACATGAGCACAGGAGCGCCTGATTTCATGTGGTCGGCAGACTTCTGGCCGACCAGGGGCAGCATCGCGGCGTTGGCGAGGTGGAACAAGACGGCTGATGCGATGAAGGTGACGATCCTTCGGTCTTCAAACAACTCCCTGATGCCGATGGCCGCGCGGCCCTCGACGTCGCCGTCGTCGGCCCCTCGGGCGAGGTCGTGGTCGATGTCTCCCGCCCGGATCAGGAAGACGGCGATGATGCTTAGCGCCGCCATTCCGGCGACGAGGAAGAACATCGCGCCGTAGCCCAGCAGGTAAGCCGAGCCGCCCGCCAGGACCGCCATGATCACGTTGCCGCCGTGGTTGAACGCCTCATTTCGCCCGGTGCGCCTCGCCATTGCTGCCCGGCCTACGATGCCGAGTGTCACCGCCGCGATGGCGGGAGGGAAGATCGTGGCTGCCGCGCCGATTGTCGCTTGGGTGGCGACAACCGCTGTTTCGGTCGGCATGAGATAGAGCAGGATGCAGCCCATGGCGACGATGACCGCCGCGATCGCCATCGCCAGCCGCTTCCAACGAATGCGGTCGATCAGGGCGCCGGCGGGGGTCTGGGCCAGCACGGTTCCGACCTGAGACGCCGCCAGGGCGATCCCGACCCGGCCCGTGTCCCACCCCTGGTTCTCGCGTAAGAAGGTGCCCAGGAACGGCCCCATGCCGTCGCGGACGTCGGAGAGGAAGAAATTCAAGGCGTCGAGCGCGTACAGGCTCGTCCTCGACGGGTTTCGCGCGGGGGCAGGGTGTCCCGATTCATCGGCAGTGGTCATGCTTCGTCCTAATAGGGGACCAACGCGAGCCAGGCGACACCCACGAGGATCGTCAGGACGGTCAGCGGCACGCCAACCTTGAGGTATTCGACGAAGCCGAGTTCCGTCCCCGCCCGTCGCGCGTTCTCGACCACGGTCAGGTTGGCCACCGATCCAAGCACCGTCAGGTTCCCCGCCAAGGTGCTCGACATCGCCAGCGCCAGCCACGCCAGTTCCTTCTGCGGCATCACCGCCATGAGCGGCTTGAACAGCAGGACGGCAGGGACATTCGAGACCAAATTCGAAAGGACCACCGATAGCGCGCTCACCATCACGACCGGAGAATCGAGCAAGGCGCGCCAACGATCGAGGCCCCACGTCTCGACGACGTTGACTTCGAAAGCGTGGACCACCACGAACAGGCCGGCGAACATGATCAGGAGCGGCCAGTCGACCGCCGCGTAGACCTTCTCGGGGCGGACCCGTTCGAGCATCAGCACCCCGGCGGCGACCATCGCTACCAGGGCGATCGGCCGGCCCGCGAAGAAGAAACCGACCGTGATGAGGGTTACGGAGACGCTTTTGATGAGCAACGTCCGGTGGACCCTGGGCCGGGCGTGTTCATTCTTCTCGGAGAGCCCGACACCTTCCTTGCGGAGCGTCTTGCGGTAGACCAGCGCCACGATTACGAAGTTGAGGACCAGGCCGATCAGCGCCACGGGGGCCAGTTTCGAGGCGAACCGCAAGTAAGGAATGCCTGAGAGCGACCCGATGATAATATTCTGAGGATTGCCCGTGATCGTGGCGACTGATCCGATGTTCGAGGCCGTCGCCAGGCCGACAAGGTATGGGATCGGCGGTCGCTTCAGCCGGCGGCAGAGATGGAGGATTAAAGGCGTGAGCGCGACGCAGACGACGTCGTTCACCAGGAATGCCGATAGCACTCCCGTGAGCCCGATCGTCACTGCAAGCAGCGGCAGTGGTGACGAGAACCGCGCGGTAATCTGCTCGGTCACCAGGTCGAAAAAACCCGCCATCCGAAGATGGGCCACGACGACCATCATCCCGAACAACAAGATGATCGTCTCATAATCAACAGCCTTCGCCGCCTCCCGCAACGGGAGCACGCCAAAGGCGAGCATCGCCGCCGCGCCGACCAGCGCGATCCCGGCCCGGTCGATCCGCAGCCCGGGAACCTTCCCGACAGCCAACGCCAGGTACGTCAGGCCGAAGATCGTCATGACGAGGGAGATTGCTGCCGGGGGATTCATCACAGGCGTTGAATCCATTGCGGGTTTCCGGAACGACTGCAGGAGCAGGCAATCGCCGTGCCAGACTGATTCCTCGTCACTTGCCCCTGACGTCGACTGAAACCTTCGTGCGGATGTCGCCGAGGTCGCGGACTTCGCCGGGTCGGAGTGTGATGTTCTCGAAGACCTTCCCGGCGTAGACGCCGATCCCGCGATACACCTCGGCGCTGTAAATCTGGCCCGGGACCAGACGCTCGATCCGGAACCGGCCGTCGAAATCGGTGTCCAGGGTGCGGAACAAGCCGATCTTGGGGTCCGCGTCGGAGGCGCGTTGCAACCGCGCCGGGGTGGCGAGGGTCGCGACCGGAACGGGATGCCGTGCACGCATTCGATCACGAAATCCGTCCGTCTGTCGTCGGCGACCTCGACGTTCGTCGGGATCGCGCCCGGGGCTGTCACCGAGAGTGTGACCAGGCGGTCCCGGCCGAAGCCTGAGAGCGTGAATCGCACGTCGCCGACGGTGACGGATTCCCTGGCGGTCTCCGACGAGGCGTGGATCACATAAACGTGACACGATAGTATCAACGCGTGATGGCAATTGTTTGTGTGGGCGTTAAAGTCGTTGCGGTCGGGGGCCTGAAGGGTGACGAATCGCACCTTGGCCCCAGCGAGCGGCCGTCCCTTGGGGGTCGAGAATGCGTCCACGGACCTTCACGTCGTCGCGCACGAGGCGGAGTTCGCGTAGTAAGAAACGTCGCCTGGAAGGCGTCATCGGCGTCATCGTCGGGACCGACAAAGCCGCGACAGACCGCCATGACCATCGGCCCGTGTCGCGCCACGAGCGAGGAGAACGCCTCGTGATTCCGGGTCATGGCGAAGCGATCGACGAGTTGGGCGTCGGAAAGAGCTGCCGCGCCGCCCTCGGCGAAGAGCCGATGGAGGAGGTGGATCGGAGACGTTTGAAGTTTATTGGACATGAGATCGAGTCCTCTCAGTCACCAGGGTTCCTCGGCCTTCGCGATGCTCCACGGTAGAAGAATGGTCGCCGACGACGGGATTGATTCCAATTTTTCTTGCGGCCCCGGCTGAGTTCCATCGCCGCTTACGGTTGCTTCGACTCGCCGACAGCTTCCTTCCCCTTGACGACCGGCGTCTCCTCGACGTTCCCCCAGTCTGACCAGCCCCGATAGTAGTTGCGGACGGGGAAGCCGAGACGCTCGAAGACGAAGGCGTCGACCGAGGCCCGGCCGCCGCCCTGGCAGTGGGTGATGACGGGCTGGCCCTGTTTGATCCGGGCTTTGGCAACTCGGGCGCGGATGGCCGAATCGTCGAGGAAGCGGCCTTCAGAGGTGACGAACTCGGTCCATTCGAGGTGGCAGGCCGCCGGGATGTGGCCGCCTCGTTTGGCCTGGGCCTGCTCGCCAGTGTGTTCGGCCTCGGTCCGCGCGTCGATCACCAGGGCCGAATGGGCTTCGAGCGCGGCAAGAACTTCGGCGCGGGTCGCGCTGCGGTCGGATCGGAAGGCGACGGCGAACGGGCGAGGCTGCACCTTGGCCGGCTCGGTCGAGACGGGGTGGCCTTCGCCCTTCCAGAGGCCGAAATTGCCATCGATCAGGCCGACTTTGGCGACACCGAGATATTTCAAGAGCCACCAGATGCGCGCGGCTTCAAGCTGCCGGCCGCCGTCGTAGACGAGAACGTCAGAGTCGGGTCCAATCGCGAGCGGAGCCGTCCAGGCGGTCCAGGCCGTCTTGTCGAGCAGACCGTCGGGCCGGGCGGCGAGGGTCGAGGCGGCTTTGGTGTCGACCCAGACCGCGCCGGGGATATGGCCCTTGTCGTAATCGGCGCGGGGTCGGGTGTCGAGGACGCGAAGGGTTGGGTCCGCGAGCCGCTTTTGCACATCGTCGAAGCTTAGAAGAGTCGCCGGCAGAGACGACGCGGCGACGAGAATAAGTGCGGATGTGACTAGAAGTGCGGTCAATCGGCGCGGCATGGCGATGTTCCTCTTGACGGATAGTCTATCAATTTGCGGGCCGGGTGATCTCGAACGAATCAACGACCGCCCCCGTGTCGTCGATCTGTTTCAGGCGAAGCCGGTCGGCTGCGACGTCGAGGACGGTGAACGAGTGGATCGTCGAGACGACGCGGGCGGTGACTTCGAGCCAGGTGTCGGGCCGAGAGGCTCGGATGGTGTCGTGCAGCGTCGCGCCTCCAGCTCCAGTGATGACATAAATGACCCCCTTGGGGACGGTCTGCTTGTCGCCGTCAAAACTGCGGTCAATAGCCCATGTGCCGTTGACATGGCCGTCGCCGCCCTGGCCCTTGCCGTCTTGCTTGAAGGTGAAGGGATGCGTGCGCTGATAGTTGTGGACGTGTCCGCCGAAAGCGATCGTCACGCCTCCGCGCTCGAAGACGTCGGCGAGAAGCCGCATTTGCTGCTCGTGGAAGTGGGCGACCGACGAGTTGAAGCCCGGCTGGTGGAACGCCACGAGCTTCCACGATCCCGGCCGCGCCGAGGTGAGATCACGCTCGACCCAGGCGCGGAGGTCAGGGTCGCTCCAGTCGACGTGCGGGTTGGCGTCGAGCACGGTCCAGTGGACATCGCCGAAGTCGAACGAGAAGTTGGCCATCCGGGGATACGTCGGCCCGGCGGCGTCGAGGAACGCCTTGATGCGGTCGGACGAGCCTTCGAGACCCGGCGTGTTCTTTCCTCCGACCGTGTGGAGCGGCCCGTTCAGCGGCTGCGACCAGGCGAGGAAGTAGGCCATCGCGTCGGGGAAGTCGTTGAAGTTACGCGTGACGATGTCGTGGTTGCCTGCCGCCGCTGCCGAGAGCGTTGACCGGAGGATCGGGGCACCGGTGTTGGAGGAGGGAGTATCCGCGTTGTAGACCGGAAAGAATCGCTCGGCGTACTCGGAGATCCGGCCTCGGCTGTAGACGATGTCGCCGGTGACGACGAGCAGGTCGGGGTGGGCCTCGCCGATCCTCCAGGCAACTCGCGACGCGGCTGACGTTCCGGCTGCGATGTCGCCGATCACGACCGTGCGATACGGCTTGCCTGCAGGCACCCGCGCTCGCGCCTCGGCTTCAAAGAGCGTCTTCGGCCCGATCCCCACTCGGTAGGAAAATCGACCTCCCGGCACGAGGCCGCCGATCGGGACGTGATAGACCCGGTGCGGCTCGACCTTCGCCACCCTGACGGCGCGATAGTCGGGCGTGGGCGTGCGGACCCACACGCCGTCGGGCGTCGGTCTCACCTCGACCCACCAGTTGGCCTCGCGGTCGGCGGCGTGCCAGACGACCTCCGCCCGCTCAGGATCGGCCAGGCCGGGGGCGTCGCCAAGCTGAAGGTAAGGCTTGAACAGAAAGGTATGATCTGAAGTCGCCCAGCGGAGCGAGACGCCGATATAGTCGACGATCGGCCCGGCCGCGAGCCAGACGATGGCCGCGAGTCCGACGACAAGTAGGGCGATGCGACGACGACGACGACGGTGGGGCATCAGAGACATCCGTGAGGTTGATCGATCGGCCATCTCAAGGAGTGAGGAATCAGGCCCGACGGCCGACGACGTTCACGCCGCTGCCGATCACAAAGTCATGCTGGTAGGCCCAGTCATAGAGCCTACCCGAACGCGCGGGGGCGAGTTCGCGAAGGTCAACATAACCCTCCTCGGCGAACCATCGCTTCAGCTCGCCGACGGTGTGATGCGACTGATAGGGCGGGGCGTACCAGTCGAAGTTGTCGCAGACACGCAGGGTCCAGTCGCGGTGGTTCGAGAAGTTCGCGACCTTGTTGAGCGTCTTGTTCAGGACCGGAACACCGCCGACCGCCCCCAGCCCCGCGCAGAGCGGTTCGAGCACCCGCGCGGGGATTCGGGTCGAGACGGCGCGGAGGGCCGAGTTGATCCACTCTTGCGGCGGCGTGTTGCGGCGATAGAGCCAGACCGCGAGCGTCCCCCCCGGCTTGACCCGCTTCGCCACCTCGGCGAACGCCTTGCGAGGCTCCGGCCCGTGGTGGAGGACACCGATCGAGAAGGCGAGGTCGAACACCGCTTCGGCGAGCGGCAGCTCGGTCAGGTCTCCCTGGACGATCGCAACGTCGGGCAGGTCGTCGCAGAGAGCCTTGGCCTTCTCGACGGCCGAACTGAGGTCAACCCCGACGACCCTCGCCCCGGCCCGCCCGAGCAGCCTGGCATAGCGACCCCCACCGCAACCGGCGTCGAGCACGAGCTGCCCTGCGAGTTCGCGCGCGGCGACCCCGGTCTTGACGGCGAAGACCGCCTCGTCTTCCTCGTCACGCGCCACGTCATAGCGGTTCCACTGCCGCCCGAAGCTCGCGACGTAAGCCTCTCCCGCGAATCTCGGGACACCGCCGACCTCGGGATAATCTCGGACGCAGATGGCGCAGCGGAACCCCGCGGTGGTCGATTCGAGTGAACCCTGGCATCGGGGACAGCGCAACAGGGCCTGTATCTGGGGATTCATGCGGGCATTGTAGCGAACCCCGCCGGGACGGCCTATCCCGCCTCCCGGTCGCGTGAGCCGTTGTCGTCGGGGCGTGGTTCGTGAACAATAGGGCATAATCCTTCCCAAGCCCGGTGGTTAGCCGCTCATGTCTCAAACCCCCGAGTGGCTGGCCAACGTCGACCGCCAGGCTCGCCGCCTTCGCAACCGATTCGGTCCGCGCTGGGTGATCGGGGTCTCGGGGGGGAGCGACAGCGTCGGGCTGCTGCGAACGCTACACCGCGTCGCGCCTCGACTCGGCTTGACGCTCTCAGTTGCCCACCTCGATCACGGCACGCGCGGCGAGGCCGGTCGCGACGACGGCCAATTCGTCGCGGGCCTCGCCGAGTCGCTTGGCCTGCCGTTCGACCTCGGCGGCTGGTCCCCCGAACGCCCCGCGCACTTCGAGGCCGACGCCCGACGCGCCCGCTATGCCTGGCTCGTTGAGATTGCCAGGAGTCGCGGCGCGAGCGTGGTCGCTGTCGGACACACACGTGACGACCAGGCCGAGACGATCCTCCATCGGATCGTGCGTGGGACCGGCCCGCGCGGCCTCGCAGGCATCCCGAAGGCGCGCCCGCTTGACGACGGCGTGACGCTCGTCCGCCCGCTGCTCGCCGTTGGGCACGATGACATCCGCGGCTTCCTCACCGATCTCGGCCAGCCCTGGCGCGACGACGCCTCGAACCTCGACACGACTCGCACCCGCTCGCGGATTCGCCACGACCTCTTGCCCGAGATCGCCCGCGCATTCAATCCTGCCATCGTCGATGCCCTGACCCGCCTCGCTCGCCTGACGCGAGCCGCCGTCGACTCGCTCGACCATCACGTCGCGGCGATCCTCCGCGAAGCGATTCGTCCCTCCTCGCCAGGCGACTTCGCGATCGATCGACAGGCCCTCGCGTCACATCCCCCGTTCCTCCGCGCCGAGGTCTTACGAGTCCTCTGGAGGACCGCCGGTTGGCCCGAGGCCGGCATGGACACCGCCCGCTGGCGACGACTCGCCGCCCACGTCGTCGGCCCCGAGGGGATTCACGACGCCGGCGCGGGCGTTCGATTGGCGGTCGAGGTCGACCTCGTCAAATTATCGAGACGCATGGATCTTCCCGTGAATCTGCCTCCGCTCTCCGTCGCCCTCGAACTCCCTGGCCAAGTCGACTGGCTGGGCGGACGGATCGAAGCCACGATCATGACCGCCGTCGACCGCCTCCCCGCGCCGTCGACCGAATGGATCGATCTCGACCGCCTCACCCCGCCGCTCCGCATCGAGCCCCCCCGCGACGGCGATCGCTTCGATCCCCTCGGTCTCCTCGGCAAGACGACCCCCCTCGCCGACTTCTTCCGAGGTCGCCACGTCGCCAGGCCCGATCGCCACCTGATCCCCATCGTCAAAGACGCGACCGGCATCATCTGGGTCGTCGGCCACCGGATCGCCCACCGCGTCAGGATGACCGAGGGAACGCAGAGGGTCGTGCGGCTGCGCTGGGTCGCCGCAGACGAGGGACAGCTATGAATTTTGATCATGATATCCAATCGCTGACCGATCTTAAACTTCATACTTCGGAGTTCGTCAGGCAGTTGAAGGAGACCAGCGCTCCCTTAGTGCTCACCATCAACGGCAAAGCCGAATTGGTGGTGCAAGACGCGGTTTCTTATCAGAAACCGTTCGACTTGGCCGAGGAAGCGAAGGTGCTCGAAGGCATCCGACAAGGGATGGATGACGTGAGCGCCGGACGGACGCAACCCGTGCGAGACGCCTTGGAGGACATCCGTCGCGAGTTGAACGTGCCGTAGGGTTCGTGAGGGCAATGCCCCGGTTGGCACCTCACATACCACCTCGCTGGCCCACAGGAGGGAAAGTCGGCCCAGTTCATTCCTCTGTTGATGGCTTCCGAGGAATCCTTAAACGGATTTCCAACCGACATCCAACAGTCTCCGCATATCTTTGTCGTGTTGCTATCGACGGCGAATGTTTCTTGCTCCCGCCACCCGATTCCAGGGGGGAAACTGCGGGCGTCTTGGTGCCCATCCGGTCCGCAACGTCGACACGGAATCCGACAACTCCGCCGGTAATCATTGCCCACCCACTCTGGCCGAGCTTGACAGGATCGCCCACGTCGCTAGAGTCGCGGGTTAGACCGCGTTTGAAATTCGGTCGATCTCCCTTGTCGCCACACCCTGAGTCGACCATGCCCCTTGATGATGATGATGTCGTTCCTTTGCCGCCGCCGGTGCATCGATCGGTCCTTTTGGACGAGGTCGTGCAGTGGCTCTTGCCTCGCGAGGGGGCGGTAATCGTCGATGGTACGATCGGAGCAGGGGGGCATGCGGCGGCGCTGGCGGCGCTGGTGGGGAAGACGGGACGGGTGATTGGGCTGGATCGCGACCCCGATATGCTCGCGCTGGCGGGGGTGGCCACCAAAGGGTTGCCGGTCTCGCTGGTCCAGGATGCGTATAGCGACTTGCCTCGTATCCTCGATCGTCTGGAGATTGACCAGGTCGATGGTATTCTGCTCGACCTGGGCCTGTCGTCCGACCAACTTCGATGGGCCGAGCGAGGGTTCAGCTTCGTGACGGACGGGCCGCTCGACATGCGGTTCGACCCCAATTCCCACACGACGGCGGCCGACCTCGTCAATGAGCTTACGGCCGAAGAACTCGCGGACGTGATTTTCGAGTACGGAGAGGAACGCCACAGCCGGAGGATCGCCCGGAGGATCGTCGAGGAGCGCCGGGTCGTGCCGATCACGACCACCGCCCGACTCGCCGATATCGTGCGGAAGAGCGTCCCAGGCAAGTGGGGGACGATCGACCCCGCGACCCGGACTTTCCAGGCGCTTCGGATCAAGGTCAATGAAGAGCTAGATCATCTTGAAACGATCCTGGCTGAAGGCCCGGAATTTCTCAAGCCCGGCGGCCGGATCGCGATCATCAGCTTCCATTCGCTCGAAGACCGCCGCGTCAAACACTCCTTCCGCAATGACCCGAACCTGAACGTCCTCACGAAAAAACCTGTGGTGGCCTCTGACGAAGAGCTGGCCATCAACCCCCGAGCGCGAAGCGCGAAATTGAGGGTCGCCGAGCGATGTCCGGACACGAATGGACCAACGACTCCCCCGAAGCAGGGGACCTCGAAAGCTCGATGACCCCCGCTGGACCCGTCGAGCCCCCCTCCGACGCGGCGGCCGAGGTTAAGCCTCGGTCGAGGTTTCACGGTGTGACCGGCAACTTTGCGCACTCCGTCGCCAAGTTCCGGGGCCGGAAGAAGGCCGATCCGGCGACCTCGCCCGAACCTGACCCGCCCCAGACCACGGACAGCCCTCGTGCAGGTCGGTTCGTTCGTCTCACGCAGTTTGATTGGAGCAAACTCCCGCTCGCCAACGCCCGGCGCGAGACGCGGGTCGGGATGGCGGTGTTGCTCTCGTTCGTCGTCATCGTCTCGGTCATGGTCCTCAATCGACATGCTGGCACGTCCAAGACTCCCCCCTCGCTCGCGCTGAATACGCCCGTCGCGAACGGCTCGAAGGACGAGAAGTCGGAGACGCCCAAGAGTCCCGACCCCGCCTCGCTCGTCAAGAAGAAGTCGCGCAGAGACAAACAGGCCCCCGACCCGCCTTCCAACGCGGACGTGTCGGCCCCGACCGAGCTGACGACCCGCTACCCGAACGAGGGAATCCAGCTCGCGAGCATCGACACCCCTCCGGCCCCGACCGAACTCATGCCGCCCAAGGGCGACCCGGCAGCCCCGCCCGTCGCGACCGAGCCGAAGCCCGAACCGACACTGCCCCCGCCCGGCGGAATCGAGCCCGCGAAGCCGGTTGAACCGCTCCCGAGCCCAGCCGAACCGAGCAAAGGCGGCATGCCCGAGCCCAAGCCGGCTGAGCCGTTGCCCAAGCCGGCCGAGCCCAAGCCGGCCGAGCCGTTGCCTAAGCCCGCCGAGCCGAAGCCGGCTGAGCCGACACCCGCACCGAAGATCGAGAAGCCCGTCGAGCCGAAGCCGGCTGAGCCGACACCCGCGCCGAAGATCGAGAAGCCCGCCGAGCCGCTGCCGCTGGTCGAGCCGAAGCCCGTCGAGCCAACAACGCCGCCAAAAATCGAGCCCAAGGTTGTCGAGCCCAAGTCTGCCCCGGAGATGAAGGCACCCGACACTAAGCCCATCAAGCCGCCCGAGCCCGAGACGAAACCGCTCGAAGTCGTCACGCCCCCGATCGAGCCGACTCCCCCGGCCGTCACGCCAACCCCGATCCCCGCCGTCACGCCGAGCCCCGCCGAGCCGGTCCCGATCGTCAGCGACCGGATGCCCATGCTGGCCAAGCCGCCGACGACGGTTGAGCCTGACCCCGTCGCGGCCCCCTCGCCGTCCCCGACGCTCTCCCCCGGCGCGGTGCCGATCCGCAACCTCGGCAAGCAACGGCCGACCGAGCCGGAGGTCGAATCGCGGCCCGGCGCGGCCCCGCCGGTCGCCGACGCTCCGATGCCTCGCGAAGTCGTTGGCGCAAGCGACCGGGTCGATCCGGTCTTGCACACGGTCAAGAGCGGCGAGAATTTCTGGACGATCTCGAAGTACTATTACGACTCGGGACGGTTCTACAAGGCCCTCCACTCCGCCAATCGCAAGCTCGTGCCCAACATCCGCGAGCTTTACGTAGGCACGACGATTAAGGTGCCGCCGCTCGAAGACCTCGACCCGACCCTGATCGACGCGCCCGCCCGGGCCTCGACTGGGACTGTCCGCACCTCGCGCCCGACCGACGACGCCCGCCCGGCCTCGGGGAAGGTCAGCGTCAACGCGTCGCGTTCCCGGGAGCGTCTGAGTGACGTCGAGGAACCGTCGCAACCGACTTACAAGGTCCGGCAGCACGACACACTCCGGGGCATCGCCCGCGACACCCTCGGCGACAGCCGACGCTATCGCGAGATCCTCGAAATCAACCGCGACGTGATTGACGACCCCGCCCACCTCACGGTCGGTCAAAGCCTGACCCTGCCCGAAGATGCGACGGTCGGCCGTCGGCTGAGATAAGGCCTCGTCTCGGAGCGGTCAGTCACTGCTGGCGATAGGGCTTGTTGGCCTTATAGAGAGCCAACCGCGCCTCGAAATCGCCGCGTTCGGGGTTGTCTCTCGCCGCGTCGATGGCCTTGAGCTGCCACGCGATCGCTTGTTCGAAAGAGCCGGCCTCGGCATGGGCCGCCGCAAGGGTGTCGAGGTATCCCGGATGCTTCCAGGCGGTGAGTTCGCAGGCCGTCGTTGCCGACTCGACCGCACCCTTGCCATTGCGAAAATGGGCATCGGGGCAGGTTGCCTGGAGCCAGGCGCGTTCGTTGTATCCCAAGACGAATTTTGGATCGAGAGCAACCGAACCATCGAAATCGGCCAGGGCCTTCGCGTAATCGTTCACCCTCAGCAAGACGATGCCGTGAACGTATAACGCCATGATCCGGTCGGCATTGGCCTTATCGACGTCTCCCTTCTCGCGCCAGATCATGCCCCGCCAGTGATAGGCGGCCGAATTATTCGGCACGAACGCGATCTCATCGGTATAGAAGGCGATCGCCTTATCGTACGGCACCACGTCAGACGCCCAGATCCAGCCTTTTATCTGCCCCGAGGCGATCGTGAGAATGCCCTCGTCGTTCTTCTCGACCGTGTAGATCCGCAACTTCGACCCGTCGTCGATCGTCCGGTTCTCGACCCGGATCGGCTGCGCGTATCTTGTGACGACCTTGAGCCCGTTCCAGGAGTCTCCCTCCTGGGCCTGGGCGACCCCTGCCATGAACAAAATCATGGAGACGCATGTGCGTATGAGCGATTTCATCTCACATGTTCCGCAGGTTCTCGAAGGCCCCGCTCAGGTAGGCCAGGGCCGTCGCGGAGACGAGCATGAGGGCGATCGCCACGCGGAGCCGATACACCCCGCGCTGAAAGTGAGGCTCGACCTCAGGCCGAGTCCCCATATGGCGGAGGAAGTCGATCCGCCGGGCGATGCTGCCGTGCCGCCATGATCGCGAGTCGATCGAGATGCCGTTCTCAACCGCGACCGTCTCGAGCGCGTGGATGCAGGTCTGGATGCCGACCCGGCAGATCGGGGCAGTCTCCGAGAGACCCTGGGTCGTGCCGTCGGGATGCACCGAGTGCGGCGGGCAATCGTCTTGGCCGCACGAGACGGCGCGGCAGCCGAAGACGTCGGCCTGGCGCTCGAACCGCCGCGAGAGCAGGCCGAATACCGTCCAGAAATAGGCCCCGCAGGCCCCGAGCATGACCACGGCCTTGGCCACCTCGGTCGTCGTCTGACCCGCAATGCCGATCGAGAGCGTCGAGAAAAACCCGTCGACCACGAGGCCGATCAACGCCATCACCGCGAGGCTTCCCAGAAAGAACGCCCCGAAGAACGCGAGATGCCGGTGGTGCATATGGCCCATCTCGTGCCCGAAGACGGCGGCGATCTCATCCTCGTGCAACGTGTCAATCAGCGCGTCGCTCAGGAGCACATAGCGGAACCAGGGCGAGGCCCCGGTCACGACCGCGTTGAAGATCGAGCCGTCTGTGTCCCAGACCAGGATATTCGTATAGCGGAACTTGTAGTGGCGTGCCAGCCCTTCGAGCCGGTCGCGGATCGGACCCGGCGGGAGCGGGCTTGTGGGCCAGCTCAGCCGGATGAAGGCCGGCGAGAGCCCCATCACGATCAGGCCCAACGCGATTGTCACCCCGAGCTGCACCGCAGGAAGGTTCGCGTTCTCGCCGAAGGCACGCCGCGCCAGGTCGTTGCCCGCCCAGAAGATCAGGATCGCCGGTAGCACAGTGCCGAAGGTCATCCGCGCCTTGCGCGACAGATAATACCAGGCTCCGTGAGACGTCGAGATCAGTCGAAACGCCCTCGCGGCAGGATAGAGGCCCCACCAGCCGAGCACCTCGGCCAGCAGGAAGGGCAGGAGGATCAGCGACTCATCGACCAGGAAGGCATTCCGTAGACCCAGCCCCGACCGGACGAACTCCGGCCAGCCGAGTCCGTGGATCAGCCAGGTATAGACGGCCAAATTCATCGCCTGGACGGCGTAGCTCGCCAACATAAACCCGCGCCGGGTCGAGGCGGTCGGGCTGCCCGAGCGACGGACGGCGGCCGTCAGGCCCAGTCCCAGCCCCATCGCCACGCTCGCGGCGATCGCCAGGCCGACGAGCGCTTCCATCAGGCAACCGGCCACTTCGTCGGGCCTCACCGCGACCGGCGGGATGAGCGAGTCGGCCGCGAACGCGACAAACATAGCGATCAGGAACGGTGCGGCGGGCATGAGCATGGAGTGAGCCTATCCTCTTCGCCGATCGAGGTGCGGTCGATTGACCCGGCCACCGTCACGGCATCGCCGCTCCCGAAACGATCAACTGCACATCAAGCTTCGCCGGCGCGGCGTCCCCCTTCACAAGCAGCGGTAGAGGCACGACGACCGCCCATGTGTTCTTCTCCTTATCCTCGACGACCCCCGGTTCGTCCGCCTTCGCCGGCTCGGTCGCCGCGAGCAGCATCAAAACAGCCGGGTGCGACGTACCTGCCGCCTCTGCGCTCTTCTCGTCGAGCGGCTTCTTGGCAAGGTCGTTGACCGTCGGATCATTCGCGGCGGGTAGCAATAGCGCGTAGTCTCGGAACGAACTCGCACCGAGATGTGCCCCGTTCTGCGGCTGGAGGCCGTATCGGAGTGTGAAGACCCCTGACGCGATTGTCTGATCGCGATAGTCTTGCCCTTCACCTCCATACCGTAGGGCACCGATAAGCACCCCTTCGTTCAGTACGGGAAACTGGATCGTCCCGCTCGCCCCGGCCGGCTTGGCGGAGGCGGGGATCGCCTTACGAAGCCAGACGTCGGCAAAGGGCTTGCCCTTGCCGTTGACGATCCGATATCCCGTCGAACTCAGTTCCGCCCGTACCGCCGCCGAGAGTGCGGCGGGGGGCGATTCCTTGAGCACTTCCGCTTTGAACGGCCCCTGAGCCCGGGCCATCGAAGTCATCGACACCAGCATCAGCAAGGCAAGCCAAGTCGGACGCATGCCGCGAGGTATCCTCATCATAGAGACGTTGAAAGCGAAGCGAAACCCGCCGTCGATCTCGCCTTAAAGGGCAAACCGGCCCACCAGGCTGCTGCGGGCGTTCGGGTCATCCCATCGGGTATTCAGGCCCGCACCCTTGAACGAGTGACCGAGCGTGAAGGCCGGCAGCACGTCGACGCCCTTCGAGAGCGCCGGGAACGCCTGGACTTCGTTGCCGCACTTGTGATCGCGCTCGTCGAGCGGCCGGGTCGAAATCTCGGCCAGGCCCGGTGCGATGAATAGCGCGGTCGGGGCTTTCGGCATGACGTGGCCGGAGTGTGCATTCTCGCTCGGACTCTCCGTCGCGTGCCGCTCGACCGTCATCGCAATCGCTGAGGTCCGCACGTCGACAACATGCGTCATCCGGTCTCCGCCGAGCGTCTTGGCCATCGCGACGAGGGCCTCGCGTTGTTTGGGATTGGCGGTCTTGTCGACAATCAGGATCGCCCTGGCATCGCCGGGGGTGTCGGTATCGAACGTCGAGTCACCTTTCAGGGCGGCGGCGACGGTCAGACCGGCGAGGTCAACCCCGTTGTAAGACCCTTCGGTGACCTTCCACGCCATCACAGCCTGATGGCCGGTGATGAAGACCTCGGCATTGGAGAAGCAAGGGCCGGTGAAGACATCATTGGTTCGGGCTTCGACATAATCGCCCCGGATGCCCGCCGCGTGGCACGGGCTCGACCCGACAACGATCAAAATGCCGCCCAGGGCGGCCAGTGTCTTGAACATCGTCGCGAACTCCTCTCGCGTCGGTAAGGAAAGCGCCCCGGCACCAGGCCCGGAAGATGGGTAACGCCGCGATTCCGTCCGACGTTGCAATAGGGAAGGGACCGACCGCAAGCTGAGTCGGCTAGATCATACCCCCAATTATCGGAGCCCCAGACCCCCAAAGTCAATGGCGGACGCGACCGCCAGGAGGTTGGCCGAGTCAGCAACCCTCGGCCTGCCCCGGATGGCACCAGTGGTTTAGCTGGCGAGGAGCGATCTCCTCGCGTGGCGTTACTGTCCATTTGACAACAGGCCGAATCGCCCGGATCGTGAGTATAAGCCAATTTGTGCAAATCCTCCTGATAAACAGCAATGTCTTTTGTGACTTATCGCGGTCGGGGAGATAACATTTTGTGATCGTCAACCTCGGTGACGATACGAGAAGCGTCCGGGCGGGCTTCCGTTTTGGCGTCCCGCGGGCTTGCCGAGTTGGAAGTTGAAGACGATTTTGATCGTGCGATCGCCGCGACTTCCGATTAGCTCGCTCGGCTGGCGTCGGAGGCGTTGACTGAGCATCGGGCTGCACTGACCGAGAAATCGGACCCGGATCGGCTGTGTTAGGAGTTACGCAGTCATGACAGTTTGTACAGAGGATTGGCGATGTACGCCCGCACGGCGCTGCGGACGATCGCGGCCTTCGCCTCGTACCAACTGACCCCGGTGGCGTAGAAATGACGCTCCAGCCTCAGGAACGCCCG
>JANXSY010000241.1 GCA_025356435.1 Isosphaeraceae bacterium | reverse complement strand
AACCCCTTAATCTAAGGGGTTAATGAGCCAAGGCGCCGCCCGGATTCGAACCGGGGATGGAGGTTTTGCAGACCTCTGCCTTACCACTTGGCTACGGCGCCGCCGGATGTGAGCCGTATCTTATCCAGCCAAGCCGGCCGGGGCAAGGTCCATTTTCAGGACAGGTGAACGATCGGACGGGCGTGCCTGTCGATCGAGGCACGAGACGGGTCGATCACCTGCGTTGCAGGGCATAAGTCGGGGCCGATATCAGTTGAGGGCACACCCTTTTGACGTCGTGATAGGTCTGGCACGAGTCACAATGCTCTTCGGAAGCTGCCTCAGGCCTATTGGCCTGGGACGTTATCCGCGAGCCGATCGCCAGGACGATCGCTCCGATGACAAGCAGGTGCAGAAACGGGTCGCCGAGCCAGCCGAGGATCATTTTCACGGAAGACCTCCGCGCATGAAGCGAGACAGACCGTGGGAAGGTCGTGTGACTTTGTCGTGATCTATATAGCTTGTTTCGTTCTAAGCAAGTCTCGGACCGTATCCCGACACGGTCCGCTCACTTCCCTATAGGATACTTCGGACGTTGAAGACGAAACTGGACACGGGTTCCGGAAAAATGTGCGAATCGTGCTCTCTTCGAAGCCCTCACACTTCAGGGACGAAAACGAATTCCTTCACGGATTGCGGCGGCTCCCCTTGCTTTCGGGCGAGGCTGTCAGCGGGTCGTCGGGCCAGGAGTGTTTGGGATAGCGACTTCGCAAGTCTTTCCTGACCTGAAAATAGGTCGTCGACCAGAACGATCGGAGGTCGTCGGTAATCTGCACCGGGCGATAGTTCGGTCCGAGCAAGTGAAGGACGACGACGACCCTACCCGCCGCGACCTTCGGGGTCTCGACGAGGCCAAAGAGTTCCTGGAGGCGGACGGCCAAAACCGGTGGCCTGTCGAGTTCGTACTCGAGTTTGATCCGGTTGCCGCTGGGGACCGCGATTGCGTCGGGGGCTAGCTCGTCGAGGCTGCGAGCCTGCTGATAAGTCAGGAGGCCGCGAAGGAGATCAATCCACGGGGCTTTTTCGAGCTCGTCGAGGGATCGACGGCCTCGGCACGCTTCGTCGACGACCGCCGGAACGCCATCCTCCAAATCAGGCAAGTCAAGCTCCGGCATGACCTGCTTCAGAAGGTGAAAACGCGCCAGCCAGCGGGATGTGACTTCCCATCGTCGGAGGAGGTCGAAAATTTGAGGACGAATCCGGTCGGCGAGTACGCTCCTGGCCACTTCGGGATCGACGGCGACGTGTTCGTTCTCCTCGATCGGCAGGTCGCGATACGTCACCCGCCTCAGTCCTACGACCCGGCCTCGCTCCTCGTCGAAGTGGGCGGTCCGATGAACCTCGATCGCCTCGGGGAAGACGTGGGCCAGCCATTCCGGGCGGATCAGGCTTGCGATCCTGACCCGAGCCTCGCGATTCTGGGTCCGGTCATCGGCCCTCGGATCGAAGGCCAGGAAGAACTCCCCCTCGCGGACCACCGAATCCGCCTCCAGTCGGACGCCCCGGCCTCCAACCATCACCCCGGCCGTCGGTTCGGCTTTGCGTCGCCGGCAGACGCGGTCGGGATAGGCGATGAGCAACAGTTGGAGCAGCGTTTCCTCTTCGTCTCCGGTGAAACCTGCCGCAGGCCAGCGGCGGGCGATCTTGAAGAGGTCGTCTCGGGCCTGCGCAACCCGTCGCGCGGCGAAGGGGTCGATCCCAATCTCGCGGAGGCTCATCGCGAAGTTTCGGCCCTCGGCCTCGTTGAGCCGGTCGAGACGGACGAACAGATCCGACGGGCCCTGCACCTCCGGCCCCTTCGCCGTCCTCGGTCCGGGGCGATCGGGGCGGAGCAGGATGTCGCGTTCGGAGAGCAGGGCCGCCAGCGATGCGCCCTGCCGAGGGAGACCCGCCCGGCTCGCCTCGCGGAGCAGCAGCCCAATCCGAGGAGGCGCGGGACAGTCGAGAAGCTCACGACCCACCTCCGTGATCTTCCCCTCGCCATCAACGGCACCGAGCATCGTCAGCACCCGTTCAGCCGCCGAGAGCCGGTCGGGCTGGGGCGGGTCGAACCATTGGAAACGAGTCGCGTCGGCCAAGCCCCAGGCGTGGACTGCGAGCAGAGTCGCCGCGAGGTCGATCCGGTGGATCTCCGGCAGGTCGGAGACGGCCATTCCCCGCTCTTCACGCTCGGTCCAGAGGCGGATACATCGCCCTGGCCGCGTCCTCCCGGCACGCCCCGCGCGCTGGGTGGCCGACGATCGGCTGATCCGACCGAGTTCGAGTCGGTCGATCCCACGCTCAGGGTCGAAGGACGCGACACGAGCCAGTCCGCTATCGATGACCGTGGCAACGCCGTCGATCGTTAGCGAGGTCTCGGCGATGTTGGTCGCGAGCACGACCTTCCGGCGCTCGCTGGGACGGAGGGCGCGGTCCTGATCTTCGGTCGAGAGGGAGCCGTAAAGCGGCAAGACGAGCAAGCCCTCGCGCTCTGCGAACGCCCCCAGTAGCCGGGCCGTCCTGCGGATCTCCTCAGCCCCGGGCAAGAATGCGAGGATGTCCGAACCTGGACCCCCGCCTGCCGTCGCGGATTCCTCGATCGCCTGCGCCATGCGGTCGGGCAGGGGCGATCCATCGGAACCTCGGTGAGTGACCTCGACGGGGAACGTCCTCCCTTCGACGTGGAGAATCGGGGCGTCGTCTAGAAAGGCGGCGACTGGCCCCGCATCGAGCGTTGCCGACATGACGATCAGGATCAGGTCGTCACGCACTGACTGGCGGATCTCGCGGAGGAAGGCCAGGGCGAGGTCGGTATGGATGCTTCGCTCGTGGAATTCGTCGAGAATGACCGCCCCGACCCCTTCGAGGAACGGGTCGGCGACAAGCTGGCGATTGAGGATACCCTCAGTCATCACCTTGAGCCGGGTCCGAGGGCCGATCCGCCGCTCGAATCGGACCTGATAGCCAACCTCTTCGCCCACCTTCCACCCGTTCTCCTCGGCGATCCGTCCCGCGACCGACCGGGTCGCCACCCGCCTCGGTTGGAGCAGTACGATGTTCGGATGCTCTCGTGAAAGGAGGCCCGCCCCCAGGATCGCCGGCGCGACCCGAGTCGTCTTCCCCGCGCCCGGTTGGGCGATGAGGACGAGCCGGCGATGCTCGCGGATCAAGGCGAGAATCTCGGGCATCGAGCCGTCGATGGGTAGGGTCAAAGGCGGCTCGTTCATACTGTCCGTCCGTCCGGAGGTCATCTCGCGGGTGGCCCGTTCGATTGGAGATACTTGAAGAGGTCGCGGACCTGCTCTTCTTTGAGGGCGTCGAGCAAGCCCTCGGGCATGAGCGAGACCTCCGAGGGCTTGATCGCCTCGACATCTCGGACGGCGATCACGGTCTTTTGCCGCTTGGCGTCGATCAGGGTGAGCGTCTTGTCGTTCTCATCCAGCACAAGACCCGTGAGGGTCCGGCCGTCGGTTGTGACGACCGTGCGGGCCTGATATTCCTTGCGGACGAGGGCACTCGGGTCGACCAGGCTGGTCAGCAAGAAGTCGAGGTTGCCGCGCTCGGACTGGGTCAACTCGGGGCCGATCTGCTCGCCCTGACCGAAGAACCGGTGGCAGGTCGCGCAGCTCTCCTTGAAGACCAACGCCCCTCGCGCGGCGAGACCTTTGTCACCTTCGGGCAGGATGCCGCGAACCTCCGCGATTCGCCTCGTCTTCTCGGGCGAACCGGGGCCGGGGACTCGTCCCCAGGCCGTGGTGAGACGGTCGGAAAGCCCCTTGTCAAGGAACCCGTTGATCTGCAACACCTGCGCGGGCTTCACGTCCTTGGGCGGGACATGCCCGCTCGCGATGGCCTCGACGAGTCGACTTGCCCAGCCCTTGCGGCTCGCGAGTAGGTCGATGCCCCGGCCCTTCGCGGAGTCGCTGAGCGACCGATATCGACCCAGAATCGCGTCGGCGACCTCGGGGCGATCATAGGCACCCAACGCCGAGATCGCGGCGAGGACGACGTTCGGCCGGTCGACGCTGTTGACGACCCGGATCAACGCCGCCATCCCTTCCGGCTTGGGGATCTGGCCGAAGACCTCGATCATCGCCAGGCGAGCCGGCTCGGGCTCCTTCATGTCGACAACCCGTACCAGAGACCGGTCATAAGCCCCACGATCGCCGAGCCGAAGGGCAAGCAACTCGCGATCGAACCTGGGACGGTCACCGGCGGCCAGCCTCCCCACCGCCTCGATCAGCGAGGCCGGGACGCGATCGAGATGCCGCCCTTCCAGCCCTTTGAGCAGGCCCGAGACGAGCGTGTCGGTCTCGGTTTCGGACGTCATCAGAGCAAGGAGCTTCGCAACGTCGGCATCGTCGGTACCCGACGAGATCAGGAGCCGGCCGAGTCGTTCGAGGATCGTCGACCGGATCAGGGAGAGCCGGAGGAATTCGGGACGCAGCATGTGTCCGAGTGCCGCCGCGCGGTCAGTCGCGAGGTGCCGCTCGCAGGCCCACCAGAGGAGCAGGGGAATCTGCCTGTCTCGGGCGTCTTCGGAACGGTCGAGCAAGGCGTCGACGATCGGCAGGGCGTCGGCGGCCTTCCATCGCTGGGCGCTCGAGGCGAGCTGGCTTCGGACGATTGGGTCGCCCTCGGTCTCGGCGAGATGTCGCAGGCTCGCGGCGAGGCTCGGAGTCATCCGGTAGTCGTCGCCGAGAAGCCGGACGGCCCAGCGTCGAACGGCCGAGACGGGGTGATTCAAGCAGGCCAGAGCGGTCGGGTCGTCGAGGCCGCCGCTGGCGTTCAAGGCCCAGAGGTCGCGGAGGGCGACGACTTCGTCGCGGTCGTCGGCCAGGAGCGACTTCAGCCTCGGGATCGCGGTCTCGTCTCGCCGCTCGGTCAGGATGCGTCGGGCTTCGGAGGCTTGCCAATCGTTGCGGCTGGTCCTCAGGTCGACCAGGGCCTCGGTCGAGAGCTTGCTCAGGTCGAAGGGTGGGAGGGTCTTCCGATCGCCGTGGACGACTCGGTAGATCCGGCCGTTGGTCTTGTCCCAGGTGTCGCGGGGGTCGAGATGGCTGGCGCGTCGGTCGTACCAGTCGACGACATAGACGCAGCCGTCAGGTCCGACGGTGAGGTCGATCGGCCGGAACCAGTTGTCGTGGGCGTCGATCAGGGTGCCGCCGTGCCGACCTCGGAAGGTCGATCCTTCGGGCGTGAGGTTGTGCCAGTAGACGGAGTTGGAGAGCAGGTTCCCGCCGATGAACGTGCCCCGGAAGGCTTCGGGGTAGGCGTCGCCCTTGTAGATGATGCCGCCAGGGGTGACGTGCCCGCCCTGTTTGGGGCCGTCGTAGGCAAGGGCGTCAAAGTAGCCATAGGTGTGCGGGTTATGGAGCGGGCCGTGCTTGGCGAAGCCTTTCCAGAAATAGCCCCCCTGGACCATGTGGAAGGCGATGAACGACCCGTTGCTGCTGCCGAAGGCGTTACCGGAGGCGTCCCAGTCGAGGCCCCAGGTGTTGCCCCCACCCTCGGCGAAGAGTTCGAACTGCTTGGTCCGGGGGTGATAGCGCCAGATGCCTTGCTGAAAGCCGATGCCGCGGATCTTGGCCGTGACGGTGCTGCCTTGCGCTCCGTAGAGCCATCCGTCAGGCCCCCAGGCCATCGAGTTCACGGTCGCATGGGCGTCCTGGAGGCCGAAGCCGGTGAGGAGCACTTCGGGATCGCCGTCAGGGCGGTCATCCTTGTCGCGGTCGGGATAGAAGAGGAGGTAAGGGGCCTGTCCGACGTAGACCCCGCCGTTGCCGACCGCGAGAGCGGAGGCGAGGTTTAGCCCTTCGACGAACACGGTCGCCTTGTCGGCCTTGCCGTCGCCGTCGGTGTCTTCGAGAATCTTGATCCGATCGACGCCTCGCGGGCCTTTGGGTGGCGGTTCGGGGAGGCGATCGTACTCGGTCCGGAGGTACTGGTCGACGGTCACCGGCTTGAGCCCGGCGGGGTTGGGATATTGGAGATACTCGATGACCCACATCCGGCCCCGCTCGTCAAAGCAGGCCGTGACCGGCTGGCGGATCATCGGTTCCGACGCGAAGACCTCGGCCTTGAAGCCCGAAGGCAAGACCATGCGTGCCCGGGCCTCTTCGGGCGGATAGCCGCCGCCTTCCGCGACCGAGACGACGAGGGAAACCAGGCCAATGGCGAGGAGCATTCGGGACAGGAGACGCGACAACATGGCGGGCAGTCCTCCTCAAGCCGGGCGGGCGAACCAAGAGGATTGCGAAGCAAGCACCCTTTGGGCGATCTCGGGTGGCACTGACTCTCGAACCGGTGAGGAGTGACCTCAAGACGGGTGATCGACCTTCTGTCGCCGAACTCCCCGGTTCAAAAACCAGGGCCGCCCCATTCAACGGCTTTCTCACGCCAGGAATGGCCTTGGCACTCCTCCTGGAGAGGGAACTGGCGGGGGCGTTGAAGTTCGTTGTAACATGGCCGTCCGCACATTCCTACCGTCTCCACGGACCCGACATGCTCGATCTTGCGTGCCCCCGCTGCTCCACGCCGCTGAACGAAGGCTGGGCCTGTCCGTCCTGCAACTCGTCCCCCCGCAGCCTCCGAGGCATCCCCGACCTACGCGTTGTTGAGGACGCCTACCTGCCCAATGCCGACGACTGGGCCATCGCGCTCAAGCTCGATGCGGCTTATGAACGGCTCGACTTCCGGGGGCTTCTGGACTTCTACTTTGACCTCTGTCCTGACCTCACCTCGGCCGATCGGGCGAGGCAGGTTTCCCACATCCTGACGGCCGGCCCACGCGCCCGGGGGTGGGTCGAGGCAATCGGTGGCGGACTTCCAGACGGCCCCTGGCTTGACCTCGGCTGCGGCTCGGGCTCGTTTCTTTCGGAAGACCTCAAAGCTGGACGAGAGACCGTTGGGATCGACGTCGCGATGCGATGGCTGCTCGTTGCCCGCAAGCGGCTAGATGAGGCTGGCCGGGGGCACGTCCGCCTGGTCTGCGGCAACGCGGAGCGGCTGCCGTTCGCGGATCGGTCGTTCGGGGCGGTTGTCGCGGGGGACGTGATCGAGCACGTTGCCGACCAGGCCGCGACCCTCGTCGAGGCGCATCGCTGCCTGAAGCCGACCGGGCGACTGTTCATGGCGACGCCCAACCGGTTCAGCCTCACCCCCGAGCCGCACGTCGGAGTGTGGGGCGTCGGGTTCCTGCCTCGGCGGTGGATGCTCGGTTACGTCCGATGGGTCCGGAAGATGGACTTCCGGGCGATCCGGACGCTCTCCTACGTCGGCTGGACGCGGGCCTTGCGGCGTAGCCCGTTCGGAGGGGCTTCGATCGTCCCGCCAACCCTCCCCGGAACCGATCTCGCCGCGATGGGCGGGCTCAAGCGTCGGCTGGCCGTCGGCTACAATCGGCTGGTCGCTAACCGACTCGGACGGGCTGCGATGCGGGCGGTGGGGCCTCTGTTCCACATCGTCGCGACCCGAGACGACGGGCCGCCGCCCACCCAGCCGCCTCTCCGCGAGACCACGCCTTGAGCAAGGCCAGGGTCGAGGCCCCAGACCTGACGCACGGGGGGATGAGTCGGGGGCTCCTGACGAGGGAATGGGCCAGCCTCGCGAGTTGAGACCCCAGGATCGCCGAGGCCGCGAGTGGACCGAGGAGCGTCGGCCAGCCGGGTCGATCCCCCCAGCGTTCCTCGCCATACTCCCGGCCAAATCGGCCGCGGTCGCGGAGGGCCTCCTCCCACGTATAGCGGCGGACGTGCCGGACCCCAGCCTGGCCGGTCCAGGTCGGTCTTGGCAGCCTGGCAGTGAGTTCATGCTCGCGGATCGGTCCGGAGGGGCCGAGGGCCGAGCGTCGGCAGGCGAAGTTGAGTCCCGCGAGCCGCTTGGCAGGGCCGGCAGCGAACGAGACATACTCGGCGAAGTAGACGGCCCAGTCGGTCTCGGATGAGTCCGAATCTGCCTGGATCGGGCCGGTCGCGGCAAGGGTCTGAGGGTCGTCGAAGCCCTCGCGGATCGCCCGGACCCAGCCCGGCCCGACGACGCAGGCGTCTTCGAGGAAGGCCACCACCGAACCGGTTGTCGCCTCAGCCCCGAGCCTGCGGAGCGTTGGGACGCCGTCGCCCGGATTGCCCACGATCCACCGGACGCCGGGCCTTGGCGCGACGCGATCGGGGTCTGAGACCACCACGATTTCGACCCCCGATTCGCCCAGCGACGCGACCGTTGCCTCGACAGCGTCGGCCGACCACGAGGCGACGATGACGACGCTGAGGTCGGGCTTCATTCGACCCGGCCGAGGCTCGAACCGGGGCCGAAGAGGTAGCCGAGCATCTCGCCATAGGCACCGATCGCCAGGAACAGGGCGATCAGCGGCATCGCCGCCGCGAACTCCTTGAGGTGCCGCCCCTTGGCCAGCGCGGTGCGGGTCACGCGGAGCATGAGCAAGAAGGGCAGGGCGAGCGAGCCGAAGCCGTAGACGAGACGGGTCGTGAGCGTCTGGTCGACCCGCCGCATCCCGGCGAACGACCGGGCGAAGTGGAACCTCTGAACGAGGAAATGGCCGAGCCGGAACGTCTTGTTGTGGTGGACGACAGCCGCATTCGTCGATGCGATCTTGACCCCGTCGGCCCGGAGCTTGTCGTTGATCCACGACTCCCACCGACCCTTCTGAAGCTCACCGGCGTGGCGGAGCAGGTAGGGCCGCTTGTAGGCGATATTGTTCCCTGGCAGGTCAGAGTGCTCACCCTCGACAACCGGCGACATGTAGCGGCTGTACTCGGTGAAGAAGGCGGCCCAGTTCACGAGCCCTGGCCGGCCGTTTTCGACCGTCCCGCCGATCGCACCGAGGTCGGAGTCGCGATGGGCCGAGATCACGGCACTGGCCCAGTCGCGGCCGACCAACCCGTGGTCTTCGAGGATCGCGACCAGCCCCCCGCGCGACCTCTGGACGCCCAGGAACCGGAGTTCGGGAATGCCCGGCCGGCCGGTTGGATCGACCTCAATCAGCTCGACCGAGGGGACGCGCTCCCTGACTCGCTCGCGGGTCATACCGCCAACGGCGTCGATGACGACGACCTCCATGCGGGGCCGTTCGGGCTGGGCGTCGAGGGCGTCAAGCGTCGGACCGAGCGCGTCCCACCCGTTGACCGAGGCGATGACGACCGAAAGGACGGGCGTCGTCGTGCGCGAGGCGGTGGTCGTCATGGGGAATCCTTTCCCTAGGGCGGTCCGTACAAATCGGCGGCATCCTAGCGGAGCTTCCGGATCAAGGCAATCCTATTCCGCCAGGTTCGGCTCGACGACCGGCCCATAGAACGCCGGCCGACGGTCAGCGATCCGGTTGATCTCGTGCTTGCCTGAGACTCGCACCTGTCGCTTGATCCGCGATTGGGTTGGATCAATGTCGGCGACGACGATCTCTTCCTCAGAGTGGCTGGCGAAGGCGATCCGGTCTCCGCCAGGGCTCATGATCGAGCTCCGGCCGATGAACTGGAACCCTCGCTCCTCGCCGATCCGGTTCACGGCGATCGCGAAAACCACGTTCTCCATCGCCCGCGTAGCCATCATATGCTCGGCCGCACATTCGGCATGGGTCGGCCAGTTTGTCGGCAAGACAAGCAGGTCAGCACCGAGCAGCGCCAGCACCCGGCACGACTCGGGGAAACCGGCGTCGTAACAGATATGCATCCCAACCTTGAGGCGTCCGGCCTGGTGGACGGCGAACGGGCGGTCACCGGGGTCAACGAATCGGTCGACGCCGAGGTAGGGGAGGTGGATCTTGCGATACGACCCGACGACGCCT
This sequence comes from Isosphaeraceae bacterium, assembly GCA_025356435.1. GTDB lineage: Bacteria > Planctomycetota > Planctomycetia > Isosphaerales > Isosphaeraceae > CAMFLR01. The sequence goes on along the minus strand of JANXSY010000241.1, from coordinate 1,986 downwards.
TCGGGACCGACGAGGACGCATGCGTTAAAGAGTCGATCGCCGTCGCGTTCGAGCAGGCCGTAGACGACGTAGACCCCCTTCTCCTTGCAGGCCCCCGCGATGGCCGAGGTGCTCGGGCCGGGGATCGGCTCGGCGAAGGGCATCGCCTCGTCCCGATCGGCGAAGCCGTAGCCGGTGAGGGCACACTCGGGGAAGACGATCAGTTCCGCTCCGAGCCTTGCCGCGCGGTCGAGCCGGACGAGGATGGCCGAGAGGTTGGCGTCGATCTCGCCGATCTTCGGCTCCATCTGGACGCCGGCGACACGGACGACGGGCGATGCGTTCATGGGTTCGGTCTCGATCAAGGGGCGAGCAGGTCGGGATGGAGGTCGAGCGTTGCGGGGGCCGGGGCGGTCGGCGCCTGGCTGTCGAACATAAGCGAGACCCGCGACGGATCGGGCGGGGCGGTTAACAACGTCACCACGACTCCGGAGACGAACGACGCGATCAGACCCCAGACGCACGGTTCGAGGCCCAGGAGATAGAACGCCCCGAACCCCTTCGCGTTCGGAGGTGGGCCGATCCCCTGATCGACGCCGTGATGCCCGAGCCACGAACCATAGGCGTAAAGGGCGAGCGTCACGCCCGCACCAGCCAGCATCGCGGCGATCGCCCCGGGTGCGTTGGCCCGACGCCAGAAGGCCCCGAATAGCGCGGGCATCAGGAAGGCCGCCGCCATCCCGGCGCTGGCGAAGATCACAATCAACTGGAGGAACTCCGGGGGCCTCAACGCGAAGACCGCGACCACCAACCCCACGGCTACCGTGGCCGAATAGCTGGCGATCTCAATCTCCCGTTCCGAGGCTGTTGGCCGGATCAATCGCTGGTAGACATCCCGGACCAGCCCCGAGGAGATGATGAGCAGGAAGCCGCTGACCGTGCTCAACACGGCCCCGTAAGGCGCTGCGAGGATCAGGCCGGCGAGATAAGGATTCGAGAGCGCGATCACCAGTCGGGGCATTACCTCGTCGGAATTCGTCAAGCCCGGCAGGATGCTTCGGGAGCAGACGAAGATGAAGATCAGAGGGATGTAGACAATCATATTATAAACGGTGAGATACATCATCGAGTAACGGAGTGTCTTTGAGTCGCGGAAGGCCATGAGCCGGACCATCGTCGAGGGTTGGCCCATGCCGGTGATCGCCCACATGACGAAGAACGAGAAGGCGAGGCCGACCGGGTGGAACGCCCGCCCCGCCCCTGGGCCGAAGGCGAAACCGTCGCCAGCCAGCTCCATCCCCTTGAGCGTTGCCGCCTGGAGGCCGCCGGCCTTGATGAGGGCAAGCGGGAGCAAGATCATGACCCCGATCGCCATCACGATCGACTGGAAAATGTCGGTCCAGACCGCTGCCAGGAATCCCCCATAGGCGGTGTAGGCAACCACGGTCGTCGTGAAGATCAGCAGGCCAACCATGTAGCCGGGGTCGACGGCAGCCGAGAGGTTTTCGACGTTGGCCCAGTCATAGGTATTCGATGGAAGGACGATCTTGAGCAGTACGCCCCCCGCCTTGAACTGGGCGACGAGGAAGCAGCTCAGGAAGAAGATGATGAACAGGCTCGTCAGAAGGCCAAGCACAGGGCTGCCGAAGCGTTCGCGGAAGAGGTCGGGCAGGGTGATCGCCCCGGTCCGCCTCGCGAGGTGGCCGATCCGCTTGCCGAGGATGCCCAGCACCGTGAGCGGGGCGATCATGTACGACGCGATCCAGAGCCCGACTACCCATCCGTAAGTATAGATGAATGACGGGAACCCCAGGAACGTCCCGCCGCTCATGACGGCGGCGGTGAGCGCGACGGCGAACGCCCCGAGCGACCTGTTGCCGAGGAAATACTTCTGGAGGAAGCCCGCCTTCTTGCTCGAAACAAGGTTGGCGACGACGCCCAGGCCGAGCGAGACGAGGGTGAAAAGGGCGAGGGCAATCAGGGTCGCCGGGTGGGCATGGATCGCGT
>JANXSY010000237.1 GCA_025356435.1 Isosphaeraceae bacterium | reverse complement strand
CGCGGCGATGGTCGGCTTCGCAGTCGTCCCGTTCGGCCCGGTCGGACCGAGCAGCCCGACGCTGTTTGGCTATCCGATCGAGTTTCAGATCGCACCGAGCGTCGACATCGGGATTCTCTACGTCCTGGCGATCGGCAGCCTCGGGGTTTACGGCGTGATCCTCGCCGGCTGGTCGTCGAACAACAAGTATTCCTTCCTCGGCGGACTGCGTTCGAGCGCCCAGATTATCAGCTACGAGATCCCGCTGGGGATGTCCATCCTCGGGATGGTGCTCATCACGGGCTCGCTCGACCTGAACACGATCATCAACTGGCAAGACCGACACGTCTGGGGCGTCGTCGCGCAGCCGATCGGTTTCCTGCTATTCCTCATCAGCGCATTTGCCGAGACGAACCGGCTGCCGTTCGACCTGCCGGAGTCGGAACAGGAACTCGTCGGAGGGTTCCATACCGAGTATTCGGCGATGAAGTTCGGCATGTTCTTCCTCGGCGAATATTTGCACGTCATCACGGTGAGCTACCTGACGGTCGTCCTCTTCTTCGGCGGCTGGGACATCCCGTTCGTGCTCGATCAAGACCAGGCGGGCTGGATGTGGGGGCTGCTCAAGACCCTGGTCATGGTGATGAAGGTCTCGTTCATGATCGTGTTCATCATGTGGGTCCGGTGGACGCTACCCCGGTTCCGCTACGACACGCTCATGGACCTCGCCTGGAAGTCGCTGATCCCGATCGCCCTCATCAACCTGCTGGCTACCGCAGTCATCGTGCAGGTCCTTCGAAGCTGATCCGAACATCCGGAGCCGATACCGTGCGTGCCGACGACCCGACCCTGAAGCGGATGACCCCGCCGAAGCTGAACATCTTCGAAAAGACTTACCTCCCGCAGATCCTCACCGGGTTGGCGGTCACGGGCCGTCACATCATCTCGGCTGCGGTCGGCAAGGGGGCGATCACGCTCCAGTATCCCGAGGAACAGCACGTCCCTTCGGCCAACTATCGCGGCGTCCATCGGCTGAACAAAGACGACCAGGGCCGCGTCAAGTGCGTCGCTTGCATGCTCTGCGCGACGGCCTGCCCCGCCCACTGCATCGATATCGTCGGCGCGACGGCTCCCGACGCCTGGACTGACCGCGAGAAGTATTGCGAGAGCTTCGTCATCGACGAACTGCGCTGCATCTATTGCGGGATGTGCGAGGAAGCCTGCCCCGTCGAGGCGATCGAGCTGACCACCCTCTATGACTTGACGGGCCTGAGTCGCGAACAGATGATCTTCGACAAGACCAAGCTCCTCTCGGTGTTCGACCTGACCAAAGACGCCGAGCCGATGAAATACACCACGCCACCCGCCGGCCCGAGCCACTCGACCGAGATCATGCCGACCTCGTCGAGGGTCTGAAGTCGCCAGGATGTTGCCTTCCAACGCGCCGAGTCACCCTCCCCGATCCTCGAAGTAAGGACGATTGAGCCCGTGGACATCTTCGAGATCGTGAGGGCCATCGCGGTCATCGTCCTCGGGGCGAGCGGCACCTGGCTGCTCCTCCCGCATCGGCACGGTCGCATCAAGCCAGCGCGAAGCACGCTCGTCGGCGTGGTCCTCTCCGGGATCGCCCTGATCTGCCTCGCGACTCTCTGGAAGCCCCCGACCACGTTCCTGGCCGGTGCCTTCTTCTACCTCTTCGCCCTCTCATCGCTGGCCGGGGCGGTGCTCACGATCACCAGTCGCAACCCGGTCTATAGCGCTCTCTGGTTCGCGGCGGTCGTGCTCTCAACCGCAGGGCTCTTCCTCCTCTCGGGGGCACAGTTCCTCGCGGCGGGCACGATTATCGTCTATGCCGGGGCGATCATCGTCACATTCCTCTTCGTGATCATGCTCGCTCAGAAAGAGGGACGTGCCACCTATGACCGCATGGCTCGCTCTCCGGGCCGCGCGACGGCCACCTGCTTCCTTCTGTTCTGGAGCCTGCTCTACGCCCTGATCGCGCTCAAGACCCCGCCCGGCCTCAAGCCCGACGACGCGACCGACTCCCGGCTCGCTCGCGGGTCAAACCTCTTGATCGCCAAGGGCATCGCCCCGAATACGCCCGAGGCGTCGGTCGTCCATCGGGCCTTGAGCCCGACAAATCGACTGCCCGACATCGACCCCGGCACCACAGCGCTGGGGCGTCACGTCGCGGGACTGGGCGGCACACTCTATACTGACCACCTCGTCACGGTCGAACTCGTCGGTGCCTTGCTGTTCGCCGCCCTGATCGGGGCGATTGCCATCGCGACGCCGAAGCCGCCCATACGGCCCGTCCAGTCCAATCCACCGCCGCCCGCATCCTGAATCGAATCCGATCCGAGCCGATCGAAGGGCCTAACCCGAGTCCGCCATGACCGACGCCTTCACGTTCGACATGCTGATCAACTATCTCATGATCGGGGCCGCCCTGATGGTCCTGGGCATGGTGGGGTTCCTTGCCCGCCGTAACCTGATCGTGATGTTCCTCTCCGCCGAGATGATGCTCCAGGGGACCGCGCTCACGCTCGTTGCCTTCGGTCGCTATCACGGCAACTGGACGGGCCAGGTCTTCACGATCGTGATCCTCACCGTCGCAGCGTGTGAGGCGTCGATCGCGCTGGCGTTGATCCTGATCCTGTTCAACCGCAAGTCGTCGCTCGACGTGACCCTCTGGCAGGAGATCCGCGAGCCCGGCCAGCCTCTGACGGTCGACGACCCCAGCCAGGCCGAGGTCGAACAGTTTGAAGACGGGCCGGAGACCTATCCCCACCTGACCCCGGCAGGGATCGAGCCCGAACATCCGACCTGGACCGTCCACCGTAACTGACGCTTTGACGCCGTCGCCACCTGACCCACGCCGCCATCTGGAGCGTCGATCGTGACCGAGTTTTTCGTCCATAACGCCTGGATTGTGCCGGTCTTGCCGCTGCTCGGCGGCCTGATTGCCGCCGTCGGGGGCCGCAGGCTCAAGGCCTACAGCTACCTCCCGGTCGCCGTCGGGATCGGCCTGGCGTTCCTCGTCTCGCTCGTGCTCTTGACAGGCTCGGGGGGCCACACCCAGCCGACCGCGATCGAGTGGATCGACGTGGCGGGCCTCAACGTGCCGTTCCAGTTCCGGGTTGACGGCCTGACGACGATGATGCTCGCGATGGTGACGTTCGTCGCCACGCTCGTCACCGTCTTCGCGTCGGGCTACATGGCGGGCGATCCTGGCTATCCCCGGTTCTTCGCGATCGTCGGCCTCTTCGTCGCCTCAATGACCGGACTGGTCCTGTCGAGCCACTTCATCCTGACCTACGTCTTCTGGGAAGGCGTCGGCGTCTGCTCCTATCTGCTCATCGGCTTCTGGCACAGCAAGCCCTCGGCGGCAGCAGCGGCCAAGAAGGCGTTCCTGGTGAACCGGATCGGCGACTTCGGTTTCGCGATCGCCCTGTTCTGGCTCTGGTCGGTCTGCATCGGGCACGACCTGAGTTACGACAACGTCTTCTCGAAAGCGAACCTCGCCGGCCTCCAGCACCATGACATCGTCGGCATCAGCTTCCTCCTCTTCTGGGCCGCGACCGCGAAGTCAGCCCAGTTCCCGCTCTACGTCTGGCTCCCCGACGCGATGGAAGGCCCGACCCCCGTCTCGGCCCTGATCCACGCCGCAACGATGGTCACGGCCGGCGTCTACCTGATCGCCCGATCAACGCCGTTGATCGTCCTCGCCCCCGAGGTACAGGCGAGCGTCGCGGCCGTCGGCTGCTTCACAGCGCTGCTCGCGGCGCTCATCGCACTGACCCAGAACGACCTCAAGCGGGTGATGGCCTACTCCACGGTGAGCCAACTCGGCTTCATGTTCATGGGCCTGGGCGCGGGCGTTGGCAACCTCGCCGCGTTCGCGGTGATCGGGGCCATGTTCCACCTGTTCACGCACGCCTTCTTCAAAGCCCTGCTCTTCCTCGCGTCGGGCTCGGTGATGCACTCGATGGGCGGGGTGATCGACATGCGTCGCTTCGGCGGCCTCCGTAAGCGGATGCCGATCACGTGCATTACGTTCGCGCTCGGATCGCTCGCCCTGATGGGGATCCCGCCGTTCGCGGGGTTCTGGTCGAAGGACGAAATTCTCTCGTCGCTCCACCTCGCGTCGTTCAAGTCTGAGGCGCTGGGCGGGATCTATCCGACACTCTATCTCGTCATCTACTGGACGGCGATCGCGACCGCCGCGCTCACCGCGTTCTACACCGGTCGGGCCTTCTTCATGACCTTCTTTGGGCCCGAACGGCTCCCCAAGCCCGACGACCCCGAGGCCGATCCCGCCGACGCTGGTCACGGACATGGCGACGGACCCGACCCGCACTTCGGCCACGAAGTCGCTCCCGTGATGTGGGTGCCGCTGGCGATCCTGGCGTTCTGTGCGGTGGTGGTCGGGGCCTTGTTCGGCCTCACCGGTTGGTTCGCACATCACCTCGAACACTCCCCCGGCCTCGCCGAGCCCGAGGATTTTCACCACGCCTTCGACTGGTTCACGGCGACCGTGAGCACCACGGGGGCGTTGCTGGCGCTCGGCCTTAGCTATCTCTTCTATGCCCAACGCGGCCCCATCCCGGCCAGGATCGCGGGGCAAATTCGGCCCCTCTATCTGGCCTCGCTGCATAAGTTCTACGTTGACGAGATTTACAATTGGATCGTCGTCTTGCCAACGAAGGTGCTGGCGGGAGCGGCCGAATTCTTCGACATTGTCGTCGTCGAGAACCTTGTTCGGCTCGCCGGCTGGCTCCCTCGGGTCTTCGGCAAGTCTCTGCTGGCCCCGTTCCAGAACGGCTTGATCCAGTATTATGCGGCGGTCACCGCGCTCAGCGTTGCGGGCCTCCTGTTCGTCTTCCTGTGGTTGAGCGTGAACTGATCGGTCGAGCCGAGACCTTGCCGAACCGCGACGGCGTCCGTACTCCGGCCTCCGTTTGAGGGACCTCTTGATGGCGATCCTGCTGATCCTGACCGTGTTCTTGCCCCTCATCGGTGCCATCGTCTTGATGGCGTCGTCGAAGCTCGACGCCCGACGCGCTCGGGCCATCGCGCTCGGGTTCGTCGTCGCCACACTGGCCCTCAGCCTCGTCCTGCTCTCTGGGTTCGCCCCCGGCAAGCTCGGCCCGCAGTTCGGCTTTGAGCACGGAGACGGGTCGTTCGGCTTCCCCTGGATGGGTCCGCTCGGCGTCCGGTTCGCGCTCGGGATCGACGGCGTCAGCCTCTGGCTGTTCGTGCTGACGTCGCTGCTGATGATCACCGCGGTCTTCTCGTCCTGGGAGTCGATCAAGGATCGCGCGGCGACGCATTACGCCCTGCTCCTCGCCCTTCAGACCGGGCTGCTCGGGCTGTTCGCGAGCCTCGACGTCGTCCTCTTCTACATCTTCTTCGAATTCACACTGATCCCGCTCTTCTTCCTGATCGGCCTCTACGGCGGCCCCGAACGGCGGCGGGCGTCGGTGACGTTCTTCCTCTACACCCTCGCGGGCAGTCTGCTCACGCTGCTCGGGGTGATCGCCCTGGTCGGCGTCCACTACCAGTATACGGGCATCCTCACGTTTTCACTCCCTCAGCTAACCTCGGGGCTCGCCACGCTGCCCTGGGACGGTTGGTTCTCGGCGACGAGCTGGACGAGCCCTCAGGTCTTGATCTTCCTGCTCCTCTTCGCCGGGTTCGCGATCAAGGTGCCGATGTTCCCGTTCCACACCTGGCTGCCCCTGGCTCACGTTGAAGCGCCGACGGCCGGTTCGATTCTGCTGGCGGGAGTGATGCTCAAGGTTGGCGGCTACGGCCTGTTCCGGTTCAACCTCTCGATGACGCCGCTCGGGGCCGAGTTCCTCTTCCCGCTCCTCGCCGGGCTGTCGGTGATCGGCATCCTCTACGGAGCGCTCGCGGCCCTCGCGCAGACCGACGTCAAGCGGCTTGTGGCGTATAGCTCGGTGAGCCATATGGGATTCATCGTGCTCGGCCTCTTCTCGCTTAACGGCACGGGGATGGACGGCGCGGTGATCCAGATGCTCAATCACGGCGTCACCACCGGGGCGTTGTTCGCCTGCGTCGGCGTCGTCTACGAGCGCTATCACACGAGAGAGATGGCCGAGATCGGTGGTCTCTGGAACTGGTCGCCGCTCTGGGCGTTCTTCATCATCCTGGCGTCGCTCGGCTCGGCGGCGGTCCCGCTCCTCAACGGATTCGTCGGCGAGTTCCCGATCCTGCTGGGGATGTACCGCCGGTCGCCCGTCCACGCGGTCCTTGCCGCCGTCGGTATGGTGCTTGGTGCCTATTATCTCCTCTGGATGTTGCAGCGTGTGGTGTTCGGCCCGCTCAAAGAGCCGAATCCGCACACCCATGACGCCCACGCGAACGAAGTCGCGGCAGACGCACACGGCAACGATGCTCATGGCCACGGCTCGACGGTCCGACCGATCGGCTGGCACGAGATCGCGGGGCTGTCGCCGTTGATGGTCTTGATCGTCGTCATCGGGGTCTACCCCAAGCCGTTCTTCGACCGACTCCGACCGGCCGTGACACCGGTCGTCGCCAACATCGCGGCCGAGCAGGAACGTGCCAAGCAGGTGACATCGCCCTCGCATCCGTTGATGACCAAGGCCGCCATCCCCCCCTCTATCCGTTCCGCGCGACCCGCCTCGTCCGCGAGCACTCCGCCCCCTCCGCGAGGAATCAGCCTGTGATCGCCCTGACCCCGTTCGCGTCGGCCGTGCAGACCTTGCGCATCCTCACGCCCGAGTTGATCCTCCTCGCGGTGGCAACGGCGATGATGACCGCTGGCGCTTTCGTGCGACTCCCTCGACGGGCCTGGTCGATCCTCTCGGCCGCCACGCTCGGCCTCGGAATCGTCGCGCTCTTTCTGGTCCGGGGCGAGACGTATGACCCCTATGCCGGCCTCGTCGTCAACGACGCGCTCGCCTTCTACTCTCGGCTCATCTTCCTGCTTACCGGCCTGATCGTCCTGGGGATGGCCCACGATCAGGTTGACGACGCCCGCGCCCCCGAGTTCTTCGGCGCGCTCCTGATGATCAACGCCGGGGCGATGCTCGTCTGCTCGGCCAACGAACTCGTCTTCCTCTTCGTCGGCCTCGAACTGGTCAGCATCCCGACCTATCTCCTGCTCTACCTCGCCCGACGCAACGCCAGTACGCAGGAAGCGGCGACGAAGTATTTCTTCCTGAGCATCTTCTCGTCGGCCCTGCTCCTCTTCGGCATGGCCTACCTCTACGGCACGACCGGGGTAAGCAACCTCAAGGCACTCGCCTACCTCTCGAAGACGATGGCCAACGTCCCGCAGCTCCAGCTCGGCCTGGTCGCCCTCGTCTTCCTGATGGCGGGCCTCGGCTTCCGCATCGCCGCCGTGCCGTTCCACTTCTACGCGCCCGACGTCTATCAAGGCTCCCCCGCGATTCTCGCAGCGCTGCTTGCGTGGGTGCCGAAGGGGCTGGGGTTCGTCGCGATCCTCCGGACGGTCGTCGCGGTCATCGGGGCTCAAGGTGCCGAGAGTGCCCTGAATCAGAAGGCCGTACTGCTCGCCGCGATCCTGGCGGCGGTCACGATGACGCTTGGCAACACCGTGGCCCTCGCGCAGAACAACCTCAAACGGCTCCTCGCCTATTCCTCGATCGCACACGCCGGCTACCTCATGATCGGCGTTGCTGTCGCCTTCCGGAACGGGTCGAGCGGGGGCGTGACCCTCGGCGCTGAGAGTTTGCTCTATTACCTCGTCGCCTACGCCGCCATGACCCTCGGGGCCTTCGCGGTTATCATCGCCATCAACTCGGGCGACCGACCGGTCGAGACGGTCGACGATATGGCCGGGCTCGCCGCGACCCACCGCCCCCTGGCACTCGCGATGGCCGTCTGCCTCTTCAGCCTCGCGGGCATCCCGCCACTAGCAGGTTTCGTCGGCAAGTTCGAGTTGTTCACCTCCGCCTGGAGTGCGTCTCGGGGCGACGACGCCTCGCTGTTCCAATGTCTCGCGCTGATCGGGGCGATCAACTCTGCGATCGGTGCCTATTACTACTTGCGGATCGTCGTCGTCATGTTCCTCCGCCCGGCGACCGGCAAGCCGTTTTCGGTCCGCCTGACCTGGCCGACCGGTGCCGCGATCACCGCCTGCACCCTCCTGACGCTCGTCCTCGGCATCTTCGCCTCCCCCATCATGGAGGCCGCGCACGAAGCCGCGATCGCCGTCTCGGACACCCCGGCTCCTCTCGAACTGGCCCCGCCGAAAGCTGTCACGGTTCGTTGAGCTCGCACCGCATGCGGGTCAAGAACCCCAGGCTGATGAGCGAGCGCTCAGCCGTCCCCGGAAAACGACATTGGGTCCCCTCCCTCATTTGCGGGGGAGGAGACCAGAAAGCCTGGCGTTAAGACCGTCGGAACGAGGACAATAATCCCGTTAATCGGTCTATTCGTCCTCGCGATATCCCGGACTCGGAAATATTTGCCATAATTCGGGACAGATCTCCCTGAGTAAGTGATTGTTCTCCTGTTGATGGGCGCGATGAGGCACCACCAGGAGATCAAATCCTGGCGAGCGAGCGGCAGGTCGAGGCGAATCGGCTCAATGCGTCCAAGAGCACGGGGCCGAAGACGGAGGAAGGGAAGGGTAAGAGCCGGGGCAATGCGTTCAAGCATGGCCTGGCAGGGGATGGGTCGGTCGTCGACGCGGCGATGAAGGCCGATGTCGAGGTCCGCTCGAACGCCTGGCACTCGGAGTTTCGCCCCCGTTTGGGGTGGCAGGAGTACGCCTTCACCCAGTTCGTCCTGACGTCGATCAAGATGGATCGGTGCCAGAAGAACGTCAACGCCGCGATCAACGACTATGGTGCCCGCGCCTCGACCTCCTGGGAGGAGGACCGCAAGCTCGAAGCGGCCGTGACCGCCGCGAAGCTTGCCGACCAGCCCGAGTGGATCAGCCGGCAACTCCAGACCACCCGCCACGGCTGCGAGCTGATGATCGACCGATGGGACCAGCTCGGCCGGTCGCTCCGATCGTCGGGCGAGTGGAAAGAGGCGGAACGGTCGCTAGCGCTCGACCTGATCGGGCTCCTCCCCAGCCTCCGCGACGGGCAGACCTCGATTGACGCGTCCGAAGGGGCCGACCCGCTCGCCCATCAGCTCGCATTTGTCTCGGCCGAAATCGAGCGACTGGAGGAAGTCGCCGACCGGCTTGCCGACCTCGACGCCAATGCCCGAGCCTCGGCGCGAGCCACTTACGGCGCCGAGTTGACGAAGCCCGTCCAACTTCTGCTCCGCTACGAACGCGAGGCGACGAAGGGTTTCCATGGCTACCTCAACGAACTGCGAAGGGAGCTGTCCGAGCCAACCGCCACACTCTCCGCTCCGCCCGCACCTCCGAAGCCCGTCCCTCTGCCTCCCCGGACCCCTACGCCCCTGCCCGCCCCCGTTCGCGATCCCGAGTCAAGCCTGACCTATCGCGACGTGGCCGAGGCCGGGTTTGCGTCGGCCATTGCCATCCGCCGAGGCTCAGAGTTCGCTCCGGTCGGTGTCAGCGTTGTCCACTCATGCCACGCCGGCGGCCAAAGCCCCAACCGCCGAGACCGTCGGGCCGTCAAGGCGCTGTCGAGACGCGGCTGATCGCCTCCCGAAACGAAGCCAATTTCGATCGAGAGGGGTAAGGCGGATGGAGTCCGAAGAGAACGAGGTCTCTGCGTAAACCTGAGCGGTTAAGCGGATAGACGCGTAAGCCCGAACCTATACGCTAAGTCGGCCGTGACTCTCCTTCGGTCGACGCAGGTGATTCCGCGCGTCGGCGAGGGTCGAGAAGGCGATCGGGAAGTGCGGGCGGGCGATGGGGGAGCGGGCGAGGTCGGCCCGAAGGCGGCGGCGACTGAGGAGTTGCGGAGACGCCTTGAGGGCATCAAGCTTGCCGAGTAAGAAGGGCTTGGACCGGCCTCGGGCGAGTCGCCAGACCGCCTGGGCGAGCGTGAAGGCGGCGTGCGGGATCGCGGCGGCGAGGAGCCAGGGCCAGGGCAGGTTCGACCAGAAGAGGAGTTCGGCGTTCCGCGCCATCCGGCGCTGGAGGGCCGGCTTGGCGTGGTCGTAGCTCGCTGAGACCTCGTGCAAGACCCGGCACGACGGGGCGTAGACGCAGGAATAGCCCGCCCACCGGAGTCGGAAGGCGAGGTCGACATCTTCGTAATAGGACCCGAACGCCGGGTCGTAGACCCCGACCCGCTCAAGGGCCGACCCTCGATAGAAAGCGCTCGATCCGCTGGCGCCGAAGACCATATCGGCGGGATGGCGTTCCCAGTCTGACGCCGATTGACCGTGTCCCCGTTTGCAGGGCCAGCCGACGAACGAATAGGAGTCGCCGGCCGAGTCGACCCGGCTTGGGTCGGATCGGACCAGGACCAGCGGAGCCACCGAACCGACGCGGGGGTCGTCGAACGGGGCCAGACCCGCCTCGATCCAGCCGGGGGTGACTTCGGTATCGTTGTTCAGGAGCTGGATGACCTCGCCCCGAGCGGCGGCGACACCCGCATTCGCGGCCCCGACGAAACCCAGGTTCGTCGCGAGCCGAATCAGCCGGACGGTCGGGTGTTCGGTCGCGACCCAGGCGGCGGTGTCGTCGGTCGAGGCATCGTCGGTGACGATCACCTCTACGGCGATCCCTTCAGGCAGGCAGCGGGCGATGCTCGCGAGGCAGACTTCGAGCAGGCGGCGGCCGTTGTAAGAGGGGATCACGACCGAGCAGGCGGGCCGATTCACGCCGAGCGCCTCCGTTTGGCCTTCGGCGGCTGCCAGCGGATCTTCCCCTTCGCGACGTGCTGGATCGTCATGAACAACACCCGGAAGTCGAGCCAGAAGCCCCATCGCTGGATGTAATCGAGGTCATACTGCACGCGCTTACGGAGCGAGGTTCGGCCCCGCCAGCCGTGAACTTGCGCCCAGCCGGTCATGCCGCCGGGGACGGCGTGACGAAGGTCGTAGTCGGGGACGGTGTCGCGGAACTTCTCGACGAAGATCGGCCGCTCGGGCCGGGGTCCGACCAGGCTCATCTCGCCCTTGAGGACGTTGAACAGTTGCGGGAGTTCGTCGATGTTCGTGCGGCGGAGCCACGAGCCGATCTCGGTGCAACGATTGTCGGAGGTCGAGGCCCAGATTGGCCCGGTCGACCCCTCGGCGTCAAGTCTCATGCTCCGGAACTTGAACATCTTGAACCGGCGGCCCCCCTGCCCGACCCGTTCCTGCAGGTAGAAGACCGGCCGTCCCGAGGTGATGAGGATGATCGCCGCGACCGTGAGGAACAGGGGCGAGAGGACCATCAGCCCGAGGAGCGAGCCGACGAAATCGACAGCGCGTTTCGCGAGCCGGTCCCAGCGCCAGACGGCGGCGGTGCTGATCGTGGCGACATCAGCCGGGGCGTCGGCCGGGGTGTTGCGCTTGACGTCGGTGTTGATCCAGTGGACGCGGATGTTCGACTTCGAGACAATCTCGATCTGGCGACGAATCCGGTGCGCTGAGCGGTTCGAGAGGGCCACGACGAGATGGGTCGCTTTGAAGCGATCAACCCACTCTTCGAGCCGATCGATTCGGCCGACGACCGGGACCGGATCGGCCTGGGGGTGGATGGCGAGCTGGCGGCCTCGGGTCATCGGTCCGGAGACGCCGGAGTGACCAGCGTCGATGAACCCGACGACCGGCAGGTCGGGCCAGGGGCCGTTGCGGAGGGTGCGGGCGAGCCGTCGGCTATCGCGGCACCCTCCCACGATCAGGACCCGGCCGGCGGTCCCGCGTGAGACCGGAGATGGCCCGGCTCCGTCCGTCGAGGATGGGGTGATCATGGGGCGGGTCCACCGTTCCTTCGGTGTCGGCCGGGGCGAGCGTCTCCGCACCGGACTTCGGCCCGGCTGGTCACCCTCGGCAATGTTGAGCGGTCTGACCATCCTTGGCGACCTCTCCCAATTTTCCCTTAAACTCTTCCATCGGCCGATCCGACCGATTATTCCAGTGATTCCCCGATCCGCCGAAAGGCGAGGGGAGTTTCGTTCCCCTCGACAAGGTCGCTCGCGTGCAACTCCCCGAGACTCCCACCGTGCGACCGACCCGACGCCTTGCCGTCGTGATCGTCAACTACAATAGCTGGCCCGACGTCGAGCGTCTGGTTGCCGACCTCGGCCGGGCAGATGCGGTTCGCGACGGACGTGCCGAGCTGATCGTCGTTGATAATCAATCCCCCGATCCGATGCCAGATTCGCTCCATTCGCCACCGACGGGCGTGCGGCTGCTCGCCCGTGCCGAGAATGGGGGCTTCGCCGTCGGCGTCAACGCCGGATGGGCCGCCGCGCGGGGGTGTTGGCTCTTGGTGCTCAATCCAGACGTGGAGGCCGATGCCGGTCTGATCGCCGAGGTGTCGCGCCTGGTGGAACGGTTCGAAAGCGCTGGAGCCAATCCGCCCGGGATCGTTGGGTTTGGCCTTCGCAACCCCGATGGGTCGCCTCAGCCGTCCGTCGGGGCGTTCCCCACGCTCTTTCGGACCGTTTGGGAGCAGTTGATACCCCGATCACGCCGGAAATACCAGCCCGATTGGCGGATCAAGCCCGGACCGGTCCCCTGGGTGACGGGGGCCTGCGTGCTCCTGAACCCGGAGATGATGGAAGACGTCGGCGGCATGGACGAAGATTTCTTCCTCTACTACGAAGAGGTGGCGCTCTGCCGATCGGCCACTGACAAGGGCTGGCGGATTGAATATGACCCCTCGATCTCGGTCGTCCATTTACGTCCCTTGCAAAATCGGGCGATTTCGCCAAAGATGCGGGTCATCACCCGGCACAGCAAGCTCCTGTACTTCCGGAAGCACCTGCCGCGATGGCAATTCCTCGGGCTTTACGCGATCGTCGCCATTGAGGCGAAGGTCAAGGGAGCCTGGGCTGTCGCCCGACGCCGGCACCCGGACGACGCGAGTTCGTGGCGGAGGATCGGACGGGTCGCGAAGCTCCTCAGAGACGGGAACGAGCTGCGCGGCCGGATGGTGCTCGAACTGGCCGAGGGTGTCGTGGTGACGGGCCGTGGGCAGGATGCCTCGATGCGAAAGGACTCATAGCGCATGACAGGACGTCAGCACGCGGCTCGGATTATCCTCCTGATGGGATGCGCGGCGGGCCTGCTCGGCTGGATGGCTGGGCACACGGCCGTCATGTTCAATGATGGCCTCCGCTATATCGACCAGGCCAAACGGCTCGACCAGGGCTCTTTGAAACAAGGGCTGCTCCAGGCGGTTGACCACCCCGCCTATCCCGCCGGGATCATGCTCGCGCATCGCGGCCTGCTCGCCCCCGGCACCCCCGATGGCTGGCAGCGTGCCGCGCAGGTTGCCTCGGTCGTTGCGGGAGTCCTCTGGGTAGTCCCGCTCTATCTCGTGGCCCTCGAACTCTTCGGCGGAGCTTCGGCCTGGCTCGCCGTCGTGCTCGCCTTGATCGTCCCCCTGACCGGCCACACGATGGCCGACGTTCTCAGTGAGAGCACCTTCCTCCTCTTCTGGACCTGGGGCCTCTTCACCGCGCTTCGATTCCTCCGCGAAGGCCGGTTCGTCTGGCTCCCGCCCACGATCGGATTCGCCGCACTCGCCTACCTGGCCCGCCCCGAGGGGCTGCTCTTGCCGATGGCCCTCGTCGCCAGCCTGGCCGCAATGCCCCTGCTTCACTCGACCCGGCTCGTCTGGCCACGCTGGTGGGCGGCTGTGGGATTCCTCGTGATCGGCCCCGCGCTGCTGGTCGGCCCATATATCGCCATGAAGGGTGGTCTTGGCACCAAACCCGCCGTCCAGAGGCTGCTCGGCACCGCGCCGAAGTCAGCCCCGACTGCCGTCGAACGCCAGCGACCGCTCGACCCGAACCAGTCGACCGCGAAGACCTACGTCCTCGCCGCCCGAGCGATGGCCGAGGCCGTCCGAGACGCTGTCAGCCTGCCGTTACTGCCGTTCGTGGTCGTCGGGATGTTCCTCGCCTGGCCCCCGGGCGATCGGTCTCGACCCTGGCTGTTCGTGGCGATTGTCCTCGCGGCGTCGGCCCTCGCGCTGATCCGGTTGCATGCCACGGGCGGTTATTGCACGCCCAGACACGCGATGATCGTGGCCTATCTGCTCATCCCTGCGGCCGCATCGGGCCTGCATACGCTCATGGGTCGGCTCACGATCCCCGGCCGATGGCTCGGGCTTGACGACGTCCGTTACACGGCGGGACCGGCGGTCTGGCTCGTCTTGCTCGCAGGGCTTAGCCTCTATTTCGGCCGTGAGACGTTCGCGCCGATCAACGAGTCGATGGCCGGCTATCGAGACGCCGGGGCCTGGGTCGCGAAGAACGTCGGGCCTGGCGAGGGAGTGGCCGACGTGACCGGCCTCTCGCAGTTCTACGGCAACCGTCCCGGCTATACGTTTGCCAACATCATCGACGCCTCAAACGACCCGAGCCTGCGATACGTCGTCGTCCGCGACGCCCACCTCCGCGGGCCTTGGCCCTATTGCGACCAACTCCGCTCGCTCGTCGAGGGTCTCAAGCCGGTTGCGACCTATCCCGAAGTGCCGAAGAAGCGGCAGGCGTTGGTCTATGTGTTCGAGCGACCGGTCGGGATGGCGAAGGTGAGCGGGCAGACGGTCCGTTAAAAAGATCAATCACTTTATGCAGGATGGGCCTCGGCTCGGCCTGCGAAAGCGACGAGGGACGTCCGATGCGGATCGCCTGGTTCACCCATCGCTACCATCCCTGCCTCGGTGGGGCCGAGACTTACGGCCGCGCGATGGTCCGGCGCTTCGTGGCATCGGGTCACTCGGTGGATGTCTTTACCAGTGACGCCCACGACCTGCGCTATTACACCGATCCGAGTCGACGGCGGGTCGACGCCCCGGCGGTCTCGAACGTTGACGGTGCCGTCGTGCATCGGTTCCCGGTCAAGCATCTGCCGTTGCAACGCTATGCGGGCCGGCTCTTGAGCTATGTCCCCCATTGGCGGACCCAATGCCGCGTCGCGTCTTATATGCCGATCATTCCCGGCCTCGGCAAGATTCGCGGCGATTATGACGCGGTATTCGGGGTTGGCTTCCCGTTCACCCTCTTCAGCTATGCCGCGCTCCAGACCGCCCGCGCCGCCGATGCCCCGCTGATTCTCACGCCGTTCCTCCATCTCTCGACCCCCGGCGACCCGGTCAACCGGACCTACACCCGGCCGCACCAGATCCGCCTGCTGTCCGAGGCCGACGTGATCGTCTCGCCGACCCCGAACGCCTCCGAGGTCGTTGCCGGCTGGGGCGTCCCCCGCGATCGGCTCCTCACCCTGCCGATGGCGATCGAGCGTGCGGAAGTCACCGGCGGCGACGGCGCGACCTTGCGCGGCCGATATGGGGTCGGCCCGGGTCCGGTCGTCGGTCAACTCGGTGCGCTCGACCCCAACAAGGGAACTCCCGACGTGATCCGCGCCGTCGATCGGATTAATCGCGACCGACCCGAAGCCGTGACGTTGCTCCTTGCCGGGTCGGCGACTCCCGAGTTCGACGCCTTTCTTGATAGAGATGACTGGCGGTCCCGGCCGTGGCTGAAGCAGCTCGGGCCGATCCTGCCGGAGGACGTGCCTTCGTTCTACGACGCGATCGACGTCTTCGCGATGCCCTCACGCACGGACTCGTTCGGCATCGTCTATCTCGAAGCCTGGGCCAACGGAAAACCGGTCATCGCCGCGAGGGCCGGGGGCGTGCCCGAGGTTGTAATCCACGGCGAGGCCGGATTGCTCGTCGAGTTCGGCGATATTTCCGCCCTCGAACGGTCGATATCAAAACTTCTCGACGACCGCGCCTATGCTGCCCGACTCGGCGAGGCGGGCCGGGCTCTCGTCGAGCGGGGTTATGACTGGGACCATCGCTTCGCAACGCTGAATGCCCGCGTCGAGACGGCGATCGGGGCAAGATCCGGGCGGCTTGCGGCTTCGGCATGAAGGGATTCGGTGTCATGGAACCCGAAATAAAGACGCGACGCTGGCCCCTTGGACTGATCGGGATGGTCGTCCTGGTTGTCGCGGTTGAGGCTTACATCGGCCGTCATGCGTTCCGGTTCACGAACACCGCCACCCTCTCGTGGAACCTCAGCGACACCGCCGCGCGTGGCGAAGCGAGTAAGGCCGAGGTGCTCTGCTTCGGCGATAGCCTGGTCAAGCACGGGATGATCCCCGAGGTGCTCGAAGCCAAGCTCGGCAAGCGGGTCTATAACGTCTCGATCTGCGCGGCGTCGGCCCCGGCGAGCTATTTCCTGCTCAAGCACGCGCTCGACGCCGGAGCCCGGCCGCAGTCAATTATCGTCGACTTCATGCCCGACTTGCTCTCGGGAAGCCCCCGGCACTCGTCGCGGAACTGGCCCGAGATTCTCAACTATCGCGAGCTGATCGAACTGGCCCGCGCCGGCCGAGACTTTGGCTTCTTCGTGACGATGGCCCGCGACCGCCTGCTCAACTCGCACCGATCGCGCTGGGAGATCCAGGCCAACCTGATCGCGGCCCTGCGTGGTCAGGTCGACCCGCTCCATGAGACCAACCTCGTCTACCAACGCAACTGGGGTCAGCATCGAGGAGCCGAGTACACGCCCGACAATCCGGCCTTCCAGGGGCAAGTGACCGAGCAAGACCATTTCAAACTAATGTCGGACCATTTCTGGTGCAATAAGGTCAATCGCACGTATATCGACAAGTTCATCAAGCTGGCCGAGTCGCGCGGGGCGAAGGTCTACTGGCTTCTGCCGCCGGTCTCTCCAGCCATCCACCAGCGACGGGTCGCGAGCGGGGCCGACGAGAAATACAGTGGATTCGTCCGCGAAGTCGCCGCCAAGCATCCGAGTCTGATCGTCCTCGACGCGCGTCGGTCAGGCTACGACCACACCAAGTTTGTGGACCCCGTCCACCTCAACGGACGAGGCGGGGTTACGCTTAGCACCGAGGTCGCCGAAGCGATGGTCTCGGGTCGAACCGAATGGGTCTGGCTGCCGCGCTACCGCGATCGAACCTCGCCAGTGCCGCTCGAAGACGTCGAGCAGTCACGTGTGGTCGTCGGCTCGGGTGGGAAAGTGATCCGCTAAGGTTCAAGGTCGATCGCGATTCGATCTCCCACACGCCAGCGGACCCTTGCTTTTCTATCGATCATCAATCATTGTTAAACATCAGGCCCGCCCGCGACTCCCGCCCCCGACCGACCTTGCCTCCCAACACGAAAGACACCCCGATGCGCATGCGATCTCTCCTCGCAACCGTCATCGTCTCGACCGGGATGACCGGCGTGTCGGGTGCGCAAGTGGTCAAGTCGCTCGAAGTCTGGCCTTCGGAGATCAAGCTTTCGGGACCGTCGGCGTCGCAGCGGTTGGTGGTCGTCGGCGTCTTGACCGACGGCACCCGGCGCGACGTGACGGGCGAGGCGAAAGCGGAATCGAAGTCTCCCGGCATCGTCGCGATCGACGGTAACGGCCGACTCGTCCCGAAGGGTGACGGCACCGGCTCGGCGGTCGTGAGGGTTGGGAATGTCGAGGCCAAGGTGGCGGTGGCGGTCTCGGGGTCGTCGATCCCGAGGCGGGTGAGCTTCCGCCACGAGGTCCAGCCGATCCTGACGAAGCTCGGATGCAACATGGGGGCGTGCCACGGCGGCCAGCACGGCAAGGGCGGATTCAAGCTCTCGTTGCTCGGCTTCGAGGCCGACCCTGACCACGTCGCCATCGTCAAGAGCGCGGAGGGACGGCGCGTGACTCCGTTCGCGCCCGAGGAGAGCCTGCTCCTGCTCAAGCCGACGCTCGCCGTTGCGCACGGCGGCGGCAAGCGATTCGAGACCGGTTCGCGCGATTACGAGATCATTCGTCTCTGGCTCGAAGAGGGGGCTCCCCCGCCCGATCGTGCCGAGTCGGATGTCATCGGCCTCAACGTCTATCCCACAGCCCGGACCCTGCGGCCCGGCGATACGCAACGGCTCGTCGTGCTCGCCCAACTGTCTGACGGCACCGTTCGCGATGTGACCGATCAGGCGAAGTATGACGCGCTGAACGAAGGCGTCGCGACCGTGACCCCGCTCGGCACGGCGAAGGTCGAACGCCAGGGCGAGACAAGCGTGATGGTCCGCTATCAAGGTCACGCGGCGCTCGCCAGGCTGACAGTCCCCTACTCGGCGACCAAGCCGTTCGAGTGGGTCGCGAAGAACGTGATCGACGACAAGGCCGCCGCCAAGTGGCGTGAGCTGGGCCTCGTTCCGTCCCCAACCTGCACCGATGCCGAATTCCTCCGTCGCGTGATGCTCGACGCCATCGGGACGACGCCAACCCCCGAAGAGGTTGAGACGTTCCTCGACGACACCGACCCGAACAAGCGAGACAAGCTCGTCGATCGCGTGCTCGACAGGTCCGAGTATGTCGACTTCTGGACGCTCAAGTGGGGAGACCTGCTCCGCGTCAATTCCGAGAATCTCGGGGCGCAGGGGATGCTCGCGTTCAACCTCTGGCTCCGCGACGCCTTCCGGTCGAACAAGCCATTTGACCGGATGATCGACGAGCTGGTGACGGCCCAAGGGTCGATCTTCACCTCTGGCCCCGCCAACTATTTCCGGGTCGCAAGCAATCCTGAAGACCTCGCTGAGACGACGGCTCAGCTCTTCATGGGCGTGCGGCTTCAGTGCGCCAAGTGCCATCATCACCCGTTCGAGGCGTACGGGCAGGATGACTATTATGGGCTCGCCGCCTATTTCGCCCGCATCCGCACCAAGACCAGCGACGAGTTCGGCCTGTTCGGTCAGGAGCGGGTCATTTTCGTGAGCAAGACCGGCGAGATCAACCAACCTCGCAGCGGCAAACGGATGATCCCCCGCCCGCTCAACGCCCCACCCGCCGATGACCCGATCGACCGCCGACGCGCCCTCGCCCGATGGCTCAACGACCCCAAGAATCCCTGGACAGCGCGGAACGTCGTGAACCGTTACTGGGGCTACCTGATGGGCTCGGGACTGGTCAACCCGATCGACGATCTCCGCGCGACCAATCCGCCCTCGAACCCCGAATTGCTCGACGCGATGGCGGCCGAGTTCGTCAAGTCGGGCTCGGATATCAGGGCCCTGCTCCGCCTCATTCTCAAGAGCCGGACCTACGCGCTGAGCGCGTTGCCCACCCCGGATAACCGCCTGGATACGACCTTCTTCACGCACTATCACCTCAAGCGGCTCACCGCCGAACAGCTCCTCGACGCCCTTAACGCCGCCACCGGCACTACTGAGAAGTTCGCACTCAGGCCCGAGGGCACAAGGTCGATCGCCCTCCCTGACACGACATTCAAGTCTTACTTCCTCGACACCTTTGGCCGCCCCGTCCGCGCGATCGCCTGCGAATGCGAGCGAGGTTCCGACCCCAACCTCTCGCAGGCCCTCCACCTGATGAACGGCGAGGCCCTCAACCGCAAGATCAACGCCCCTGAAGGCCGGCTCGCCGCCTGGCTCAAGGACAAGTCGATCGACGATCCCTCGCTCGTCCGCAAGCTCTATCTCGTCACGTTTGATCGCCGCCCCGAGCCTCACGAGACCGAGATCGCGACGCGGTTGATCGTCGAGGCTTCCGCGCGATCGCAAGGGGCGCAAGACCTCTTCTGGGGCCTGCTCAACTCTAAAGAGTTTCTGTTCAACCACTGATCCGAGGAGGATGACGATGCGACTCCTTGGATCATGGATAAGTCTTCAGATCGGATTCCTTCTCGGCTTCGGAACGCCTCTGTCCGCCGCCGATGCTCCTCCGTCTTACGAACGCGACGTCCGGCCGATCCTCGCCAAGCGATGCGTCGTCTGCCACAACGTCAAGGAAATCGAAGACCCCGACGTCTCGGGCGGGCTCGCGCTTGACTCCTTCGAGGCGCTGATGAGGGGGACGACCAAGCATAAAGTCGTCGTTGCGGGCAAGTCGGCCGAGAGTGAACTCTATTCTCGCCTCAACGAGACCGACGAGGAGCGGCGGATGCCCCTTTCGGATGTCCCCATCAAGCCTCTCCAGCGTGACCTGATCCGCCGATGGATCGAAGCCGGGGCACCGAGGGGAACGCCGACCGAAGTCGCGGGATTGACCCCATCGAAACCCGCCTTGCGTCGCGTCGTCCGGTCGCTCGACCTCACGCTCTCGCTGCCCGCAGTGCCACCGAACAAGTCGGCGCTTGAGATGCGGCTCAAGGTCGGTCCGATCCCCGGCGTCACGTCGCTGGCGTTCGGGAATGACGGGACGACGCTCGCTGTCGGCACGTATGGCCAGATCGCGATCTGGGACGTTCCCAAACGCGAGTTGATCCGGATGATCGACGACATCCCCGGCCCGGTGCTCGCGCTGGCCCACAGTCCTGACGGCAAGGTCCTCGCGGCGGGTGCCGGATTGCCATCGCGTTCGGGAGTCGTCCGCATCATCAACGCGAACGATGGATCGACGATCCGAGAGTTCGACGGCCATCGCGACGTGGTGTCGGGTCTTGCGTTTCGCCCCGATGGCAAGCGGCTCGTGACGGGCTCTTATGACGCGACGGTCCGGTTCTGGGACCTGGAGACCGGCAAGGCGTCGGGGGTGTTCAAGGGGCACTCCGACTTCGTCTATGACGTGGCCTTCTGGCCCGACGGCAAGTCGGTGATCTCGTCGAGCAAAGATCGAACGGTGAAGCGGATCAACGCCGATTCGGCGACGGAGATGAGGACTTACGGCGAGCACAATGAGGATGTCCTCGCGATCGCCGTCCGACCCGATGGGACCGGCTTCGTGAGCGCGGGGGATGAACCGTCGATCCGGTCGTGGTTGCCCGATGCCGATAAATCGGCGAAGAAGGTGGGAGTCCACGGCGGGCCGGTGCAGCAGCTCGCGTTCAGCCGAGACGGCAAGCGGCTCGTGTCGGCGAGCGGTGATAAGTCGATCCGACTCTTCGACGGTAAGACCGGTGCGCATCTCCGTCCGCTCCTCGGCCCGACCGAGTGGCAATACGCGGTCGCCGTCTCGCCTGACGGGCGTCGCGTGGCGGGCGGCGGGTGGGATGGTGTGGTCCGGGTCTGGGATCCCGAGTCGGCCAAGCTCGAAGCGGTCTTGCTCCAACCCCCCTCGATCAGCCCCGGCGCGCCGGCCTGGCTTGCCATCGCGCCGGACGGCGAGGTCAAGGGAGCGTCCGACCTCCGATCGGCGGTGCGTTGGGTGGTTGGCGGTAAAGAGGTCAAGGAACGCCCGGCCTCGCCATCGAAGCCGAAGTGATATCCATCTCCGAGCGAGTCTCGATTATGCGACAAGCCCACCTGCTCATACCGATGATTCTGATCGCCGCGTCGGGGACGACCTGGGGTCAGACGTCGTACCCGATGATCTCAAGGGTCGAGCCGACGGCGGTTCAACGTGGCACGACCACCGAGTTAACGCTGACCGGCGCGGGGGACTTCTCAGGGGCCTCGGCCCTGCTCGTTGAAGGGACGGGCGTCACAGGTGAAGTGATGCCGCCGGGTAAGGTCGCGGTCCCGATAGCGAAGGCCAAGAGTGGGATGAAGGGCCAGCCCGCTGCCTCGGCGAAGGTCAAGCTCACGGTCGCCGCTGACGCCGCGCCGGTGATCCGCGAGGTTCGCCTCGTAACGCCTCAAGGCGTCTCGTCGACCGGCCTGGTCGTCGTCACCGAAGATCCGGTCGTCGTCGAGGCCGATGAGAAGGCCAACAACACCGCCAAGGGGGCTCAGAAGCTCACTCTGCCCGTGGCCGTTTCGGGAAAGATCGGCGCGGTTGAGGATGTGGATTGGTACACGATCGAGGCCAAAGTCGGTCAGACGATTGCGTTCTCGCTCTGGGGGAATCGGCTCGAAAACAAGATTCACGACCTGCAAACGCATCTCGATCCAATCTTGATCCTCCTTGACGAGAGAGGACGAGAGGTCGCCACCGACGACAATAGCGACTACGCAGACCCCCTCCTGATCCACACCTTCAAGACGGCCGGCAACTATCTCCTCCAGGTGCGCGACACGAACTACGCGGGGAATGCGAACTG
Organism: Isosphaeraceae bacterium; assembly: GCA_025356435.1. GTDB lineage: Bacteria > Planctomycetota > Planctomycetia > Isosphaerales > Isosphaeraceae > CAMFLR01. The sequence goes on along the minus strand of JANXSY010000237.1, from coordinate 24,809 downwards.
GACCTATGTCTTGATCGCGTCGTCGAAGCCTTATGTCACGTCGGTGTTCCCATCGGCCGTCAACCCGGGCAAGATGGCCGAGTTGAAGGGCCTGGGCGTCAACTTCGATACGAAGACGCCACTGCGGCTTGACGTGCCCGGAGAGGCCCCGGACGGGCCTCGATGGTTTCCGCTCGCGAGCGAGGCGGGCCGCACTCAGGCGTACCCGGTCGTCGTCACCCGGCTCCCGATCGCGGTCGAGGTCGATGACGCTGGAGACGAAACGCCGAAGGCGCAGGCGGTGACACTGCCCGCAGCAATCTGCGGCCGGCTCGGCGCGAGGAATGACCTCGACGCCTATCGGTTTGAGGCGAAGAAAGGGCAGGCTTACGCGTTCGAGATCGTCGCGCGGCGGGTCAAGTCGGGCGCGGACGTTGTCCTGCGGATTCTCGACGCGAAAGGCATCGTCGTGACCGAGGTGGACGACTCGCCGGGCTTGGGCAAAGATCTCCGGGTCGAGTGGACCGCCCCTTCAGACGGCACGTTCGCCGTGCAGGTTGGTGACCTTCACAGTCGGGGCGGACCCAACTTCGGCTACACCATTCTCGCCGAGTCCGCGAAGCCCGACTTCGTCGCGTTTTGCGACCCTGATAAGATCAACATCGGGCCGGGGGCGCGGATGGCGGTTTACGTCAATGTCACCCGTCGCGGAGGCTTCGCAGGGCCGATCTCGGCGGCCTTCGACGGCCTGCCCGCCGGTGTCCAGGCCAGCCCGTTGACGATCCCCGCGAACATGAGCCAAGGTGTCATCGTCGTCTCCGCATTGAAAGAGGCCAAGCTGGGCGGGTCGTTTATCAAGCTCGGGGCCAAGGCCGAAACCGGCGTGGGTCCCATTGCCCGAACGGTCGCTCCCTATCAGGAAATCTACCTGCCGGGCGGAGGCCGAGGGCGTTATGTCGTCGACACAATCGCGCTGGCGGTTACCAAGCCTTCGGACCTCGGCGTCGAGGCCAAGCCGACGGAAGTCGTCCTCAAACCGGGCGAGTCGACGACCATCGACGTGACGATCACCCGGCAAGGTGACTACGCGCAGGGCGTCAACCTCGCGGTGAATCTGGCCCATCTCGGTCAGGTCTTCGCGTCGTCGTTGCCGCCGGGCGTGACGGTCAAGGAGGCCGGTTCGAAGACGTTGCTCGGACCCAAGGAGACCGTCGGCAAGATCGTGCTCCAGGCCGCCGCTGACGCCCCCTCATGCGAAAAGGTGCCGATCGCAGTCATGGGACACGTCTCGATCAACTTCGTCGTGAAAACAGCTTATTCGAGCGCCCCGATTCTCCTGACGATCCCGCCCCAAAAGCCATGACCCTCGGCGCGATCGTCATCTGTGGCGGGCAGAGTCGTCGGATGGGGCAGTCGAAGGCCTCCCTCGCGTTCGGTCCCGAGTCGATGCTTGAGCGAGTCGTCAGGCTCGTAGGCGAGGCCGCGGGGCCGATCGTCGTGGTCGCCGCGCCCGGTCAGGCCCTCCCCGACTTCGGCAAGAATGTCCAGATCGTCCGCGATACCGTCGAAGGCCGAGGGCCGCTCCAGGCGCTTCACGACGGACTGATCGCGATCGATGACCGAGTGGATTTTGTCTATGCGACCGCGACCGATGCCCCCTTTCTCGTTCCAGCGTGGGTCGAATTGCTCGCCTCGGTGATCGGGGCTGACGACGCGGCGATACCCGTCATCGGCGGGTTTTCGCACCCGCTCGCGGCCGTCTATCGCCGGTCGACCGTCCTGCCCGCGATCCGTTCGCTGCTCGATCGGGAGGTCTTTCGGCTCCGGTCGCTGATCCCTTTGATCCGGGCGCGTGAAGTCGGGGCCGACGAACTCTGCGTCGTCGACCCCGACCTCTCGACTCTGATCAATCTGAATACCCCCGACGACTATCGCGACGCCCTGGAGCGGGCCGCTTTTTGATGTCCCGAGATCTGGATCGCGGCCCATTTCCGACGTCGCTTCGCACGCCGCGCGGCCTTGGCCGCAGAGGGATTTGCTGAGGGCGACGACGGGTTGCGGATCGGCCTCGGAGACGCCAGATGGGCTCGATGGGTGGCGAGGCAATGGTCGAGGCCCCAGCGATCGCAGACAAGGCAATAGGCCGACTCAGGCAGTGGCCGCGAGCCGCATCCGGGGCACTCGCCGGCTCGGTGACGTTTCGGTCCGGGCCAAGGGGTGAGGCCCGACCCGTACAGGATCGTCGGCCGGGGCAGAAAATTGACCCAGTCGGCCAAACCGGCGTCGGCCCTTCCTCGCGCAATCCGTGCCATCCGTTCGGCTGACTCGGCAGCCTGTTCGGGACTCGGCGTGGGGTCGGCGACAAAGTCGAGGGCCGAGAGTCCTTCGTGCCGTCCCAAGCTGCGCGCGGGGTAGGGCTCGGGGTCGTCGATCGATCCCCAGCGCATCCCCTCGGACCGTCCGACCGTGACCAGGCGGACCCTCAGCCGCTCGGCCCCACGCGGCGAGAGCGTGACATAGAGCAGGTCGCCCATCTCCCAGGGGTCGATCCATCCCGAAACGTCGAGGTCGGCGAGTGCGTCGGTCGCGTCGTCGAGGCCGATCCCCAGCCGAGTGGCGAGTTGAGGAGGAGACTGCCAGGCGAGCGGGGCGGTGACGATCGACCGCAGCAGGCGGTGGCAAAGGTCGTTGAGTTCAAACATCGGTAAATATTCTCCCACGGGCCTCGGCCCGCTCGCGATGGCGGATGTCATCCGACGCTCTGTGTTTCGGTGGTGTAGGGAGCTACTTCGCCGGCAAACATGCCTCTACGGTCGAGCTTGAGGCCGATCGCCTCGCCGAGCCGGGCGGCCGGTCGCGACTCGATCGCCGATCGGCGAGCCAGTTCGGCCTCGCTCGGTGCCTCGACGCCGTGCAGCCGGGCCTCGGTCTCCGCCTGCGTTGAGACGAATTCAGCCTGGGTCATTGCGGCCTCGCGGTCGGCCGATCGCGCCTCGACTTCGAGTTCTCGCAGTGTGGTGAGCGCGGCGTCGGGGAAGGAATTCACCCCTTCGAGGACGAGCCTGACCCAGCGGAGTCGACTGCCCTCGGGACTCTCGCGGGCCATGATGAAGGCGGCCATGCAGGCGTTGGCGTCTTTCTCAGCGATCGACTCCGAGACGAAGCGTTCGAGCTGGTCGGGCGGCTGATCGGCCATCGCCCCGACGTAGGTCTCAACGAGCCGAGGGTTGACCCGGTCGGGACGGTCGGTGGCGAGGTCGATCCGGCGATGGTCGTCGGGATTGCTGACGACGGGCCGATAGCTCTCAAGCTGGCGGCGAGCCCACTCGACCCCGGCGTCGTCGCCGGCCATCGTCGCCGTCTGATGGAACGAGAGCAGCCGATCGAGCGTCGGCGCGGGCTGGCCCCCGGCGACGGGACGGACGAACGCTCGGGATTCGAACTCAGGCCCACGCACCTGGATCTGCTGCTCGACCAGCACCGAGCGGAGCAGCCGATTCGTCTCGCGCTGGAGCCCTTCGAGCGAGGTCCGATCGTTCGCGACCTTGCGGCTCTCGCTTGCCTCGACGAGTCGATCGAGGAAGACGCGGGGGGTGGTCGAGAACTCGCCGGCCCGACTCTTGACCGCACGCCCGACCCCGCTCGCCAGCGCCACGGCCTGCTCTCGGGCGACCTTCGGTGTCAGGTCGCCCCGCTTGACCTTCGATTCGAGTTCACGACGCCCGGCGCGGAAGCTCTCCAGTACGCCATCGGCCTCGGCGCGGAATGGCGATGGCTGGTCCATCGCTCGACGCCCCAGACGTTCTACGATCTCTCGCAACGGATTCATCGACTTACCACCTTTACCAATGAACAACAGAATTTCATTCGCCAATACGTCAGCAGTCCCAAGGTTTCAACAAAAGTTGGTGCCAACTCTTCGAGGTGCCTGGAAGTCTTGGAGCCAAGTCATCCAAGCTGCCCTCTTGTCCCTCGGATCTCGATCGCAAACTTCAACGTCCTGGCCGCTCGTTCGATCGCCTCGACCCGGGTCCGGCCGTACCGGACGATGGTCCGAGACGCGCCGGGCGGGGAGAGCCGGGCCAACCAGGTGCCATCGTCTCGAGTCTCCCAGCTCACCAGCCACCGACGCAGCCCGAACGTGGATCGCAGTTTGACCGCGCGGTCCTCGTCGACGCCGTCGAAGAGGCCCGCCATGATTCGTCTCGCCGAGAATTTTCCCCCTCGATCCCCTGTCATGGTCTGCCCCTTCGAGCCCGCGACTCGGATAGAACCCGCATCCGCTCGCAGTCGAGTGCCCCATGCACCGCGACCTTCCGTTCAAAATGATCGTGTTTAGGGTCAACCTCGTCCCGTCATTCGGTGAGGTTTCTCGTCTGACCTCAAGCGCGGGGGTGCCGAAGTGGTAGGCATCGCGTTTGCCTTCGAGTACACTAGGATTCTTCACGAACGCGATGCGACCGCCGCGTGTCCTTCTTGCCGTCGCCCTGGCGCGAGGCATAGTTGGCCGTCGCATTCTCACCGGACACGTTTTAATGGCCGATATGGATCAAGATACGAACGAAATCGTCGACCCGACCGCCGCCGTCGCACCGACGGATCATGCCACACCTCGCAAGAAGAAGGCGCGTCGCGAGCAACACTCGCAGGACGACGTTCCGCACTTTGCCGCGTCTCGGGCCATCCCCGAACGGCTGAACAAGGCGCTGAAGCTCGTCGCTCGATGCGCTGAGATCGCCGACGACAACCGGGCCAAAGACATCTTGCTGCTCGACCTCCGCGCGGCGACTCCGCTGATCGACTTCTTCGTGATCGCGACCGCCTCGACCCGCCGACTCGCCAACGCGATCGCGATCGAGATCGACGTCGAGATGAAGAAGACCGGTGAGTTCAAGCTCGGGATGGAAGGGACTGAAGAGGGAAGCTGGATTTTGATCGATTACGGCGACTTCGTCGTGCATCTCTTCACGCCCGAATCCCGGACGTACTACTCGCTCGAAGAGGTCTGGGGAGACGCCCCTCACGTCGATTGGAAGGCCCCCGTCCTGGGCGACCCGCCGTCGGTCAAGGCCCCAGTCGAGGTCGTCGAGGAAGACTAACGCGGTTTTCGGTGGGATGATCCGGTCTTCCGTAGCGTCCGCAGCGCGGACCTCTTCGCGGCAGTCTCGTTGAAGAATAGGTCCGCACAACGGACCCTACGGAGGACTCCCACGACTCTTTGAATCCGGCAATCGATGTGCCCGACTCTCCGTGATGGAACCTCGATGAACGTCCTCGACCGCCTGCGGACCGCCTTCACCGCCGCCACCCCCGAAGGCGGCGACCCCGCCACGTTCGGCAGCGCCGTCCGTCCGAGCACCGACCCTAAGTTCGGCGACTACCAGGCCAACGGCTGCATGAGCGTCGGCAAGGCGCAGGGGAAGAACCCGCGCGAGATCGCCCAGGTCGTGGCCGGGACGGTTCAGCTGGCCCCGATGGCCGACGCCCCTGATATCGCCGGTCCCGGCTTCTTGAACGTCCGGCTCCGCGACGACTGGTTGAGCGAGACCTTGGGACGGCTGATCGCCGACGCCGATCTCGGCATTGACCGGCCCGAAAAGGCGCTGACGGTCGTGATCGACTATTCGTCGCCGAACGTCGCGAAGCCGATGCACGTCGGCCATATCCGTTCAACGGTCATCGGCGAGAGCCTGTCGAGGATCTTCGCCTCGCTCGGCCATAAGGTGATCCGCGACAATCACCTGGGCGACTGGGGGTCGCAGTTCGGCATGATCCTCTGGGGATGGAAGAACCACCGCGACGAGGCCGCCTACGCGGCGAATCCGGTGGCCGAACTCTCCCGGCTCTACCGCCTGGCCCAGTCGACGATCAAGCCGGGGGGAGACTTCAAAGCCCGATACGAGAAGGTCTTCACGCTGGCCGAAGGCGGCAAGGCGGAGGAGTCGGCCGCGCTCTTCGCCAAGCTGGCTGAGGGGACGTCGGATTCGCTCGAATCGGTCAAAGCGACGATCGACGAGGCTCGCAAGGTGGCCGACGCCACACGGGTCGAGACCGCGAAACTGCACGCGGGAGACGCTGAGAATCGGGCGCTCTGGGAGCAATTCATGCCCCACTGCCTGAAGGCGCTCGACGCGATCTACGAACGGCTCGGCGTGACGTTCGACGTCCACCTCGGGGAGAGTTTCTACGACCCGATGCTCGCCGGTGTCGTCAGCGACCTTGAAGCGAAGGGGCTTGCCGTCGAGAGCGAGGGCGCAACGGTCGTCTTCACCAAGGCATCCAAGGCCCCGTTCATCGTCCGGAAGAGCGACGGGGCCTCGAACTACGCGACCACCGACCTCGCCACGATCCGATATCGCAAGGAGACGTGGAGCCCCGACCTGCTCCTCTATGTGGTCGACCACCGACAAGGTGCCCACTTCAAGGCTCTCTTCGAAGTCGCCGAGAAGTGGGGCTACGACGACATGCGGATGGAGCACGTCGCCTTCGGCACGATCCTCGGACCCGACCGGACGCCCTTCAAGACCCGTGATGGCGACGTGGTGGGCCTGGAGTCACTGCTCGACGAGGCGGTGAGCGAGGCCCGTAAGGTCGTCGACGAGAACAGCCCCGACCTCGAACCCGAGCAGAGGGCGAAGGTTGCGGAGATCGTCGGCCTGGGGGCGATCAAATATGCCGACCTCTCGCAGAACCGGTTGAGCGATTATGTGTTCGACTGGAAGAAAATGATGGCCATGAACGGCAATACGGGCGCTTATCTCCAGTATGCCTACGCCCGCATCCAGAGCATCTTCCGCAAAGGCGAGATCGACCCTGAGGCCATCCGATCGGCAAACCCGCCGATCTCGATCTCCGGGCCCGCCGAACGCGGCTTGGCGGTCGCCCTGCTGCGGCTGCCCGAGTCACTATCGCTTGCGGCCTCCGAACTCAAGCCGAACATCCTCACCGATTACCTGTTCTCGCTCGCGAACGCCTTCAGCACCTTCTTCCAGGAATGCCCTGTGCTCAAGGCGGAGACTCCCGCACTCCGGGATAGCCGCCTCGCCCTTGCCGACCTCACCGGCCGAACTCTCCGCTTCGGCCTCGGACTGCTTGGGATCGACGTGGTCGATCGGATGTAAGCCCCTCTCACCTTGCCGATGAACAAACGCTCGACATAAAATGAGACCGCCCGGCGACCGCCCCTCAACGGAGTCTGTCACGTGACGTGTCCTCGATCGGCTCTCTTGCTGGGCTTCGCGTTCCTCTCGGCCGTCGCCCCCGCCCGCTCGGCCACGCTGAATCCCGAGGCCTATCGCTCGCCGATCGCGCTAGCCCTCTCGGCCGACAGTTCGCGTCTGCTGGTGGCCAATCAGGGGTCAGGGTCGGTTGCACTCGTTGACCTCAAGTCCGGAACGGTCGTCGCGGAAGTCGCTACGGGCGATAGGCCCGCCGGCGTTGCCCTCTCGGCCGACGGCCGGACAGGTGTGGTCTCGCACTGGTACGGCTCTGATGTGGCGATCCTGGCCGTCTCGACAGACGCCCTCAAGGTGACGGGCCGGGTCGAGGTCGGTCCCGAACCGAGGGGGGTCGCCCTTTCAGCCGATGGCAAGACGGCCTACGTCGCCATCGGGGCGAGCAATGAGGTTGCCCGCGTCGATCTCGCGACCAAGGCCCTCACCGGACGGCTCACGGTCGGTCGCGAGCCGCGAGGGCTGGCGATCTCGCCCGACGGCACGCGGCTGGTGACGGGCGACGCCCGATCGGAATCGATGACGGTGATCAGCCTGGGGGCCTGGAAGGTTGAGTGTTCGTTGCCGCTCGTCGGTTGCGCCAATCTTCGCCAGGTCGCGTTTGGGCCGGACGGGAAAGAGGCCTACGTTGCCAACATGCAGAACCGGGGCATGGCGACGACGGAGAGCAATATTGATTTGGGTTGGGTGCTTGGCCAGCGGCTCTCGCGAGTCCGGGTCGACGGTAAGACGCCGGTCGAGGTGATCTCGCTCGACCCCAAGGGGAAGGCCGTGGGCGACGTGCATGGGGTCGCGATCAGCCGAGATGGCAAGCATATCGCCGTGAGCGCGGGGGGGACTCATGAGGTCTTATTGCTGAGGGCCGACGGGACGCGGCTCCCCTGGCGTGACAAGGTCGGGCGTGACCTGATCTCTCCCGAATTGCTGAACAATGATGGGCGATACCGCCGCGTAATGGTCGGTGGCCGTCCGACCGAGCTAGCCTTCTCGCCCGACGGGTTGACCGTCTACGCTGCAAACTATCTGGACGACTCGATCCAGGCGATCGACTTTGCCTCAGCGCGGCTCGTCAAGACGATCGATCTTGGCGGCCCGAAGACGTTAAGCCTGACCCGTCGCGGTGAAGCCCTGTTTCACGACGCGAACCGGTCGTCGAACAGCTGGTATAGCTGCAACACCTGCCATAGCGACGGCCACACCAACGGCCTCGACTTCGACACGATGAACGACGGCTGGCACGACTACAGCACGGCGCACCTCTTGAGCCGCAAGAAGGTGCCGACCCTCCGACGGGTCGCGCAGACCGGCCCCTGGACCTGGCACGGCTGGCAGACGAGCCTTGACGAAGCGACCATCGAGTCGTTCACCAAAAGCATGCAGGGAAAGCGGCCGAGCGCCGCGGAGTCGAAGGCGGTCGTCGCCTTCCTTGCGACCCTCGACTTCCCGCGCAATCCGAACCGAGACCAAGACGGCGGCCTCTCGACTGCCGCCAAGCGGGGCGAGCAGGTCTTTCGGTCGAGCAAGGCAGCCTGTGTAAGCTGCCACTCCGGCCCCGAATTCACCGACGGCAAGGTCCATGAGGTCGGCCTCGAAGATTCCCGGGACGTGTATCGGGGGTTCAATCCCCCCTCACTCCGGGGAGTCTATGACAAAGACCCTTACCTCCACGACGGCCGGGCCAAGACGCTCCGTGACGCCCTCAATGGCCCGCACAACCCCGAAGACCTTGGCGGCTCAGCGCTCTCTCTGACCGAGATGGACGACCTGATCGCCTACCTGAAGAGTCTCTGAAACTTCGGACTGATCTCTTCGATTTCAAGCCCCGGGTCCGCGGGGGTGGAGGGGCGATCCTGATTGGTCGTCGACGTGGTCGATGACGACTTCGGGGGGTGAGCCTTCGGTGGGGAGTGAGTGGCGTTTCCGCTCGTCGAGCAGATGGCCGACGTCGAAGCGTTCGCCGATGTAGTGGCGACGGACGTCGGGGTTGTTGATGATCTGCTCGCGGTCGCCGTAGGCGAAGACCTGGCCCTCGCGGATCAGGTAGCAGCGGTCGGTCACTTCGAGCGTCTCGCGGAACTGGTGGTCGGTCAGCAGGATGCCGAGATTGTGCTGCTCGACAAGGCCCCGGATCGCGTCCTGGATCTCGGCGACCGTCTTGGGGTCGATGCCCGCGAACGGTTCGTCGAGAAGGATCAGCTTCGGCTCGGTGATGAGCGATCGCGCGATCTCGAGACGCCTCCGCTCGCCGCCCGAGACTCGATTCGCCTTGGTCCGGCGGATCTGGGTCAGGCCGAACTGGTTGAGGAGTTCATCCTGTCGCTCGCGCCTCTGCTTGCGATTGAGCGGTCGGGTTTCGAGGATCGCCATCAGGTTGTCTTCGACGGAGAGCTGCTTGAAGACGCTGGAGTCCTGGGCGAGATAGCCCATGCCCGAGCGGGCGCGCTGATACATCGGCAGCTTGGTGACGTCCTTGCCGTCGAACTCGACGGTGCCGCCGTCGCAGTCGATCAGGCCGATCGTCATACGGAAGCTCGTCGTCTTGCCGGCCCCGTTCGGGCCGAGCAGGCCGACGACTTCACCCTGATTGACCTCGAAGCTCACGCCGTTGACGACCTGGCGCTTGCCGTACCATTTCTTGAGATCGCGAACTTCGAGCAGGGCCATCGGCGATCCTCCTTGATCGATCATCGTTCCATCAGCGTCGTCTGGCACCTACCTGATCGGCTTCATCCGCTCGAAGTAGGGTCGGAAGGGGATGAGGAAGTCGCGGGCGACCTGGATCTTGGGCCAAAATGGCACGCCGTGCGGCCAGTAGACGAAGAACGCCCTGCCGATCAGCAACGCCCGAGGCACTTCCCATCGCGACCGGTTGGTGACGTCCCAATCGCGATCCCCGTTGCCCCAGGCCCGGCTATCTGCGCTCCGGGGGCTGTTGTCGCCCATCATCAGGAAGTGGCCGGGCTTGATCGTATAGGTCTCGCCGGGCATCACATCGTCGATGATCGGGCCGAACTTCGCCGGGTCGGAGAGGACGTCGAACATGAAGAGCACGCGAGCGTATTTCGACTCCGACCTCTCCTCGAATCGCGGACGCGGGTAATCGATCGCGCCGTCGGGTCGGCTCGGATTGAGGGTATAGTAGATGTCGCGCTTCAGGACAAGGCCACTCACTTCGATCGACGTGCCGCTCGCGGCGATCCCAGCCGGGTCGAGGTCAGCCGCCGTGGGGCCGTGCGTGGTGCCCGGCGCGTCGTCGTAGACCAGGCCGTCGCCAAACGGGGTCCGGCCGTCGACCCAGAGGGTGAGCCGGTCGTCGACGTTGGCGAACCCGACCGAATAGCGGCCGAGGCCGGTGATCCGCGTCGGGGCCTCGCCGAGCTTTGTCTGGCCGTGGAAGAGCGAGGCGACGCCCGTCTTCAGGTCGATCACGCAGCGGTTCTTGACCCCCGCCTCGACCAGCTCGAAGCTCACGTCCCCCTCGGCTTTTTCGACCCGGAGGTCGAATTCGAGGGTCAGGTCTCCAACCCAGTCGGACTGGAGCCAGGCGGCCGACTTGTCGTTCGCGTCGGCCATCGTCGTCGCGTTGTAGGAATAGAAGTCGGTGATGAGCGTTGCCCGAGGGGCGCGAGGGAGTGGGTCTTTGGCCGCGATCGCCTCCCACTGCTCGGGGTCGGGGACGAGGTGGCGATAGCGCAGGCTACCGGCGTCTTGCGGGCCGGCGGCAATCGAGAAGACCCCGGGCTTTGGCTCGGTGACGCGGCCGATGGGCTGCCATCGCTGCCATTCGGGGCGGTCTTTGAGCAGCGTCGGGCGGCGGGTGTCGTCGTTGACCAGGATCGACATCGCCTGCTGGCGGGACAGCGGTTTGCGGACGATCTGGAACGGGTCGTTTGATCGGCCGGGCCGGACGTAGATGTTGCCGCGGTGGAGGCGAAGGTCTTCGTCAGAGAGACCAACCAGCCGTTTGATGTAGTTGACCTCGGGCTCGACTGGATAGTGGAAGACGACCACGTCCCATCGGTCCGGACCACCCGCGCCCGGGAGCGTCGGGAACTCATAGGGGAACTTCATCACGAGGATGCGGTCGCCTTTGAAGCTGGGCTCGCCGCCGATCGGCACAAGGAACCGGCAGTTGACGCAAATCCCCATCTCGTACTGGCGTTCGCGTGGGTTCTTCCGCAGGTCGGCGTCCTCCGACGAATTCACGGCGAAGACGTTACGGCACTGGGGGCATGTGACCTCTTTGTGCCGGCCTTTCAGGGTCGGTGCCATCGACCCGGTGGGGATGACGAACGCCTCGACGTCGAATCCTCGGATCAGGACGGCGAGGAGGATGGCGACGACGACCTGCTCGACAATGTCGCGGAATGACTCTTTCGGCTTCTCTCGCTTCGCCGCGTCGGTCGTCTCACCCGCCGGGTTGGGTTTGGGGGCGGGGCCGGGGCGGGTGGCAGTCTTGGTCATCAGTCCGGTTTCCTGCGGCCGTTGGCGAGAGTGCCGGCGCGGGGCAATGGCAAATGTCCCCTCGGAAGGGATTCGTCAACGAATGTAACGTATTTCGCGAGGGTCGGGAATCCAACAGATCGACCGGCCGAAGACGCGGAGCGAAAAGAGCTGGCCCGGCAGGTGGACCAGGAACGGCTTCCCCAGGAAGTCTTTGCGATGAACGACCGGGCTCGCAGCCCAGAACCGGGAGTCGTTCGAGACCGGGCTGTTGTCACCAAGCACGAAGTATTCGTCCGCGCCGAGGATGAAAGGGCTCTCAACGCCAAACGGCCGCTTCGGGGTATTCGCCAGGGCGCTCGTATAGTGGATGTCCCGGAAAATCCTGGGCGACGAGACCGAGACGCCCCCGCCTTGGACGCCGATCGAGACCGGCGTCGCGAATGGCGTCGGGCCGGACAAGACGCCCTCGAAGTCGACCGGATCGAAGGCGGGCTTGCCGTCGATCGCGACCATCAGCCGACGGTCAACCAGCGCGACTTCCAGCCTCTGCGATCGCGGGGCGTCGGCCGGGGATGACTTGATCGTCGCGAGCGCCGGGCCAACTTCGAGCCTCTTGCCGCCCCGACGTACCTCGGGCTTGGCCCGGTCGTCGACCGGAAGCGTGACGAAAAACGTCTCGGTCACTGTGTTCATCCGGACGACGAGGTTCTGCGCGTCGGGACGCACCGAGAGCGTGCAGTCGAGCATGAGGTCGGAGACGGTATTGTCGCCGCGAACGTCTCCGCCGTTGTAGGCATAGACGTCTCTGACCGGTCCATAGCGGCCGGTATCAGGGTCCCAGTGGCGATAGTCGAGCCAGTCAACCAGGTCTCGATCGTACTTCGAAGGCTCGTGGATGAAGCCCGAGCCGTCAGCCTTCCAGCCGCTCGGGGTGGCGATCCGAGACGGCCCTCGGCGGAAGACCCAGCGCGGGAATCGATCGGAATCCTTGGGAATGAAGTCGTTGTCGTAGACGAGCTGACGGATCGCCCGTAGCTCGGCCAATGACTTCCGGGCGATCCGACCGTTGATGTAGAGGTCTCCGCCCCGGACCTGGACCATCTCGCCCGGCAGGCCGACGACCCGTTTCACGTACGCCTGGTTCGGCTCGTTCTGACTCTGGAAGACCGCGACTTCCCAGCGCCTCGGGCCTCGAATATCGAAGAGATACTTCTGGACGAGGAGGCGGTCTCCGCTGGAGGCGATCGAGGCGGAGGCGTCGGTCTCGTGCTGACCGCAATTGGGGCAGACCGCGCGGCCGGATCGCCCGCGCTCGTCCATCCCGAGCACGAACCGGAACCGACAGTTGGTGCAGGTCACTTCTTTGTGGAGCCCGAGCAGGGTCGGGGCCATCGAGCCGGTGGGCACGATGTACGCCTCGGCGGCGAAGGTCCGGAAGAGCATGAGGCACAGGCAGAGCGAGACGAGAAACTCAACGGTCTGGCGAACCAGTGCGGCGAGGGCGATTCTCGGGTTGTCGTCCGAGTCGGGCGGCGACGGGGGGACGGGGGACGAAACCATCGGGTCGGGCTCGGGCCGGCGATCGAAGATGGTCATCGTGCCCGAGTCTCCCGCAGTCCCGCTTGGGTCGAGAAGGTCGGCCCGGCCCGTCTCAATCGTCGCTGTCGTCGAGCACGGAGAGGAACGCCTCCTGAGAGATCTCGACGTTCCCAACCTGCTTCATACGCTTCTTGCCCTCTTTTTGTTTCTCAAGCAGCTTGCGCTTCCGGCTGATGTCGCCGCCGTAGCACTTGGCGGTGACGTTCTTGCGGAGCGCGGAGATCGTCTCGCGGGCCACGACCCGAGTGCCAATCGCGGCCTGGATCGCCACCTCGAACTGGTGGCGACCGATCTCGGCACGCAGTTTCTTGACGAGCTTGCGTCCGCGACGGTCGGCATGCGACCGGTGGACAACGATCGCCAGGGCGTCGACCTTCTCCCCCGCGACGAGGATATCGAGCCGGCAGAGGTCGCTGGCCTTGTAGCCGATCACCTCGTAGTCCATCGTGCCGTAGCCGCGTGTGGCGCTCTTGAGCTTGTCGTAGAGGTCATAGATCATCTCGGCCAGGGGCAGCTCATAGCTGAGGATGGCCCGGGTCGTCGTGATGTATTCGGTCTTGAGATACGTCCCGCGCCGATCCTCGCAGAGCTGCATGATCGCGCCGATGTTCTCCGACGGGAGGATGAAGTTCACCCGAGCGATCGGCTCGCGGAATTCCTCGATCTCGCCCGCGTCGGGGATGCGGGTCGGGTTGGAGAGGAGCGAGGTCTCGCCCTTATTGGTCAAAATCTCATACGTGACGTTCGGCGCGGTCTGCACGAGCATGAGGTTGCTCTCGCGCTCGAGCCGCTGCTGGACAATCTCCATATGCAGCATGCCGAGGAACCCGCACCGGAAGCCGAACCCCAGGGCGTCAGACGACTCGGGCTCGTAGGTGAAGCTGGCGTCGTTGAGCGCCAGCTTCTGGAGCGCCGTGCGGAGGTCTTCAAACTGATTGTGGGTGGCCGGGAACAGGCCGCAGAAGACCACCTGCGATGGCTCTTGATAGCCGGGCAGCGACTCGGTCGCAGGCCGAAGCGCCTCGGTGATTGTGTCGCCGATCCTGACGTCGGACAGCCGTTTGATGTTGGCGGTGACGTAGCCGACCTGCCCGACTCCCAACTCATCGACGCCGACCTGGTGCGGCCGGAACTGGCCGACGCTGATGACGTCGTGCTCGGTCCCGCCTGCCATGAGCAGGATCTTCTGGCCGACCTTGACCACGCCGTCGACCACCCTCATATAGATTACGACGCCCGCGTAGTCGTCGAACTTCGAGTCGAAGATGAGGCAGCGAAGCGGGGCGTTCGGGTCACCGGCGGGCTGCGGCACTCGGTCGATGACGGCGCGGAAGATTTCGGGGACGCCCTGCCCGGTCTTGCCGCTGCACGAGAGGATCTCGGCCGGGTCAATCCCGAGCGTCGAGAAAATCTCCTCGCGGATCTCATCCGGACGCGCTGCCTGCATGTCGATCTTGTTCAAGGCGGGGACGATCGCGAGATTGTTATTGATCGCCGCGTAGGCGTTCGCGACCGTCTGCGCCTGGACGCCCTGGGTCGCGTCGACCAGCAAGATCGCCCCTTCGCAGGCTGCGAGGCTTCGCGAGACTTCGTAGTGGAAATCGACGTGGCCGGGGGTGTCGATCAGGTTCAGTTCGTAGTTCTGGCCGTCCATCACATAATTGATCGCGACCGCCCGGGCCTTGATCGTGATCCCACGCTCGCGCTCAAGGTCCATGTCGTCGAGGAGCTGCTCGCGAAACTCGCGCGGGGTGATGGTCCCCGACTGAAGCAGCAGTTGATCGGCGAGGGTGCTCTTGCCGTGGTCGATGTGGGCGACGATCGAGAAGTTGCGGATGAATTTCGGATCGAACGCCATGAGGGGTTCCTGAGAAAGACTCGTTCCGGCCGAGGTCTGGATGCGAGCCGGAATTGGCTGGTCGAAGGGAGTCCCGGCGCGGGGGAAGGTCGGCAATGCGAGGGTCGCCTTCCTGCCTCCCGGATCGATTTCCAGGGAGAATGGCGATCCCATCCGCTGTCGTGGTTTAATACTTTGAAAGATCTTCAGTCTATCCTACGAACGGCTCGCCGGTCAATCCGAGCACGCCGAGTCGCGAGGCCCCGATGAGGCACGACGGCCCTTTGATCTCCCCTCCCCTCGTGTCGGGATCAAGCGGTGCTCCCTCCGATCCTGTCGCAACCCGCCGCCTGTTCCTTGGCGTCACCCTCGCCTCTCTCCTCCCGAGGCTTGCCAGGGCCGACGACGCTGCGGAGATCAAAGCGATCGCCCGCAAGGCCGGCCTCGCGGCGTTCGGTCGCACCGAGACCGCGCACTTCCTTGGGCTGGGCGATGCCTCAAATGCCTTCCGTGCTGAGGCGTTGAACGCCTGCGAGAAGATGGCCGACGACTTCCTCCTCGACCTCAAGCAAAAGGGGTTCGCCGGCCTCGCCTATCCTCCTCAAAAGATGACGGTCGTGATCCTCTCCGACGCTAAGGCCTATGCCGCCTATACCGGCGAGAAGACCGACCTGGCAATCGGGGGCCATTTCGAGCTCGACACCAATCGGCTCGTCATGTTTGACTTTCGCGGCAATCAGGCGCAGGTCGAGGCGGCGGCCGAGCGGATCAACTCCTTCATCCTCTTTCACGAGACGAGCCACCAACTGACCTTCAACGTCGGGCTGTTGGGCCTCAAGGCCGACGTGCCGCTCTGCATCAGCGAGGGGCTGGCCACCTACGGCGAAGTCTGGAGGCCAAGGGGCCACGGGCGCGTCGGCCAGGTCAATAAGGAACGCCTCGAAGGGCTCCCTTCCTCAGCCCGTCGGCTCCGAGACGTGTGGCTCCCCCTGCCCCGCCTGATCGTTGAGGACGACCTGCTCCGCGAGGAGAAGACGCAACAAGTTGCCTATGCCCAGAGCTGGGTCTTGATCCACTCGCATCTCAAAACCCCGACCAAGCTCCCCCGGCTTCGCGCCTATCTCGCCGCGATCGCAGGCCGGCGCGACCCCAAAGACCGCCTCGAAGACGCCAAAGCCCACCTGGGAGACCTGACCAAGCTCGACGCCGAGATGCGTCTCTATGCCCGCAAGCCGATCGGTCAGTAAGTGCCTTGTAATCCCTGCTGCTGCCTCTCTGCCTCATAATCCGCGACGTCTTTCGCCAACCGGCCGAAGTCGAGCCAGGCGAGGCCGACGATCGGTATGAAGAGGATGGCGTCGAGGACCAGGGCCACGTCGGGACGGTGGAAGGAAGAGAAGATCGCCAGAAACCCGAGCGCGACGCTGCCCGAGATCACGCTGAGGACGATCGTCACCCCTCGATATCGATTGACCTGGACCCGCAACGGCTCGGCACCGAAGCGGAGTCGGCGCAGCTTCGTACGCCAGTAAATCTCGCGGGCGGCCCGATCCTCGTCGGTCTCGATCACGGCTTGGTTCATGGAGTTCTACCAAGAAGAGGGTGGTGCGGAGGCGTTCGGCCGGTAGGTCTAAGGTACTGCCGACCTCGACGATCGGGAAGCGGTCGGCGTACCAGCCGCTCTCGCCAATCAGGATGGGGCGTTGGGTCACCGGCACAACACCATTCTAGGCGTCGGGATCGGCACCGCGTAGGGGCTTTGGGCGGGCGACGGTCGACCCGTTCCTCAACCGGCTCAAAAATCAGGGCCAACCGAGATATCCCAAGGATTTCTGACGAGGCAATCCTCCTGCGACCCGACCCGGTCTTTTTGACTTCCCGACGAAACGGCGGGTATACTGACGCGAGCGGTAGACCCACCGGCCGGTCCGGCGTGGTTCGCCGCGCCCTCCCTCCGCCAAGGCGTGGAGACTGGCCGAACATGTCCCGCAACAACTCGCCCATCCTCCTCGCCGCGACGCTGGCGGTCGGACTCCTGCTCGGATTGAACCTGAATCGCGGCAGCCTCCCGCTCTCCGCCCAGGATCAACCGGCGGCGAAGGCTCCCGTGACCACCCCCGCCGATCCCAACGTTGCCCAGGCACGTGGCGAGGCGTCGATCTACGAACAGCTTGACCGCCAGTATGCCCAGTTCGAACACGTCAACCGCACGTTTGAGATGGTCGCCAAGGCGGTCTCGCCTTCGGTCGTGCATATCGTGGCCCACAAGGTCGGACGCAAGGAAGATGATCGCCGTGCCCATGACTTCGAGGAGACCGGCTCGGGTGTGATCGTCCGGAGCGAGGGGGGCAAGGGGCTGTATGTCCTGACCAACAACCACGTCGTTGCCAACGCGACGGCCGAAGATATCCAGATTTACCTCAACGACGGCCGCGCCCTCCGACCCGAACGCCTCTGGTCCGATAGCCGGGCCGACATCGCCGTCCTCAAGCTCGGCCGCGACGACCTTCCCGCCGCGCGGCTCGGAGATAGCGACCGAGTGGTCGTGGGCTCATGGGTCATGGCGATCGGCAGCCCGTTCGGCCTCACCCATTCGGTGAGCCAGGGGATTATCAGCGGCCGGGGCCGCCACGAGGCCGACCTCGAAAAGGCGGGGGTCGAGAACCAAGACTTCCTTCAGACCGACGCCGCGATCAACCCCGGCAACTCGGGTGGACCGCTCGTCAACATGAAGGGCGAGGTCATCGGCCTCAACATTGCAATCCTCTCAAACGGCGGTGGCAACGAAGGGGTCGGATTCAGCATCCCGATCAACCTCGCCCGATGGATCATGAACGCGTTGATCAACAGCGGCAAGGTGAGTCGCGGTGCCCTCGGGGTGAAGCTCCAGCCCGAGTTCGTCGCCGAGAGCGCTGTGGCCCTGGGCCTTGAACGCCCGCGAGGGGCCTGGGTCGACTCGGTCGATAAGGCGTCGCCAGCCGCCATTGGAGGGGTCCGCGTCGGCGACGTGATCCTCCGGTTCAACGGCACTGACGTGATCGACCTCAATCACCTGATCAATCTCGTCTCGATGGCCCAGATTGGCCGCGTCGCCGAGGTGGTCGTCTGGCGGGAGCGCAAGGAGTTGCCGATCCGGGTCATGGTCGCCGACAAAGACCTGACCCTCGCCTCCTCACCGCCCCGGCCGTCGCGTCCGATGCCGACGCCGAACGGCCTGCTTCGCCGCCCGAACCAGGACGACTCAGGATCGTTCAGCGTACTCGGCCTCGAACTGATCACGCTCGACACGACCGTCGGCCCCAAGCTGGGCCTGCCTGCGAACCTCGCTGGCGTGGTCATCACCAAGGTCGAGCCCGACAGCCCGCTCAACACCTATTTCAAGACCCTCGACGTGATCCATTCGGTCGGCGGCAAGGCAGTCCGAGACGCCGAAGCGGCCGTCAAGGCGCTGAACTCCCGGGCCGAACGCGACCACCTCGAAATCGGGGTTAGCCGGCTGGTCGAAGGGTCGGTTGAGACCTTCAAGGTAAGACTCCCTTGACCGCGATCGACCCCCTCTCCCACGCCCTCGGCCGGGTGTCCGACGGTCGAGATCTGACCGAGTCTGAGGCCCACGCCGCCGTCAGCACGGTCATGGCGGGTGACGCCTCTGAAGTTGTCCTCGCCGCCTTGCTCACCGCCCTCCGACTCAAGGGTGAGACGCCCGACGAGCTTGCCGGCGCAGTCCGCGCCGTCCGCGAGCGGATGGCACCTTGGGGCGACGTACCCAGCGGCCGAACCGCCCTGCTCGACACCTGCGGCACCGGCGGAGATGGGGCGAACACCGTCAACATCTCGACCGCGACCGCGATCGTCGTCGCCGCGTCGGGTGTGGCTGTCGCCAAGCACGGCAATCGCTCGGCATCGGGCAACTCGGGCAGCGCCGAGGTCTTGACCGAGCTTGGGATCGACATCGAGGCCCCGATTGATCGACTAAGAGCGTGCCTGAAGGAGCTAGGTCTGACCTTCCTCTATGCCCCAAGGTTTCACCCCGCGCTCCGTCATGCCGCGCCGGTGCGTCGCCAGTTGCCCTTCAGGACCCTGTTCAACCTGATCGGTCCGCTTGCCAACCCCGCTCGGCCCGATTATCAGCTTGTCGGCGTCCCCGGCGAGCGGCAGGGACGCCTGATCGCCGAGGCATTGGTTCGGCTCGGCACCCAACGCGCGGCGGTTGTTCGGGGGGCCGACGGCCTCGACGAAGTGACCCTCGGGGCTGCGACTCACGTCCTCTGGGTCGAGGCGGGGATCATCTCGGAACAGACCTGGACGCCCGAAGACTTCGGCCTACCCGCTGTCCTCGCCGACGAACTCCGCGTCTCCGGCCCGTCCGAGAGCGCAGCCCGACTGCGATCCTTCCTCGACGGCCAGCCCGGCGCGGTTCGATCGTCGGTCTTCGCAAACGCCGCCGCAGGCCTGCTTGTGGCTGGACGGGTTGGTACGCTGGCCGAAGGCGTGAGGCTGGTCACCGAGACGGTGGACTCAGGTCGGGCCGCCAACCACCTGCGTCGCTGGCGGGAAATGAACCGACAAGCGGTTCCTGATCTCTCGTAAGGCCGGTCTATCGGCGACCGATCCACAACTCTTCCAGAACGTCATAGCCGCCGGGCTGCATCCCGAGGGCGAGGTAGGTGTTGCGGGCCGTGTGGTTCGAGACTTCGACGTAAAGCCGCAGGCCGATGACTTCGGGATCGGCACGCGCGAGGTCTCTGACGTGGGCGTGAAGGCGTCGGAAGACGCCCCGGCCCCGGAAGTCAGCGTCGACGAAGACCGACTGGAACCACCAGATCCAGCCGTCTCGCCAGTCGCTCCACTCTCGGGAGGTGGCAACCTGGCCGACAACCCGGTCGGATTCATCGTCGATCGCCACCCAGTAACGGAGCCGCTCGGGATCGGCCAGGGCGCGGGCGACTCCCTTCGCGAGCACCTCGGGATCGAGCGTCTTGTGCTCGGTTTCGAGGGCGAGGAGGGCGTTGAATGCAACGATCGGAGCGAGGTCATCGGCTCGGGCGTCGCGGACGAGGATCGGCATCAGACTCGGCCGCCCCGACGGTTGCGGGCGCGTCGGCTGGCCTCTTCGAGGATGCGTTTCTCCTCGTCGGTCAGGCTGTCTCGGCCCTGGCTGGCGATCTTAACGAGGATCTCGTCGAGCCGGGCTTCGAGCGACTCCTCCGAGACGACCACCGTTGGTGCGGGCCTTGTCGACATTGCCGCGCTGGGCGACCAGGTTGGCCCGGCGTTCACCGTCGGCCGGCTCTTAGGGACCTCTCGGGTCGGCGGGTCGGGAGGGTGGACGAGTCGCAGTTTCGGGCCTGACTTGGGCAGGAACTCTCGGAGGTGCTTGAGCCGCAAGTCGAGCGACTTGAAGGCGAAGGCATAAGCAACCCCCCCCAGGTGTGCGGCGAAGGCGATCGGCTCGTTCGACCGGCCGAAGAGCTGCAAGGCGTCGCTTACGACATAGATGCCAAGCAGCAGCCGCATCTCCACGGGGAAGATGAAGAAGATCACTTCACGTTTTGGATAATAGAAGGTGTAGACGGCAACAACCGCCATCACTGCGCCTGAAGCGCCGATCATCATCCCCTGGCGGCCTCGGACGTAGTTGACCAGAGCCCAGCAGAGCGTGCTGACCACCGCTGCCGAGAGATAGAGCCAGGTGAACTCTTTGGTTCCGTAGAACGCCTCCATCTCACGGCCGACCATCCAGAGGAACAGCATGTTGAACGCAATGTGGAAGAGCGTATGCGGCTCGTGGAGGAAGGTCGCGGAGAGCAGCCGCCAGACCTGGCCGTGCTGGAAGATCTCGACACTTGTCGCGCCGAACCAACGCTCGAGGATGTTGTCTTCGTTGAGGAATGTCCCCATGACGAAGAGGCCGAGGTTGATCGCGATGATGGCCTTGCAGGCAGGGGCCACACCGGAGAAGAAGCCGGAACCGCGTGTCTTCTCGCGATAATACTCGCGGTCGTAGATACCCAATTTCGGCTCCGGCGGGCAGCGTCCCCCATTGATCGACCCAGGCGGTCGTCGAAGAGGGGTGAGCCTCTGAATCATCATCGGACGACGCGACCCGCCTGTCAACGGGTCGCGCGAACGAACAAATAAGGAGCGGGCGTGGGCACCGCGCAGGTTATTCTGGCAGGAGTGCGTCGATGGCCTCGCGGCGGTCGTTATAGATTGGCCAGGCCTGGTCAAGCGAGGTGAAATGGAGCAGCTCGCGGGCATGACTTGACACGCCCGAGAGCCCCATTGTCCCGCTCTTCGAGAGTACGATCTTCCAGCAGCGGATCATCACCGCCAGGAAGACCGAGCCGAAGTAAGTGACCTGACTTAGGTCGAAGAGAAGGATCGGCTCGACCTCGCCCTTCAGCGGCTCCACGATTAGCTTCGCGGCGAGTATTTCGAGCCCCAGGCCCACCGACTCCAGCGCTGGCGTCGCCGTGACGATGGTCAGCTCGCCGTGCCGCTCGATGGTGAAGGCGTCGATGGTATCCGTGGAGTCAGTGGTGTTCATCAGGGGTTGGCCCCGGTCTGGTCTGTGTCGGTGCGAAGGATCGGATGTGTCTATTCACAGTAGGACACGGGGCCGGCAATCGGCAAGGGCAATCTCGGGGCTGTGGATTTGGTTCTTCAGTCAGGCCGAAGGGCGACAGTCGGAGAACGCGCGGATGACCTCGTAGAGATCTTTGCCGACGAGCAGTTCGTCGTTCTCGAAGTCACGCAGCCAGACGTAGTTGTCGCGATACGCCTGCGCCAGCAGCGGATAGAGGTCAGCCAGTCGCACCGGCACAGCCGGGCTGTGGTCCTCGACCGGGGCCTGATCGTCGGGGTAAGGATACACGCGAAGTCGTGCGGTGGCCATCGGATCTCCTCCTCCGTGCGTGCTCCGGTTTGGCCTCCCGATCGGGGGGCGTTGCCGAGGCATTCCAGACAGGGCGACGGGACGAGGACCATAAACCGCGGGGCCTCGACCTCCCGACCAGCATCCCTCTCATCGGCACGGGTTCCGGCCCTTCATGAGTCAAATCCGGAACAACCGCGCGGATTGTCGCCCCTGTTGGATTCCGAACGCCGAATCCGGCATACTGGTTCGACTCCGATCCATTCGTCAGGACGGTCGCCTCACTCAACACATGGCCACAAATCGCCTGGAGCCGACCCTCGATGGAACTGCCTCGCCTGCACGGGATTGTCCCGCCCCTGCCGACCCCGCTGCGGCCCGACGAGTCGATCGACATCCCCGCCCTGGAACGGCTCGTTGACCACCAGATCAAGGCCGGGGTCCACGGGCTCTGGATACTCGGCACGACCGCTCGGTTCGACCTCCTGCCCGACGACCTCTGGCCAACGATCGCCAGGGCTGCGGCCGATACCGCCGCCGGGCGCGTCCCGCTCGTTCTCAACGTCTCCGACATGGGCACCGCCCGCACGCTGGACCGCGCAAGTCGTTTTGATGAAATGCCTTACGACTATTACGCCGCCCTGCCCCCCTGGTATCAGCCGATGACCTCCGGCGAGGTGGTTGACTACTTCACCGCGTTGGCCGACCGCCTGGCGAAGCCGCTCATCATCTATAACGCCCCCTGGGTCTCGAACCAACTGAGCTTCGCCCACCTTCGCGAGCTGGCCGATCACCCCCGGATCGTCGGCTGCAAGGACGTGATCTCGACCCTGACGCGAACGCTCGACTGGACGGCTGAAGAGCGCAGGCGGCAGAATTTCAGCTATCTCCAGGGGACCGACCTGATCGGCCCAGCCACCGACCTTGGTGCCGACGGCTTCGTGAACAGCCTCTCAAACCCCCTGCCTGAGCTGGCCGTGGCGATCTGGGCCGCCGCGCGAGCCAACGACGCCGAGCGATCGTCAAGGCTCCAGGCCCGGTTCAACCGGGTGGCGCGGACGACGACCTTCGGCCCGATGCTCGCCTGCCTCGAAGCCCTCTGCCGACATCGAGGCTTCCTCGACCGGATGCTCCCCGCCCCGCTCCGCTCGCTCGACCTCGCGACCGCCCTCCGGGTCGTCGAAGCCGCTGAAGAGGCCGGTCTCTTCCCCTGACCGGGCGGACATTGGGTTCGTTCCGACACCGAGTGAAATAATCTTTTAAAAAGTGTTGATGTTATCCGTTGATCGTTGTTCTGACCCCGGTCGATGGGCCTGAAATGACGGCTGGGGGCCTCGATCGATCGTCTCGGCGCATCTTGCCACACGCCCTGCCCCGCGGGGCGTCGGGACGGCCCATTCCTCGTTCCTATGGTCTCTGTCGAAACAGTTGATCCGTCAGATCCGCGCCATCAACGGCGGCGTCGACGTGATGTCAACGTCGCTGTAGGCCGCCCCATCCTCGCTGTAAGCCGCTCTTTCGGCGAGGTAGGCCGCCTCTTCGGCAGCGTAGGCGCGGGCACGCCGGGCGTCGACCTCGGCATAGTAGGTCTTTATCCGCTTGCCGACTTCGGCGACAACGGGGTCGTCCTCGGGTTCTTCGACCTCGACCGGAACCTCAACCGGCTTCGCAACGGGCTGTGCGACCGGCTTCGATTCGACGAGGGGCTCGGGGGCCGGTGTGCGGAGCGTCTTCGTCGCCTCGCGGAAGTGCCGCCAGGCATCGCGTTCGTAACGCATCAGGAGCTGTGCGGGCTTTGAGAGCAGCGCCACAACGCCCGCCTCAGCCTGCTCGCGGTCGAGGGCGTCGACCGGGGCGAGTCGCCGCATCGACGCTTGCAGGCGTTCAAACTGCTCGGTGGCGACACGCTGAAGGTGGAGGAATGGCGAGAGGTCGTCGTCTGGGTCGAGCGGGGTCGCGCCTCGACGGAGGTCGGTCGGGATGCCGAGAAGGTCAAGGGCGCGTGACGCCTCTTGATCGGTCCATGTGCGGTTGGCCAGCAGTGATTCGCCGAGGCGTCCCCAGAGAGTCAGCAGGAGTTCGCAGCCGTAGAACGTCACCGCGAGCCGTCGCGAAATCAGGAGCGGGTCGTGGGCGAGCTTCGACGCGAGTTCAGCAGCGTCGAGCCTGCGGTCGTCTTCCCACGACGCCCCCGCGCGGGTTGAGTGGTTGATGATGACGCCGTCGAGGGCGCGGTCGCACTGTTCGAGCCGGATTGAGGCGGCGATAAGCTGATCGAAGGCGAAGTCGGCCGAAGCGCCGACGGGCCGGAATTCCTCCGACCACTGGGCATGACGGGTCGCGAAGGCGTCAGCCATCGCCGCGCCGAGCGAAGTCGACTCTCCCGCGAGTCCGTGAGTCGTGGCGTTGACCTTGCTCCGCTCTTTGCCCTCGACCGTTCTTGGCCCCGTCGACTTCGACGCATTGGCCCGGTTCGCCTCGATCTGCCGCTCGGTGGTCATCAGACTGTCCTCCGCTTCGAGGGTGCTCATCACGGTGCGTTCGACAACGTTCCTCCTTACCATCGGAAAAAGTTTGAGGGGCGTCCCGTGATTCCGAATGGACCCCTGGCCACCTGGATCGGCGACACGACTTCCAGAAACGAACGCGATATCCGGAGAACCGGGCCTCGTCCGCAGGAATCTCCCGCCGACGAGGCCCGTTGAACCGGCATGAACGCTTGGTCTTATCGAGGCTTGGGTTCCGCAGCCGGCGGCGCGGGCCGGGCACCAGGGACCGGTTGGGGCGTTGCGGGCCTTGCGGCCGGAGCAGGTGCCGGTGTGGGCTGGGGAGTTGCGGG
>JANXSY010000236.1 GCA_025356435.1 Isosphaeraceae bacterium | reverse complement strand
TCATGATCCGGGACGGCGACGCGAAGGCGATCCTCCAACACGGCGGTCATCTCGACGACGTCGCGCGGACGATCGCAGAGCGGGCCAGGGTGCTCGGAGTCGAGGGCTCGGTCGGTGCTTCGGTCGAGCAGTCGGCGGTGTATGCCAAGGTGCGGAGCCTCCTCGACGACTGGTCGAACTACGCCGAAGAGTTGCACGAAGACCGGGTCGACCTGAACTACACGTCGGACGCCCTGTCGACCACCCGCAAGTTGCTCCACGAGATGCTCGACCCGAAGCTGGCGAACTTCAACTCCGTCCGCCGGAAATTCAAGGCACCCCGATCGATGCGGGACGTCGAACCGACCGCGGCCATCCTGCCCAGGAGATTCAGGTCCCCCAAGCCCCCGATCAAGGTCAGGAACGAAATCACCGTCTCCTCGCTGCGTCAGAGCCAGTTGGTGACGACCTACGGTCCCGGCTCGATGATCGACCTCCCGTGGTTCGCGGCGGTCGTCGGCGGCCTCGACTTCTGGGACAAAGGCGCGAGGATCTCCGAACCCCGGCTTGAGGCCAAGGCGGCCCAGGCCCTCGGGGGCGTTTTCGTCGACCTGATGAGCCCGGTGGTCGGCGACAGGCCGCCCGACGCGGCGACGATGAAGGGCGTCATCGCCTGGAAATTTCCCAAGTGGTCGCTCACGCAAGAGACGAAACGGCAGACCGACCCCGACGGCCGAACCTACCAGACCCGCCTTCTCGTCCCCGAGGCCCACCTCGACGAGAAGACGGGCCAGTACGACGGCGCGGACTTCGACGACAAGGGGAAGCGGAGGAAGCTCGACGTCGTCCCGATCCGGTTCATCCGGGCGTGCAGGAACGGGCACATGGGCGACATCGACTGGGTGTACTTCGTACATCGGGGGGAGCCTTGTGGGGGCCGCCTGTGGCTCGACGACATGGGAACGACGGGAGAATTGAACGAACTCCGGGTCCGGTGCGATTGCGGCGCGCCGCCCCGTTCGATCAGCGAGGCCGTCGGCCAGGACAACCCCGCGCTGGGGCCCTGCGACGGGTCGCAGCGATGGCTGGGTCCGACCGCGGAAAGGGGCGACTGCGATCAACTCAACCGGTTGCTGATCCGGACCGCCAGCAATGCCTACTTCCCGCAGAAGCTCAGCGTCATCTCCATGCCCGATCGCGGCCGTCAAGTCCACGAAGCGGTCGGTCAGTTGTGGGATGGATATCTCAGCGCGGTGGACAAAATGGATGTGTTGATAGTTTTTAGACAGATACCGGCGGTGGGTGCCGCCCTCGGCGGCTTTTCCGACGAACAAGTCTTCCAAGCGATCGAAGCCAGACGCTCGGGTCAGAACACCTTCCCGCAGCGCAAGATCAAGGAGGCCGAGTTCGACCTCCTGACGTGCGGCACGCCGACCATCGGAAACAACGAGCACGACAGCGTCTTCTACGCGGAGGAACAGTCGAAGTCGACGTGGAAGGACGGTCTGACGAAACACCTGGAACGCGTGGTGATCGTCCATCGGTTGCGCGAGGTTACGGCCCTCGTCGGATACACGAGGTTCGATTACATCTCGCCCGACATCGACGGCGAGTTCGACCTCAACCTCCGAACGGCCAGATTGGGGATCAATTCGAGCTGGATCCCCGCGAGCGAGAACAAGGGCGAAGGGCTCTTCCTGCAATTCCACAAGGACCGCGTCGACGAATGGAAACAGAAACCGGCGGTCCGTTCGCGCGCCGAGCGCCTCGAGCGGGGGCTCCGAAATTGGTGCGATGAACGGGGTGTCACGCACCGACCGTTCTTCGGTGCCCCCTACGTGATGCTCCACTCGCTGTCCCACATGCTGATCAACGCAATCTCGCTGGAGTGCGGCTATCCCGCCTCATCCATCAAGGAGCGGATCTATGCCAACCCGAACGAGGGCTACGGCATCCTCCTCTACACGGCGGGAGCCGACTCCTACGGGACGCTCGGGGGCCTGGCCAGCGCCGCAAAGTCGCTCGATCACTACCTGAAATCCGCGCTCGAGATGGGCCGATTGTGTTCGAACGACCCGGTCTGTTCGCAGCACGAGGCCGACAACCTCAACGAGCGGCGTCATCTGCAAGGGGCCGCCTGCCACGGCTGCCTCCTGATCAGCGAGACGAGTTGCGAATTGCTAAACGACCTCCTCGACCGGAGCCTCGTCGTCCCGACCGTCGCGTGCAACGGCGCCGAGTTCTTCCCGGACCCCTCCTGAGACGCGGGGAGACGATGCTCACGGACATCTTGCGCCTCTCCGATCGAGAATTGGACCAACTCCGCAATGCGCTCCTGCAAGGGACCGTCGGGGCGGGGGCCGGCGTCTCGCAGATCCGGAGGGCGGGATTTCTCGACAACTGCGAGATCCTCCAATCGTGGTTGTCCGAGGCGGCGGAAACGTTCGGCTCGGTCCACGGATTGATCGCCGCTGTTCGACTCCTGCAGGCGGAACGCGGTCAGTCGGCGACATTCCAGGGCCATCCTGAACTGCTCCTGTCGGGCCCCGGCACCCAGGATACGCCGAGTCGCGACACCCGGGTGGTGGTCCGAGAAATCTTCGAGTCGGTCAAGCAATCCGTCCTGATCGTCGGATATGCCTTCTACGGCAGCGACAGGATCTTCGAGCCCCTGGCACGTCGGATGGGCTCGGAACCCGGCCTGATCGTTCGCATCATCGTGAACGTTCATCCCGAAGAGTCTCGATCACGCGAGCAGGCCATCCGGGAATACGCCGCCGATTTCCTGCGATTGAGCTGGCCTTTCCACCCGAGGCCGAAAATCTACTATTTGCCGGGGTCCCTGGAGCCGCGGGCGGGTCGTCGT
>JANXSY010000151.1 GCA_025356435.1 Isosphaeraceae bacterium | reverse complement strand
GGTCGGAGACGCCGGCCAAGAGGGCATAGAGCGTGAGCAGGTCTTCGATCGCCATCGGCTTCGAGGCGAGTTGCAGCTTCATGAAGCCGAGGTTGAGAAACATCGTGTGGTTCAAGACGAGATAAGAACCCGACAGGAGGGCGATCGAGACGGTCGTTAAAGCGAGCATTTCGAGGACGGGGTCGGAGAGGGCGTCGATCACCGCGACGCGGACGCTCTTCTTGTAGAAACTCTTGGTTTCGACGAAGAACCGCCTGCGCTCATACCTTTCGGTCGTGAACGCCTTGACGACCTTGATGCCGCTCAGGCTCTCCTGAAGGATCTTGTAGATATTCGACATGCTTTCGAGGCTGCGCCTGACCGCCCGTTTCATGATCTTGCCAGCGCGGTAGGTCGTGGCGGCCGAGACCGGCACGAGGACCAGGGCGAGCAGCGTCAATCGCCAGTTCAACCAGAGGGCACCGCCGAGGCAGGTGATGATCCGGAGCGGTTCGCGTACGACGCGGCCGAGGATCGTGTTGAGCCCCTGGTTGAGCGACTCCATGTCATTGGTGAAGCGTGCGAGCAGGTCGGCCGAGCCCTGTTCGTTGAAGCTGGCAAGGTCGAGGGCGAGGGTCCGCCGATAGAACTGGTTGCGGATGTCGAAGAGCGTGAGTTGAGTCATGTCGGCCACGAGAATTTCCTGAAGGAACAGGAAGAATCCCTTGAGGGCCACGCTCGCCATCACGATGGCAATCAGGAGCAGGAGGGTGTTGAAACCTTCTCGCGGCAGATAGCGATTGACCCAGGGTTGCAGCCGGAGATATTTATCGAGCCACCAACGGCTGTCTGCGAGCGAACGCTCGGCCTTGGCTCGTCGGTCCTCGATCGACCGCGTTTCTCGTGATTTGATGTGAGGGAGAACCCGTTCGAGCTCGTCGAACCTCGCTTCGAAAACGCGAAGTGGGCGATTCTGCGCCTCGGTCAGGCTGACTTCGGACGGGGGGAGGATCGCACCGATATCGGCGTTCCGGGCGCGTGTCGCGTCGGTGATCTTCTGATCTTGGAGCTTTCGGAGGAGGTCCGCCTGGTCCTGTTTCTCCTGAAACAGCCGCCGCATCCGGAGTTCGAGATCGTCCATCTTGATCAGGCCGTCACGGTCGACGACCGCGAGTTCCGCAAGTCGAGCCGTGTAGATCTGGATGTCGGTCTCGGTCTGGTCGACCTTCTCGGCGATCCAGTACTGGCAGTTCTGGCTTCGAAACAGGATCGACAGGAGCGGATAGACCGCGCCGATGTTTCCGCCCCACATGACCGCGACCACGCTGGCGCAGACGATCGAAAGTCCGAACCGAACACGGTAGGGCCACGCGAAACGCACGAGTCGGGCGAAGTTTTTCATTATGGGGAAGTGCCGATGATGGGTTTACCCTCTGGCCTCCATGCCATCCCGCGGGCGTAATCGCCGACGGAAATCGGGCGAGGCTCTTCTAACAGGACTAAGAGCACGCGGCAATCCGAATTTACCCGGTCGCCTCAACGCTCTCTTTCGGCTCAGTCCTCCTATCGCCTTGACTAAGTTCCCGGCCCGGAACCTTCAGGGCAAGCCTTGTGACCCCATAATCGAAGCAAAATCCTTTGCACCCCTCGCGATTTTCCCGCCATCCTCGGTGCGTCCGATTCCGTCATCCCGGCCTCTCCCCTCTCGCTTGTACGGCCCGCAGCCCTTACGTCTTACCAATCAATCGCGCTGGGTTCAGTAAGCCTTATCTTCTTATTATCAAATAGTTTCGGGATCGAAGGCCCGCCAGCTTACGGCAAGATCTATTGCATCAATCACCTGAAGACCCCCAGACCCTTCCGGTCGGGGTGGGCCGACTCGTCATCCATGCGGCTTTGCCACGGAATGTCGCGACGGCAACCGCCGCTGAGATCCAGGCGGAGGGGATCAAAATCATTTCGTGGAAGCAGTCTCGCGAAATGGCCAGGGAGGGGGCCATCAAGTAAGGCGAGATCGACTTTCGGCCTCAAGGTCTTCCGCGAGCCGGCGCATCCCTTCATCGACCCCGATCGAAGGACGATAGCCGAGATCTCGGCGGGCGGCGGAGATGTCGAACCAGTGGGCCGTCGAGAGTTCGCGAGCCAAAAACCGGGTCATGCGAGGCTCGGTCTCGTTGCCGGTGATCCGATAGAGGGTTTCCAAGACCCAGCCCGCAAAAAAAGCAAGGGCGGGTGAGATCGACTTGCGTACAGGGGGGAGGCCGCCTGCCGCGAGGATGCGGTCGACCAGGCTCCAGAGCGGAACGGGTTCGCCTTGGGTGATGAAATAGGCCCGGCCCGAGATGATCGATCCGGGTTCAAGCCGATCGGCGGCGAGAAGGTGGGCGTCGGCGGCATCGTCGATGTAGACGCTATCGACTCGATTATTCGACCGGCCGATCCGGCGAAGAGCTCCTGATCGGCCGCGTGCCAGGATGCGAGGGACAAGATGGTTATCGCCGGGCCCCCAGATCAGGTGGGGGCGGAGGGCCACCGTCGCCAGCTCAAAATCGTTGGCCGTCAGCACGAGCCGTTCGGCCTCGGCCTTCGTCCGGGGGTAAGCGGCAAGGAAATGGTCGGCGTAAGGAACTGACTCGTCCGCGCCTTCCATGTCACGGCCATTGAAGACGACGCTCGGAGTGCTCGTGTAGACGAGCCGACGGACCGAGTGACGGCGGCATGCCGCGACCACGTGCGCGGTGCCATCGACGTTCGTGCGATGATAGTCTTCGTCCCGCCCCCAGATCCCCGCCTTCGAAGCGACGTGAAAGACGAGATCGCACCCCGAGACAGCAGACGCGACCGCCTCGGCATCGGCGAGTTCACCGCGACGGACATCCACGCCCACGTCACGCAGCTCGGGATAATCACCACGCGAGAACGATCGGACTCGATCGCCTCGCGCGAGAAGCTTCCGCGTGATAGCCCCGCCCAGAAAGCCCCCGCCGCCGGTGACAAGCGCGATCATCCGAGCCTCCCTGCGGCCCAAATGGCCAGCTTCTCGCGGAAGATCTTGGCGTTATGCCGGATATCGACCGGGAACGAGGGGTGGAAGAGAATGTCGCGAATCGTGCGAGTGTGGGGCCTGGTCTCGCCCAGAGCAAGGATCTCACGCACGAGTCGATCGTGGTCAGCCTTCGCGTGTTTATGCTTGAGTTCGACACAGAGCACAGGTCGAGCCGAGCCGCGAGGACCGACGCCGACCAGGGCAGTACGGGCCACGGCGGGGTGGGTGTTAAAGACGGCCTCGCAAGGGATCGTGTAGAGGACCCCGTTCGCCGTCTCGACCCGCTGGGTTTTCCGCCCGCAGAACCAGAGTCGGCCCCTATCGTCGAGATAGCCGAGGTCGCCCATCCGATGGAGGATGGATCCGCCGGGAGCCGCGATCTTGGACAGTGCGGTGGCTTCGGGACGGTTGAAATAGGCCCGGGTGACGACCGGCCCTCGGACGACGATCTCGCCGACTTCGCCCTTGGGTGCGAGCAAGGCCTCCGACCAGTCGTCGATAACATCATCGCTGATCTTGATGATGAAGACTTGGGTGGCCTCGACGGGCCGACCGAGGCAAACGCCGGCACCGGCGTCGGTAAGGTGGCGAGTCTCGCCGAGGATCTCCTCGCTGCCGACCGATGCGACCGGGAGCGCCTCAGTCGCGCCGTAGGGGGTGAAGACTTCCACGCCAGGCCGGAGCAGCTTCGTGAACTGCTCGATCACGGCCGCACGGACCGGAGCACCGGCTGAGAGGACCCGGCGTATCGAAGGGAGCTTCACCCCTTGAGCCACGCCAACGCGACCGACCCGGTCGAGCAGGGCGGGGGAACCAAACAGGTTGGTGACTCCGAAATCGTTGATCGCCTCGAAGATTTTCGCGGGGTTAACTCGTGCGGGGCGAGTGGCGTCCATGTCAGGGATGATGGCGGTCATCCCCAGCGCCGGGGCGAAGAGGGCGAAGAGGGGGAAGGTCGCGAGGTCGACCTCGCCGGGCTCGATTCCGTAAGTGTCCCTCAATATCTCAACCTGGGTCGAGAAGATCCCGTGGGTGTAAACGGCCCCCTTTGGTGGGCCGGTACTCCCGCTCGTGAAGAGGATCGCCGCCGTCTCGTCGGGATCGGTCGGGCCGACTCCGTGAGCGACGGATTCGCCGAGCCGGCGGATCTGACCGAGCCCGACACCACCCCACGGGCCTTGTCGACCGACCGTGACAAGGATGCGCAAGGTCGATCGCGCCCAACCGAGCACCAACCGAGCGAGGTGGGCCTTCGGAACGCCGATGAACGCCTCGGGTTCGGCCTCGGCGAGGCATCGTCCGAGGTTCTTGATACCCATGCCGGGATCGATGAGGACGGGAACCGCACCCCGCTTGAAGAGGGCGAACGTGAGGGCGAAGAACTCAAGGCTCGGCTCGACCATGAGCACCGTTCGCATCCCTCGCGTCACTCCGATAGCCGCGAGACCGGCCGCGATTCGGTCGGTCTCCTCGTCGAGTTGGCGGAACGTCAGGTGGGTATAGCGAACACGCCCCGAGCGGTCGCGGCCTTTCGGGCAGACAACGGCCAGGGCATGCGGGCGGCTCTCGGCCATTGAGAGGAGGGCCGAGGCGATGTTGGCCGAGACCCCAGGGCTCATCGGGCCGAAGCCTCCAGCGGATGGGCCGCGAGGAATCCCTCGATCAGGGGCAGTATTTCGGCACCGGCGTCTTCGAGGACGTAGTGACCGGCCTCCGGAAAGCGGTGGACTTCAGCCTCGGGGAAATGCCGCTCCCACTCTTCAAGGAAGTGGCGATCGAAGACGAAGTCACGCATCCCCCAACAGATTAACATCGGGAGATGTCGGAATCGTTGAAGCCCCTCTTCGACTCCGGTCACGAGGTCATAGCCATCATCGCCGGGCTTGAGGGGGATCGTCTGGATGAACCGAAGGACCGCGATCCGATTGGCCCAGGAGTCATAGGGGGCCAGATATCCGCGCCTCACATCGGGGGGGAGAGTCTTCCGGACGCAGGTGGCCAACGCCCCGAGGCAGAAGGCGTTCAGCCCTCGGACCAAGAACGGGCCGAGCGGGGTGTTGCGGATCAGGGCGATCGAGCGGGGCAACGGCTTGGCGGCGGGGAGGCGGAACGCGCCGGTATTGAGGATGACGAGCCGTTTAATCCGCCCGGGATGCCGCGATGCGAAGAGCATGCCGATCATCCCGCCCCAGTCGTGCATGACAAGGGTGAGATTCTCGACCAGGCCGAGGTGGTCGAGCAGGGCCTCAAGGTCGCGAGCCCGGCGGTCGAGCGTGTAGGGATAGCGGCTGTCGTCGGGCTTATCCGAGAGCCCGCAGCCGATGTGGTCGGGGACGATCGTCCTATAGCTCGTCCTGAGCGAGTCCACGAGGTTGCGATAGAAGAACGACCATGTCGGGTTGCCGTGAACCATCACGACGGGATCGCCGGCCCCTTCGTCGAGGTAATGAAGCCGCACGCCGTCGAGGTCGAGAAAATGAGGGTCGAAAGCAGGGAGGTCGCTCACCATTCGACTCCGAGCATCAGGCAATTGAGGCCACTGCCGATCCCCAGGAGGCCGACCTTGTCTCCGGGCTTGAGGAAGTCTCGCTCCTCGGCGAGCGCCGCGGTCATCGGCAACGAGGCGGTGCCCATGTTGCCCAGGTAGGGATAGGTCGAGAAATCTTGGTCTTCCGACAGGCCAAGCGTCTTGAGCAACGCCAACCGATGTCCTGAGCCGACCTGATGGCAGACGATCTTATCAACCTGCTCGTTGGCCCAACCGAGGCGACCGAGGAAAGCGTTCCAGGTCCGCAAGCCGAGCGCCACGCCCTGCTTCATGACCGCGACGGGGTCGGTACGCATCGACTCGGTGAACTGCCGGAGCGATACCGGGAGCTTCGGCTCGAAGCCCCACCAGCAGAGGTCGAAGAACTCGGGTGCCGACTGGGTGACACCCCCCATCAGGCGTCGGCGCTTCATGCCGAACGAGCCGTCGGTCAGGAGCACGGCGGCGGCCCCCGAGCCACCGGTGAGGGTAGCGATCGCCGTCTTGAAGAGTTCAATATCCCGCGAAGCGAGCATCCGTTCGATCATCGTCTCGACGATCTCGCGAGAGGTCTCGCACGTCGCGACGATCCCCGCGCGAATCTGTCCGAGCTCGATCCGGTTGGCGATCTCGACCATCCCGTTGAGCACACCCAGGCAGGCGTTGCTGATGTCATAAACGGCCGCGCCGGGGTTGATCCCGAGCCGAGCCGCAACCCGGCAGGCCGTCGCCGGTTCGAGCTGTTCTCGGCAGACGCCCGCGTAAATCAAGATGCCAACATCTTTTGCCTGGACATCAGAGATCTCGAGCGCCCTGAGCGCGGCGGTCTCGGCACCTCGCGAGAGACAATCACCCACCTCCCACCACCGCCGCTCGACGATCCCCGTCATCGCTTCGAGCTGGCCCGCCGGGATGTGCAACGCGTCGTACAGCGGCGCGAGCCGGTCTTCCAGCTCGCCCGACGTGACGACGACCGGAGCCAGTTCATAACCGATGGCGTCGATGAAGACACGGGAATACTTCATTCGAAGCCCGTCCAATAAGCGAGTGTGAATTCATTCATCTGGTAGATCGTCCGACCATCAATCGAGAGGAAGCCGTCAGCCCGGAGAGTCTTCAGGTCGTCATTGACCGCCGTGATGACTGCCTCGACCGTCACCAGTCGGTCGCTCGGGAGGATCTGCCCGCGATAAGTCCAGCGATGCGGCTCGCCCACGGCGACCGCTTCGAGCCGGACCTCGCCACCGTCCCCCCACCTCTCGACCGCAGCGACCTTGAGCAACTGAAGGAACGACTCCAACCCGAGCGAGCCGGGACAGACCGGATCTTGATAGAAGTGGGCCTTGAAGAACCACTCGTCGGGGTTGACGTCCTTGGTCCCTCGCAGGAACCCGAGGCCGCTTGGTCCGCCGTCGGCGACGTAGAGTTCGACCCGGTCAATCATCCGCAGCATCCGGTCGGGGAAGGGAGCCCCCAGAGGATACTCGAACGAACGTCCTCGGGCCACCTCGTCCGCCGTCGGTCGATAAGGCTCCGCCTCGCGGATGCCAACTTGCTGGGCCAAGGCGGCGGCGGAGAAGAAGCCGAAGTAGGTCGTCCCCTTATACACCGACCTCGTGCCCCTTCGAACATCCATCGCATAATGCTGGAGGATCATCCCGCCCGAATTCGAAGCCTGAGTCAGCGTGATTGCGACGGTCAGTGTCCCCGCGTCCCGGCCGATCGGCTCGGAGAGGACGGCCGAGCCGCCCAGGTTCCGGAAATGGACGTCAACCGGGCTCAGCAGCGCCGACCCCATGTAGGCCGCGAGCCAACCGCAAGGCTGGAGCGCGACTTCGAGGAGGATGGCAAAGGGCATCGTCTCTTGCCGGTCAGCGTCGAAATACCAGGCGTCGGCAGGCACGTCATACTCGGTCTCGACCGACGTGCCCGGCGTCATCACCCAGGGATCGCCTTCGACCTCCATCACGCGGTCAACGAAGAGGTAGGGGGGACCGGGAAGGCGAGCGATGACCCGGCCTTCGTCGAAAATCCGGTACGGTTCTCCGAAGGCTTCTGACGGCTTCCCGATCGAATAGGCGAGGATACGGTCAGCGTCATATCGGGGGAGGCGACCCATCGACGGACCTGACCAGAGTTCGCGGAGGCCATCGCGGGTTGTACCCGAAAGCTGAATCGCCATCCCTTCGACCCGGACGATCGCCTTACCGTCGGCGAACATCAAGACATCGGCCACGGCGTAGGGTTCGGGCCGGTAGCCGAGTTCTTTGATGGTGATCTCGTATGTCACCTTCCGGGTCGACTGCGTGACCTGGCCCCGGCATTCGAGCCGACTGCTCATGTCCGGCACCGGCTCCCAGGCGACCGTGCCCGCCTCGCCGACGCACCCCATCCGCATCATCAAAACGCGCAAGGCGTGCTGCCCGCACTCGAACATCAGCGTCCCAGGCATCACCTGGTCGTCGACGAAGTGGCAGGTGAGGAACCAGGCGTCCGGGTCAATATCGGCCTCCGCGCGGAGCGAGCCGAGCCCAAATCGGCCCCCGCGTGGGTCGAGGTCGAGCACGCGGTCGATCAGCCTCATCCGTTCGCCGGGAATAGTCAGCACACGGTCGATCGCGAGGCCCGCGAACGCCGAGCCGAAACAGGCCGACAGATCGCCACGCCGGAGGGCGTCAACCTGCGCGTCGTCGTAGGACTCGCGGCCGACGGAGACCAGTTCGTCCCAGCCGTCGGCGGCCCCTTCACGCCTCGGTGCGAGGTCAAGGCTGGTCACGATGACGCCCTTCCCCGCCGCGAGCGCGGCCTCGGTGAAGAAGCCCGCGCAGCCGTCTCGCATCGTCAGGAACAGCTCACCGTCGACCGTCGCATCAAACTGGAACCGGAAGAAATGGGTATTGTCATGGAGAAAGAATCGCTCGATCTTGATGTCATACAAGATGACCTGGCCGGGACCTGGCATCTCGCGGTGGAAGGTCACGCGAGCGTCGAGGAGCCGATAGACGGCAAGGCCCATCGTGCGAGAGTCAATCCCGAGATACGCCGAGAGGAAGAGGTCGGCCTGCCCGGCCTCGACGGCGATGCAGATCGGGATGCGATTGGAGTCGAGATACCACGCGCCCGGGTGAATGTCGTGTTCGGTCACGACGGTCCCGGCCGTAAGGGAACCCGGCTCGCCCGCGACCGACACGATCCGATCGACAAGCATCAGCGGTTCGTCGGGCAGTCGAACGCGTGAGGGATAGCGGTCAACCTCCGCGAAATCCGGCCCGAGGACCGCGCCGATCGACCCGACGGCAAACTCCAGGCATTGCACCCGATCCATAAACAGAGGTCGACCCTCGTCGACATGGGTCACGGCCTCGTCGACGGTCGTGAGCATGGAAATCGGCCCCGCCATGACATCGGCGAGACGGGAAGCGAATCGCAGGTAAGCGCCGTGGGCCTCGCCATTGGCGGCCAAGGTCGACCGGAATCGATGAAGGATGGGGTCAGCCTCGGTGAGGAGTGGAGCCGCGACGGGGGAAGGTGCGGGCCTCGGGGCAGAGGGGGCAATAGTGGGCAAGATGTCCGCTGGCTCCGCGAGAGGGGGGATGCGGAAGGGCGAGCCACCGATGCGAACCCGCACGACCTCGCGAACGTGCCCCGGGTCGAGCAATTGAGTATCGCCTTTATCTTCATGACGATCGAGTGCAGCGATATCAATCTCGACTCGTTCGGCGAATAAGGCGGCAGCGAGTCGGAGGATCGTGGCAGGACCGGCCGTGCCTGCAACACACGCGGATCTCGCGAAGTGGGGACGGCCCGCGAGGATCTGGCCGATCATTCGACTGCAAGATCCGCCCGGACCGGCTTCGACGAAGACACGAACCCCATCGGCGTAGGCCTGTTCAATCACCGCGGGGAAATCGAGGGTCCGGACCGCCTGGCCAAGGATCGCTTCGGCCGCTGACTCGCGGTTGACGGCATAAGACCGGCCCAAGGCACCGCTATAAAACCTCAGATCGGCAGGAGGGGTCGTTTCGAGACAGTGGAGTTGACGGTAGTCAGACTCGACCTCGAGCGCGATCGCGCAATGAACCGTGCTGACCGCTGGGAGCGGCAGGAACCCACATCGTCGTTCCGTAACGAAAGCTTCGACCGCGCCACGCTGACCGCCGATGACGCATTCATCGGGCGTATTGACGATCAGGAGATAGAGCCGCTCTCGCCCTTCGATCGCATCGCGAACCTTCGAGACCGGATGGGAGATCACGCCAGCAAGCCAGTCGGGATCTTCTGCCGGTGCCAGGCCCCAGGTACGACGCGCGGCATCGCAACGACCGGCCAACTCGGTCGCGAAGAGGGGCGACTCTCGGAGCCGACGGTCCATCTCGTCACGTTCGCGCCACGCGCGGAGCGCGATCAGGGCCGCTGTTTCTCCGAGGCTGTAGCCGATCGCGGCCGTAGGACTTAGCCCGAGACTCAAGAGGATGTCAGAGACGATCGATCCCAGCGCGACCTGACCGCCGATCAGCTCGCGCTGGTCACTGACGTCCTCGAGCGAGGGGAGGTTCCAGAAGAGGTCGGGACGGACTTGATCCCGCAGGCGTCTCGTCTCGCGGTTCTGCCTCTGCAAGACGGCCGGCCAGTGCGTGGCGAGGTCGCTGCCCATCCCGGCGAATTGGTTGCCGGAGCCGGGGAAGACGAACGCAAGCTCACCCGTCCGGCCGACGGGGTCCGGGGCATAGAAGAAGCGGTCGGCCGCCCAGGCGGGCAGGGGAGAATCCGCCGCGCGAACAGGACGGAGGTCGGGTGACTCGACGAGCCAGCGTTCGGCGAGGTCGATCAGTCGTTGGAGTTCGTCGCGATCGCGTGCCAGTAGGGCAAGTCCGAGCGCGAGCCGCGACGAGGCGGGGTGACTGACTCGCCATGCTCGGGCCAATGCGTCGATCGCGCCTTCCGCATGAGCGGTCGCATGATCCCTGAGCCGTTCGAGACCCTTCAGGAGGCCGGAGGTATCCCCCGCCTCCACGGCAAAGAGGGCTTCTCTATCCGCGACCGGCTGCACGATACGGGTGCCAAACTCTGGCCCCTCTTCGAGGACGACATGCAGACAATTGCCGTCGTTGCCGATACTGCTGACACCGGCGAGTCTTGGCCCATCCTCGCGATTTTGAATCCAGGCTTGAGTGCAATCCGGAGCAGCGAAGCCGACGATCCCCGAATCGATCCCCTCGACCCCGCGCATCGGCGGCAAGCTCTGGGCCTGTAGGCAGAGCGCGGCCTTGACGACTGAGGCCAGGCCCGAAGCCGCCCCGGAATGGCCGATATCAGCCTTCACGCTACCGACCGCTCGCGAGATGCCTGGATCGTCCCAGACTAAACGGAGTGCGTCTCGCTCCAGCCGGTCTTCGTCGCGATTGCCGCTGCCGTGGGCTTCGAGATAGGCGAGGCGACGAGGGTCAAGGCCCGCCTCATCCCATGCTCGACTGACAGCGCGTTGATAAGCTCCAACATCGGGGACACCGCCATCGGCACCGCCCGCTGATGCCGCCCCGACACCTCGGACGATCGCATAGATCCGGTCCCCGTCTCGAACGGCGTCTTCAACCCGTTTGAGGATGATCGCCGCTGCGCCTTCGCCCGGGACGGTCCCGTCAGCATGGTCCGAGAACGGCTGGGCCTGGCCCGATCGCGTGTAGGGACGCACGGCGTCCGTGGCAAGGACGGCCCGCAGGTCTCCGGCGAGGTCGACCGCTCCGACGATGGCCTGATCGATCTCACCCGCGCTGAGCATACGGACCGCGATTTCAAGCGATCGCAGGCCCGCGCCCTCTTCGTTGGCCACCATGAAGCTCGGGCCGCCGAGGTGGAACTCGCGAGCGATCCGGCTCGCGACCACGCCGCCCAGCGCCCCCATCGTCCGATCTGCATTTAAGGGAGGCCCGATGACTTCGCGAAGCGCCAAGACCCAGGCGTCGAATGCGTCCGGGCTGAGGGCCAGGCCGAGTTCGGTTGCCCACTTCCGGGCCTGGCCGGGGAGCCACCAGCGGAGGTGGAAGTTGGTCGTGTTGAGGTCGAGGCCGGTCCCGATAAACACGCCGGTCGTCTCGGCCTGATCGCGGCGAAACTTCGCGTCGGCGATCGCACCGGCCGCAACCTGAAGCATCAAGACTTGCTGCGGGAGCATATCCGCAAGCTCTTTCGGCGGGATGCGGAAGGCGTCGATCGCGACCGAGACCTCGTCGAGATAGAAGCCGGGAATTCCGCCCTCTGTCCCCCACCACGCGGGATGAGTTATCGGCACCGGCGAGTCACCGCCGAGCACGCGGTCGGCGAAGGCATCAAGCCCGTTCCAAGGCCCGAAATGAGCCTCCATGCCCACGATCGCAATCGCGGGCTGGATTTCGTTCCGGGGCGCAGACCGAGAGCGAACCGGCGTCCGCTCGGGAATCCATTCTTCTATGAGGATATGGGCATTTATTCCGCCGAAGCCAAACCCGCTCACTGCCGCGCGGCGAGGGCGGCCGTCGACTCGGGGCCAGGGGCGGGGCTCGCCGAGGACGTGGAATGGCCCCCCGTGATAGGCGAGGACTCCGGCAGGTTCCGCGAAGTTGGTGCCCGGTGGCAGAGTCTCGTCTCGAAAAGCGAGGAGAACTTTGATCAGACCGGCAGCCCCGGCGGCCGTGAGGGTGTGACCGATATTCGCCTTCACCGATCCGATCGCGCACTGGCCGGGCCGCCACCCCTCCGAGCCCCAGAGCGTGCGCAGACTCTTGAACTCGACCGCGTCACCAACAGGGGTGCCGGTCGCATGGCACTCGATCAGGTCGACTTCGGTTGGCGACCATCCGGCGTTGCGATAGGCGGCGCGCATCGCGCGTAACTGGCCTTCCGAACTCGGCGCAAGCAGATTTCCTTCGATGTCGTTCGAGAGGCCGATGCCGGCGATCACCGCGTCAATGCGGTCGCCATCGCGCACAGCGTCGTCGAGCCGCTTGAGCAGGAGCATCCCCGCGCCTTCGCCGACGACCAGTCCATCGGCGGCGCGGTCGAAGGGCGAGCATCGTCCGCTCGGCGAGAGAGCTTTCAACTGCGAGAAACCCATCTGCGTATAGAGGCACGACGGCCTCGATAACCCGCCGGTCAACATCGCGTCGGCTCGGCCGGAGACGAGTTCGTCGACCGCCAGCTTCACGGCATAGAGCGATGAGGCACACGCCGCGTCGAGCGAGTAAGCGCCCCCGCCCAGCCCGAGCGACCGGGCGATCAGGCCGGCCGGAAGTGAGGCGACGCCGCGATCGAGCGGGCTTGTCTGGTCGGAAGCCGGACCGGACGGGACCCCGGTCAATTGCTCTTCGAAAGTCCGACCGACCGTCGCGGCGGCGAAGGCCGAGACAGCGTCTGTGGGCAGGGCGATGTTGCCGATCACGACGCCGACGCGGTCGCGATCGAGCCCCGACGTTTTCGCGTCGGACCACGCCTGGCGGCCGGCGTGCAGACCGAGTCGAAACATCGGGTCGAGTCGGTCGACGAGCGCCAGGTCAACGTCGAGGCCGCCTGGGTCGAGCCGAAATCCCTCGATGAATCCCCCGGAACGTGACGAAACGTGGTCGACCGTCGCGGGTCCGGGACGATAGGCTGTGGCGGGGTCAAGGACCCACCGTCCGGGCGGAACCTCGCGAGTGAGGTCGACGCCGTCCCGGATGTTCGCCCAGTACGCGCTGAGCGTAGGCGATCCCGGGAAGATGCCACCGAT
The DNA here is from genome assembly GCA_025356435.1 of Isosphaeraceae bacterium. GTDB lineage: Bacteria > Planctomycetota > Planctomycetia > Isosphaerales > Isosphaeraceae > CAMFLR01. The sequence goes on along the minus strand of JANXSY010000151.1, from coordinate 11,290 downwards.
GCCGACGATCGCGATCCGTACGCCCTTCTCGTTGCTGGCCATGCCGCCTCTCATTCGCGATCTCTAACTTCGTTCGGAGCGGCAGGTCAACCCGCCTCTTACTGGGACAGCTCGTTCCGGCGGAAGGCGGCGTTGAGAGAGGCGTCGACGGTCGACTCGTAACCAATCAAGGTCGCGACCACGAGGCCAGCGGCATCGACGATCTCAACGTCGGCCACGGCGAGCCCGGGCGTGTCCTTGACGATCCGCGCGACCGCTCGCAGGCCCTCTTTCGGGAAGGAGCGGCGGAACTGGCGATACCGGCCGAGATAGCTCGGCAGCGACCCCGCCCCGTGGCGATCGAAGCTCCAGACGATCATCATCTGGAACACCGAGTCGAGAACGAGCGGGTCGGCCAGCCAGACCCCTCTCGGCGGGCTTGTCATCCAGTCGCGCGGGGGTGGCGCTGAGGATACAAGGGCGGCGATGCCCCGTTCCGAACAACCCTCGATCCGTTCGATCCCTTGAAGGTCGGCCCCGTGGAAGAGGATCTCGCGATAGATCGCCTCCGCCCCACGCTTGTAGGCCCCTGATCCCGCCGAGATCGTGGCGGTTCCGGGCGAAGTGAGGACATTGGCGAGGATCACGTCGGCGCGGGCGTGAACGACCTCACGCTCGAGAGCGCCTCCACGCAGTTCGGTCGCGACCACAAGCTGACCGCCGACCTTGGTTGGCTTTCCCGAATAGATCCGGATCGGATAGGGCCGGTCGTCGACGAAGACACCGCGATGGACCCGTAGCCCGTCGACCCCCTGAAACTGGAGCCCCGGCTGCCCGTGCATCGCCGCATGCGCCAGCCATTCAAGGGTGATCGCCATTGGCAGGACAGCTCGGCCGTCGATGACATGCGACCGGAGGATCGGCAGGGCGTCGAGGGTGAGCTCACGCTCGAAGGCGAGTGTCATCGGCGTCGATGAGGATGACGGCCGGGCGGGAGTCGGGGAGCCGCCGACACCCCCGAGAATGACGACCTCGACGGGCCGATCGTTGGCCTCGGAGAGTTCGCGGACGAGGTAATCCGCCCCGGCCCCGGGGGCAATCAAGCCGACCCCTTCTTCGGCGAAGATCCGTTTGAGAGCGGGCGTGACCATGCCACCGTCCCAAGGCCCCCAATTCACCGAGACGACACGACATCCAGGTCGACGCATCGCCTCAATCGTCGCCATCTTGTTGAGCACTTCGTTGGCCACAGCGTAGTCGACCTGCCCCGTCCGGCCGAAGCGTCCTGTAGACGACGAGAAGAGGACGAGCACCTTGAGCGAGTCATTCGGCACGGCTTTGAGAAGAGCGCGAAGTCCATAGACCTTCGTCTGATAGACGAGGTCGAACGACTCGACCGACTTCGCCTCGATCAGCGCGTCGGCCAAGACGCCCGCGCCGTGAATGATGCCACGGATCGGTCCATAAACACGGGCGATATTAGAGAGAGTCCGGCCGACCGACTCGCCATCGCGAACGTCGACCTGGCGATAGGAAACGGTCGCCCCCGTCTCAGAGATCCGGGCCAGATTTCGGAGAACTTCCCGATTCGCGGAGATCTTCCGATATTCGGCCTCAACCTCTTTCGGTGTGCTCTTGCCGCCGTTCCGGCCCAGGAGCGCTCGCTTGATCTCGGCTTCTTCCGCCAACAGGACGAGCCACGCCGGCTCAGGCTCGGGTGCGGCACTACGTCCGAGGAGGATCAAGGTCGGCGAGAAATCTCTGGCCAGCGCGAAGGCGACTTCGGCCGTGACTCCTCGGGCACCGCCTGTCACGACAACCACGTCACCCTTGGCCAGCGGTCGGGCCGAACCGACGCCCGCCAGTGTCGATTCGCGAAGGGCAAGCGTGCGACGGCTTCCGTTCTCTGAAAGCCCAACCTCGGAGGGCCCGGTCCGGAACAGTTCTTCGATGACCAGGCTCGCGGCAAATTCGGGGTCGATAAGACCCGGATCGAGGTCGACGGCCCGACACCGGACCTCAGGCCACTCATGCCCTGCCGTCTTGGCGAAACCGGCCAGACCGCCGGCCGTTGGGTCGAACGAGACGCCGGCACCAGACAGGCCGAACGAGCCGTCGAGTCGCGAAACGGTGAGGAAGCTCGACCCGCCTCCCAGCCCGGCCGCCCGGAGCCCGGGGCCGCTGTCTTGGAGCACGCGGAAGACGTCGCGGAGGAACGATTCATCGACGGGCGTCGAGGGGGCCAGCACGACAAGTCCTGCCAGCCGATCGGGCCGGGCCAATGCCGAAATCTCAGCCCTCTTGATCCGTCTGGGCCGAAAACCCCGAGCTTCCACCTGCCTCGCGATGGCCGGGGTCAGGTCGCTCCCCTCGTCCAAGATCCAGACCTCGCCGCCTTTCAGAAGGGAGGCGACATCGCCGTTTCGCCCCTCGTCGGCCGAAACGGGCACGACGATCTGACGACTCAGCGATCGGTCCGGTGATTCCGACCGAACAACCCGGGGTGATGTCTCGACGACAGGTGTCTTTGGCGCTCTTGCCGGAGCGGCGGAGTCGGCATCCGCGAGGAACTCGGCGACCTGGCGGAGGGTGCGAAGGGTGCCCAGGTGCTCAGCGCGGATCGCCGGGGCATCGGGGAGCCGCTCCTGCAGGGCGCTGAAGATCTCGACTCGCTTGATCGAGTCGATCCCCAGATCGGCCTCCAGCTCCATCGAGAGTTCCAGCATCTCAGCCGGATAACCCGTCTTCTCCGCGACCACCGCCAGCAGCGTCGACTCCGCCTGATTCGACTGCGGAAGGCTGGGTGCCTGGACGGGCGCGATCGTTTCCACGATTCGGGGCGGAGCGGCGACGGCCTTCGGGACCGATCGGACTGCGACCGGAGCCGCGACCGGGGGCGGTAACGGCGGGCTGATCCTCAGCGTCGTCGGTAGCTGGGGGGAGGGCCGCTGTTCGAGGAGAGCCTGAAAGACCTGAAGTGCCCGATCCTGACCTTCGAGGAACTGGCGATGGAGTTTCGCGGTCTGCTCGCCGAGTTCCTGGAGCGCCGCGAGCCCTTGCTGGAAGGGGATCGATGACGCAGGCGAGGAGACTTCGCGACGAACACCGGTGGAAGTGTGGGGGTCTTTCGGAAGGCCGTTGGGCGGAGCAGTCAGAGGACTCTCCGAGGCATGGCCGTTGACCGATCGGCCATTCGTGGTCGGTGCCGACTTGGAGGTGCTCCCGTTCGGGGCCGCGATCGATTCGACGCGGGGAGGAACGGGGCTCTTGCGGGCGACGGTCTCCTCCGGGGGCTTCGGCTTCACGTAGTTCGCTCCGCAGATCGGGATGGTCAGGGTCGGCTTCTTGACGGCAGGCGGCTCGCTCATCGCCGCGTCCCCATCCCACTTCTTCAAGTCCACATCATGACCGAGCGCCGCGAGCTGGGCCAGGGTCCGGGCCAGGTCAACGAGCCCCCCCCGCGCGGTCCCGGTGGCGTCGAGCGAGAAAGCGGCGTGCGGTTGGCCCTTGAGAATCGCCCGGACTAATCCGGTGAGCTTGTGACTCGGGCCGACTTCGAGAAACGTGCGGAATCCCTCGCGGTGCATGTTCTCGACGAGCGAGACGAATTCAACAGGCGCGGCAAGCTGACCGGCCAGCAGATCGCGAGCCATCCGGGCATCGTCCGGATAGGCCAGGCCGGTCGTGTTGGCGTAGACGGGGATCTGGCCCTGACGAAGGTCGACATCTTCGAGCGCGGCGGAGAACCGTTGGCGGGCCTCTTCGACGAACGGGCTGTGGAAGGCCGCCGAAACCGAAAGGGGCACCGACTCGATCTCGCGATTCGAGAAGGATTTTCGCGCCCGCTCGATCTCGGCTGAGGCCCCCGAAAGGACCGACTGCTTGGGGGCGTTCTTATTAGCCACGACGAGCGAAAGTTGATCCTCGTCGAGCACGGCTTCGATGACGTCTCCGCTCGCGAGCACGGCCAGCATCGCGCCGCGATCGCCTTCACCTTCGGCCATGCTCCGGCCCCGGAGGCGGGAGAGCCGGTGCAGCGTCTCAGGGTCGAATCGGCCCGCGACGCAGAGGGAGGGTAGCTCGCCGTAGCTATGTCCGGCGACCGCACCCGGCTTCACGCCGAACGATTCGAGGATGAACGCCGCGCCCAGTGACACCGCCCCTAGCGCCGGCTGGGCTACTTCGGTCGCGCGGAGAGACTCCTCAGCCCGGCGTCGAGACTCGCTATCGAACGACGGCTGAGGGTAGATGTAGTCGCTGAGCCGAGATTGAGCGACCTCGGCGTCGTCACTATCCGAGGCGAACGCCTCATCGGCCTCGGCCAAGGCCCGTTGCATCTCAGGGAACCGGCAGGCCAGGTCGAGGAACATACCCGGATATTGCGCCCCCTGGCCCGGGAAGAGGAGGACGAGCTCGCCCGAAGCGGCCCCGACGCCCTGATAGATCCCGTCAAGGCTCCCGCCCGAGGGCTGGCCGTTCTGGCGGCGGCAGGCCGATCGAGCCTGGCCGATGAGTCGGTCTACGTCATTCTTGCGACGCTCCGCGACCAGGACGAGACGGTGGGGATGCCGCGCGTCAAACCGGGCGCGACAGAGTCCGGCCTCTCGACGCACATCGTCCCACGCGAGGTCGGCGGGCCATGCCGCGACCGAGGCTTCGAGCGATTCCGGCGACAGTCCCGAGAAGGCGAGAATCTGAACGTCTCCCTCCCAATCAACTCCCTCTTTCTCCGCCCGATACTCTTCGAGCACGCAGTGGTAATTACTGCCCCCGAAGCCGAACGCACTCACCGCCGCGCGACGGGGATGGGACTCCGACGGAAGCCACGGCCTCTTCTCGGTGTTCACATAAAACGGAGATTGACCGGGCATCAGGCCCTCAATCGGCCGCTCGACCTTGATGGTGGGCGGGAGCACCTTGTTATGTAGGGCTAGGGCCGCCTTGATGAGCCCCGCAGCCCCGGCAGCGGCCTTGGTATGGCCGATCTGAGACTTGACCGAACCGAGGGCACACCAGGCCCCTTCACGCTCGGACTGCCCATAGACCGTGGCCAGCGCCGCGGCCTCGGCCTTGTCGCCCGCGAGGGTGCCCGTCCCGTGCCCTTCGACCAATTCGATCGTCTCCGGCTTCACGTCTGCCAGTCGATAAGCCTCGTTCAAAGCCCGGACCTGACCTTCGGAACTCGGCGCATAGATCGCCTGGCCCTTCCCGTCGCTCGACGTGCCAACGGCCTTGATGACCGCGTAGATCCGGTCACCGTCACGCTCGGCGTCTTCGAGCCGCTTCAGCACCAGGCAGCCTAGCCCCTCGCCAAGGATCGTCCCGTCGCCATTGGCCGAGAACGGTCGGGCATCGCCGGTCGGGGATAGGGCAGGGGTCTTACTAAAACACATATACATAAATATGTCATTAAATGTATCCATCCCGCCCGTGAGGACCATGTCGGAGCGGCCGGCGGCGAGTTCGAGCATCGCGAGATGGACCGCGCCCAGCGAGCTGGCGCAGGCGGCGTCGACGACGGAGTTGGTCCCGCCGAAGTCGAATCGGTTGGCGATCCTGCCGGCGACGACGTTCCCGAGCAGGCCGGGGAAGGAGTCTTCTTGCCATCCGACATAGCCGTCGCTGATCCGCTTGACCACGTCGGCGGCCGTTTCCTCCGAGACGCCTGCCTCTTGGAGGGCTTTGCGCCAGAGGGGATGCCCGAGCCTGGCGGCGAGCGGGATCACGAGTTCGAGGGTGCCCGTCACACCGAGCAGGACGCTGACGCGACTGCGGTCGAAGACGCGATCAGGCCCGTAACCGGCGTCGACCATTGCCTGACGCGCGGCAACGAGGCCGAGCAACTGGGTTGCGTCGGTCGCTTCGAGGGTGTTCGGGGAGAGGCCGAAATCGAGCGGGGCGAAGTCAACGGGCTGGAGGAAGCCGCCCCGACGAGCGTAGGTGCGATCGGGGGCTTTGGGGTCGGAGTCGAAGTAGTCTTCCGGCCGCCAGTGGGTCGGCGGGACATCGGTGATCGCATCGATCCCGTCGCGGATGTTGGCCCAATAGCGAGACGGACCCTCAGCTTTCGGGAACAGGCATCCCAGGCCGATGATCGCGACGGGAACCGGACGCACGGTTTCAGGAGCCACAAGTCCTCCGGTCATGAATTCAATCGGGCCGCGACGTCGGCCAGCTCCAATGGGGCGATCGCGGGGAAACCGCCAGGAAAGCGGAGGCCCTGGCCGCGCGCCATGTTGGCTCGCATCAAGACGGCGGCCCCGAAGAGGAGGTTATAGCCCAACGTCACCACCCGGCGATTCTCTACTCGCTCGAGGGGACTGCCCTTCGCCCATTCGTTAAACGCACCCATTGAGGGGCCGCACCACACCTGGTAGTCGAGCTTTCGGGAGGATTCGCCAGCGTTGGCCCACCGAGAGGAATTCCCGAGATACCACCGGAAGACCAAGGCCATCTTGTGCTTCGGGTCTCTGTTCGCCCGCATGACCTGCTGGGGGTCTCTCGCATCGAAGAAAGTCTGGGTCTCGGACCAGATTTCGTCAAAGCTCGCACGGAAGATCGTCTTCTCGAGCGACGCTCGATCGCTCGAGGGGATCTCATCGAGCCCATTGTAGGTCCGATAGAGTTCATACAGCTTGGCGGCGCGCATGGGGAACATCGTCCCCCGCTTGAGCACCTGAAGCTTGACCCCCATCTCAAACATGTCGGCGGCGGGTGCCATCATCGTGTCGGCCTGTTCCGCCTGGGCGAGCATCGACCGCACGGCGTCAGAGGAGCCCGACTCGACGCACGCCTGATTGACCGAGCCGGTCACGACGTAGGCCGCCCCCATCGCGAATGCCGCGGCGACCGAACTCGGCGTCGCGATCCCTCCCGCCGCGCCGATCCGGATGGGATCGGGAAAGCGATACTCCGCTTGCAACCGATCGCGGAGCGCCGCGAATGTCGGCAAGAGCGTGATCGCCGGCCGGTTATCGGTGTGACCACCCGAATCGGCCTCAGCCGTAATATCTTGAGCCATCGGGATTCGAGAGGCAAGCTCGGCCTGTTCGCGCGTGATCTCGCCGGCCTGGACCAGCTCTCTCAGGAAGGCGGCGGGCGGGGGAGCCATGAACTTGGCCGCGACCTCGACCCGAGAGACCTTCGCGATGACCCGATTCGGGGCAACGATCCGTCCCGAACCGTCCCGAGAAATGCCTTTTACCCGGTAGCGGACGATCGGCAGAGTCAGGTCGAGGAAGGCGGAGGCCTCGACGAGCCGAACGCCTTTTCGAAGATAGAGGTCGACGATCGCGGCTTCGAGGGCGGGTTCCTGTGGGCTATGGATCAAGTTTGACCCGAACGGCCGATCCCCGAGGTTGCTAGTGAGTCGGTCGATCGCCAATTCGACCGTCTGGGGGCTCAGACCTGCCGCCCCGAAGAACCCGAGCATCCCGGCCCGAGACATCTCTTCGACCATCTCAGCGGAAGCGATTCCGTTGGCCATCGACCCGGCGACGCAGGCGAATCGGAGGCCGTGATCTTCCAGGAAGCCCCGATCGCCGAGGTTCTCAGCCGGCAAAGCGGGGATGTAGGCGAATCGAGCCTGCTCTCCGCGAGTCGAGGGGTCCACCTCTGCGGACGCGACGATTTCCGTCTCCCAGGCCCGACGATCAACGACATCCGCACGCTGGCGGAGCCAGAAGGACCGGTGAATGGCCATCAATCCGGCCCGGATCGGATCTTCGTCGAAGTCGCATGACGTGACAGCGCCGTCCCGTGGGTCCAGGTTCGTGGGACTATCCCCGGCCGTCGGCCGGTGGTTCGCGTTGATAACGGGCAACATGTGAGATCCGTAGGAGCGGGGAACACGGCAGGCTATCAGCTTAGAATAATCGGACGAAATCCTCAACTCCCTGGGGAGATTGGACGTTCCTGAACACGCCCCAAGCGAGTTAAGATCGCCGTTTGGGGCGGCAAAGGCAAGATGGTGGACTGCGGGGGTTCTGTCCCAAATGAAAAATCCCTCCCTCGACTTCGATTGTCCGTCATCTTGTGGCGTCAGAGGCGGGACCGAAGTAAGTTCGGGCGACAATCTCGGCCGATCGGACGTTCCGTTCGCCGCAATCGTCCAATCTCATGGGACGGCTCACGCATGAAAATTCGCATCTGCGCCCGGACACTGACGTGTTTCGTAGCCCTCTTCGTGTCGATCGCCGTCTCTCGGTCTGCCCAGAAGGAGACGCCGGTCTCCTGGAAAAAGACCGTGATCGAGGGGAAATTCCGTTCGGAAGGGGTGGCCGCCGCCGACGTCAACAAGGACGGCAAGCTCGACGTCCTCATCGGCGACTCGTGGTATGAGGCCCCCTCGTGGGCCAAGCACGACATCCGCAAGCCCGGCGACTATGGCGACGGTCTCCATAGCTATAGTGCGTGCATGGCCTGCTGGGCCGACGACGTGAACGGCGACGGCTGGGTCGATCAGATCGTTGTCGGATTCCCCGGCAATCCCGCCCTCTGGTACGAGAACCCCCAAGGCAAACCGGGCCATTGGAAGGAGCATCTCCTCTGGCACAGCGCCTGCAACGAAACCCCCTTGTATACCGACCTCTTCGGTGACGGTAAGCGGGTGCTCGTGATGGGTTGGCAGCCGAAGGGTAAGGACAACGAAGGCCGGATGGCGTGGTTCAAGCCAGGCAACGACCCGACCCAACCGTGGGAGATGCACCCGATCAGCGCGCCGAGCCTTCCGGGGAAGGTCATCCCGGGTACCGCCCGATTTGCCCACGGTTTGGGAGTGGGCGACCTCAACGGCGATGGCCTGCACGACGTGATCTGCACCGGCGGATGGTGGGAGCAGCCGAAGTCGACCCACGATCAAAAAGAGGGCTGGGCCTTCCATGCCGCGAGCCTGGGCGGGGCTGTGGCCGACATGATCGTCTACGACGTGAACCACGACAACAAGCCCGATGTGATCGCGAGTTCGGCCCATCAATACGGCATCTGGTGGTTCGAGCAGGACTCGGGCAAAGGCGAATCGCCCGAGTTCATCAAGCACGACCTCTTCCCGAATCTGGTTTCCGAGACCCACGCCCTGATCGCCGCCGATATCAACGGCGACGGCCTGAAAGATCTCGTGACGGGCAAACGGTTCTGGTCGCACGGTAAGAGCGAGGCCGGTTCGGACAAGCCCGCGCGACTCTACTGGTTCGAGGCGAGCCGGAGCGCCGATGGACGGACGACCTTTACTCCCCGCGAGATCGACGACCAGAGCGGGATCGGTACCCAGTTTGTCGTCACCGACTTCAACGGCGACGGCCTGCCGGATATCGTCACGGCCAACAAGAAGGGTGTGTTTCTGCTCGAACAGGTTCGTTCGACGAAGTGAGAGCTAGAACGAAAAAACCCGCCGCGAGAGAAGGGTCTCTCGCGGCGGGGGGTCAAGTCACGTCGGTCGATCGGGAAGCGCGGATCAGAACTCGTCGGAGCCGACCGGGTACTGCTTGTAGTTCTGGATGAGCTTGCCACCGGCCGGGGTGATGAGCTTGGAGTAGACGGTCCCGTCGATCGATTCGGAGATGAACTGGACGTGGCCGTCGCAGAACACGACGTTCACACCGCCGGAGTGGTTGCCCGCGGCGTAGGGCGACTGACCCTCTTGCGGGTTGCCGAGTCCGGAGTTGATGTACTCATTCGCATAGCCCTTCGGCGGATTCGCATACTTCCAGCCGGGACCATCGATGCCTTGGCTCGAATTGCCCATCAGCGGGCTGCTGCTGGTCGTGCCGCATGTGCCACCGGGGCAAATCTTGTCGGAGGCGATGAAACCAATGTAATTCGGGTGCGGGCAGGCCCAGTTGGTGGGCTGGCCGCCGGTGAGAGCCGAACCGGACGAAGCTCCGGCGTTGATATTCTCGGACGCGAGGATCGTCTGCGAGCTGCCGTCAACGAGCGACGATGGACTGGTCTTTTTGTCCCAGGCGTAGCGACCGGTATCGGTGCCCAGGAACATGACGCCGGTCTTGGCAGCATAATCGATGTTGTTACCGAGAGCGCCGCCGACCGACCAATCCGGGCCGGAGGTGGTCGAGCCCTGCCCGGTTGCCGTCACCGTCCAACCGTAGGTTGTGTCGCCGACCCAGCGGGAGAAGCCGAGATTGACGACGTAGCTGAGATTACCCGAACCGGTCTGGATGGTCAGGTCTTCGGGGCAGATCAAGGCCCCGATCGACTTGCTGCAAGACGCGGAGTTCGACTGCGATCCGTTCGGGCCGCCGACGGCCGAGAGATAGCTCTCGTCGTTGTTCCAGGCGTTGGCAAGAGCCTGTTCGTCGAGGTTCGGCAGGATGTCGACAACCCAGCTCCGGAGCGCACCGAGGTCAGGAACGGCCGTGCCATTGACACCCGAGCCAAAGGCAGGAGTTCCGGTGAAGCAACCCTGGATGACCGATCCCGAGGACAAGAGCGGGGTCGGCTCGCGGAAGGTGCCCGCGTTGGGGTAAGCGTTCTTCGACGTGACGAACGCGGTGAGGGCGAGTCCGACCTGTCGAATATTGTTCTTGCACTGCATGTTCCGGGCGGCCCGGCGGGCGGCCTGGACGGCAGGGAGCAGGAGTCCGATCAAGACCCCGATGATGCTGATCACGACGAGTAGCTCGATCAGCGTGAAACCTCGGCGACGACGCGACGACATGTGCGTTCCTTTCCCGCTGGCAGGACGTGGTTGACCCACTGAATTCTAGCCTTGACAACGACGCTGGGACAAGCGAATTCGTGCGGATTGTCTCGACCCAGGGAGGCAGAGGATAGGACTCTGGGAAAGAATGATTCCGATAGAAAAAATCATTCCACCTCCCCTTTCCGTCGGAGACCGGCTCCCCCCAACGAAAACCGCACGAAGCCGAGACATTCACAGGGACCGCGATCAGCGCGGCCCCTTGAAGGCGATCACGACCCGTCCGGAGACGGGCCGCGACCTGGGAGATTATTCGATCCGGCGACGATAGGTCACGATGTCGCGGAAGTCTTGCGGCGACGACGGGTTGAACCCGACCGCCCGGGTCCGATCGAGCAGGAAGAACGAGCGATACCGGATATTCTTGCCCGCGAACAGCCCGAGTTCTCCGCCGAGCGAGTCCGGCACGCCCAGCGCGGGCGAACCGGTCTTGAGCACCTCAAAGAACCCGACCGTGATCCAGACCGCGAACTGATGCGTCCGAACGGTGGTGAGATTCATCACCTTCTGGAGCATCTCGGTCCGGTAGTACGGGTGCTGTCGGCTATCTTCCGACGGGGTCACCAGCGGCGACATGTTCGCCCCGAGATACTGGTT
>JANXSY010000101.1 GCA_025356435.1 Isosphaeraceae bacterium | reverse complement strand
CTTCCTCGGGTGTCATGCAGCGGAGATAGACGCGGGCGGCCATGGTGCAACTCTCCAGGGGTTACTTCCATCCACCTGCAAATCACCTGCCGGATGCACCACTAAGGTGGTCGGGCGGATCACGTCAGACCTGCCCGGTGTAAAAGTTGGGGGCCGTACGGTCCTGTTGCAGTCGCTCACGATCCCGACGAGCTATGATGCGGCCAATTCCGGCCGGACCGTCACCGACGACGATGGCCGTTTTACTTTCGAGGGCCTGTTTCCCGGCAAGGTCTGGGTCGGCATCGAGGACGTTCCTGTCGGAAATGGGTGGACTCAGCACAAAGCCTTGATTGACCTTGAATCTGGCAAGACGGTCGACCCCCGGATCGAGTTGAGCGAAGGGGTGGTGGCCGAAGGGACCGTCGTCTCGACCGACGGGACACCGATACTCGGCGTGGGGATCGGCGTCAATGAACCGAGGATTGGCTCGACCGAACCGGCAGGGACGACCGACGCACAGGGCAAATACCGGGTCCGGGTCACACCCGGTCAGTTCACCTTCTACATCGGGAACCCAGCCCACGGCTTCATGAAGCCGGCTCAGACACCGCCCCCCTCACGGTTCCGGCCGGCGTGAAGACGTTCACCGTGCCACCAATGACGATGGAGCGGAGTTCGACGATGCGTGGTCGGATCGTCGACGGCCAAGGGCGGCCGATCGGCGGTGCGAAGGTGGTCGGGGCCTGCGACCAGTTCCAGTGCTCGCTCGTCAACCAGCCCTCCGCGACGGCCGACGGCGAAGGCCAGTTCACTCTCAGTGATGATAACGCGAGCATGCCGCTCAGCCGGACGACGAGCTTCAAGGTCTTGCTCGCCGACGGCAAAACCTTCGATCTCAAGGCGGTGCGTGCCGCCTCGGGCGAGGTCACGCTAAAAGTCCAGACGATCCCCGAAGCCCAGGCCAAAGGCCCCGAGACCGTGGCCTCCGACGAGCTGGCCGGTCGAGTGGTCGACGCTGACGGCAAGCCAATCGCGGGGGTCGACGTGCGTGTCTATCACTGGATGCCCAACTACGTGACGAAGACCGACGCGAATGGGTGGTTCCACTACGTCAAGTTCATCCCCGGCAACAAGGTTGAAGTACGGTTCGTCAAGCCTGGATATGAGACCCAGTTCCACCTCGACGTGGTCGTCGGCAAGCCCGGCTGGGTAGTCGTGCTCGGCAACAAGAATTACTTGGAAGGCAAGGTGCTAGCGCCAGACGGATCGCCCGCGCCGAACGCGACGATCCGCGCCGACGGAGGCGCGAAGCGGGCCTACGGCTTCGTGCTCAGCGAGTCGATCACCGAGACCAGGAGCGGAAGCGACGGCCGCTATCGCCTCTACGTCGAGCCGGGGCCGTATGACATCGAGGTCCGAATGCCGGGCGTGGGCGTCGCCCGGATGAAGGAGGGGATCACGGCCGACCAGATCCGCCCGCTCGATCTTCGCCTCACTCCGGGGATCACCTTCGTCGCGCATTGCGTCGATCGCGAGTCGGGGAAGCCGGTCGCGGGCGTGAAGCTCTCGCACTGGGAAAAGCCCGGCGTCGAGGGCACCTCCGACGCCAATGGCATGATCCGGATGCGCGACCTCCCGGCCGGCAATTATCCTCGGTTCGCCGTCGAGGCAAAGGGTTATGTGCGGTGGTGGTCCGAGGCGTGCCTCAGCGAGTGGAGTCGCTATCAGAAGTCCGATCGCCACGGATTCCAGCGCAACTTCGACGACCTCGATTTCGAGATCAAGTCTGGCATGCCCGACGTGACGATCGAACTCGAGCGCAGTGTGACGGTACGCGGCCAGGTGCTCGACCCCGACGGTAAGCCGGTCGTCGGCGCGACGGTCGCCCCGGCGCTCACCGGCTCGGGCAACTCGCTGACCGGAGACACCCGGTTCAGCGTCGAGACCGACAAGGACGGCCGCTACGAGGCGATCCTGCCCGCGAGCGGGGCGATCTCTTACAACCTCATGGTTCACGACGGTAAATATGAGGAGTGGCGGACCTGGGCCAACGGCGTGGCCGCGCCGATGAAGACAGTCCCAGGCCACTCGATCGAAGGCTTTGACCTCCGCCTCAATCGCCCCGGTACCGTAACCGGCCGGGTTGTCGATGTCGAGGGCAAGCCCGTCGCAGGCCGCGAGGTCCGTTCCGAGCCGACTTCGAAGGACGAGAACCGCTACTACGACCCGACCACGAAGACCGGCCCCGACGGCACTTTCACCCTCAAATTCATCCGATCGGGCGAGCATTTTATCCAGGTCGCCCTGTTTTGGCTTGAAGCCGAACAGGCCCCGGGAGGGACATCGCAGGTTGTCACAATTGAGGCTGGGAAGGTCAAATCGGGGGTCGAATTGAAGGCGGCCAAGTAGCCACGGTCCGGGGTAGGGGGGATCTCCAGGACCCTCATGGATGAGGCAAGTCGCGGCGGGCCAGGATATGATGCAGGCTCGTAGGGTCCGCTGTGCGGGCCGAAACCTCCATTGCATTGGGGGATCGGTTCGCCCAACGGAGTCTACGAGTTCCGCATTGATGTTCCTGTGTGCTTCACTTCAGGATCGTATTCTATGACCGATGAACATTTCGGCGACGCCTGGCGGCTCGAGCGCAGGATGACTGGCGAGCGGATCCTCTGGCTCGACCGACCGGGGTCGTCGCAAAATAGCCTCGATCGCGCGACGCTGACCGAACTCGGCGAGGTGATAACGGCGGTCGGGAACGACTCCGGTGCGACGATCCTCGTCGTCCGCAGCGGCAAGCCCAAAGGCTTCTGCGCGGGGGCCGACCTCAAGCAGATGAGGTCGTGCGCGTCGATCGTCGAGTTGAAAGGGTTCGGTCATCTCGGGATCGAGGTCTTCGATCGCCTCGAAAGGCTCTCCGTGCCGACCCTCGCCGTCATTGAGGGGCCATGCCTCGGCGGCGGGCTGGAGTTGGCGCTCGCCTGCCGCGACCGGCTGGCGATCGAAAGCGGCGAGGCGCGATTCGCGTTCCCCGAGGTCAACCTCAGCCTGGTCCCCGGCTGGGACGGTATCGGCCGGCTGCCACGCTTGATCGGCCTTGCCAACGCCCTCGACTTGCTCGTTTCGGGCCGGATGATCGACGCTGAGGAAGCGAACCGGCTCGGGTTGGTCGACGCGATCGTCGTGGCGGAAAGGCTCGACACGGAACTTGAGCACCTGGCCAAACGCCAGGGCCGGCCTGACCCCGCGCCTTGGCCGCCTGAGGGTTGGGAAGAAATTCTCGGGGCCGTTCGCGAGCGAGTGAACACCGGTTCCGAAGAGCAACGGCGTGCCCGCGAGATCCTGCTCGATATCGCCGAGACCGATCTCTTGCGAGGTCGCGAAGCGGGTCGAGAAGGGACCGTCATCGGCCTCTCAACCCTTGCGATGGCCCCCGAGGCGAGGGAAGCGATGGATCGGTTCTTCAATCGACCGTCGAAAGGGGGGTAACGCCCAGAGGCGTCACCCCCTTCGTCCGGAGATTCAAACTTTGGCCGGCTCTTTTACGTCGCGGATGTCGACGTCAGCGAACGGTCCTGATCCAACTGTGCCGTGTCCGCCCATCAGTTCGCCCACGCCCATGATATAGCCACGCTCGCCGTGCTGGGTGAGGTCGAGGCCGAGCTCTTCCTCGTCGACAGAGACGCGGAGGCCGATCGTGAGGTCAACGAGCTTCAGGAGGATGAAGCTGACGACGAAGCTATAGCCGGCGGCGGCGGCGAGCGAAAGCAACTGCTTGACGATCTGCGACGTACCGCCCTCGATCAGTCCGCTGGGGGCGTCGGCGATGCCCGCGAGCTTGGTCATCGCTGTGGTCGCAAAGACTCCGACCGCGATCGCCCCGAAGGCCCCGCCGACGCCGTGGACGCCGAAGACGTCGAGCGAGTCATCATAGCCCAGCTTGCCTTTGAGCATGATCGCGCCGTAGCAGACGAGCGAGACGAGCAGGCCAATCGCCATCGCACCCATAGGGGTAACGAAGCCGGCCGCCGGGGTCACTGCCACCAGGCCCGCGACGGCCCCGGTGCAGGTGCCGAGCACGGTGACTTTCTTCTTGTGGAGGTACTCGATCAGCGACCACGACACCGCAGCCGCCGCAGCCGCCGTGTTGGTGTTCACGAACGCCGCCACGGCCGACTGCCCGGCCGAGAAGGCGCTGCCGGCGTTGAAGCCGAACCAGCCGAACCAGAGCAGGCCGGTGCCGAGCGCTGTCATCGTCAGGTTGTGCGGGTGCATCTCTTCCTCACCCAGCCCCTTGCGACGGCCCATGACGAGCACCGCACAGAGGGCCGCGACACCCGAGATGACGTGGACAACG
>JANXSY010000040.1 GCA_025356435.1 Isosphaeraceae bacterium | reverse complement strand
ATAGCAACAACTCTTGCTACAGCGGCGGACACCAGCGTCGTGGCGGCCTGTTCGGTTGCTTCAAGAAGCGGCACAATAGCTGCTATTCGAGCTGCAACTCCGCTCCGGTTGCGGTCGCTACCGACTGCTACGCCGGTTGCGGTGGCGAGCCTGTCTACGGGACGTACACGCCGGTCTACTCCACCGGACAGACCTGGGCCACCGGCCAGTCTTATCCGTCGAGCCAGAGCTCGTATTCTCCGTCGGCCCCGTTCAAGGGAATGCCGACCGGGCAGGTGACCACCTTGGCTCCCGCCATGAAGATGTCCGGCCCGACGATGTCCGGCCCGGCGATGTCCGGCCCGATGCCGATCGCTAACGACTCGGTCCCTCCGGTCCCCGCTGCCGGGGTGATTGTCCCGCGTGAGGCTGTCCCCACCAACCCCGTCCCGAGCAGACTGACCCCGCCGGTGCCGAATTCCCTCCCGGCCCCGCCGCCGGTCCCGGGCATCCCCGCCGCTGTCCGGCCGAGCTTCTGACGAACTGACCTTTGATCCGATTATCGAGAGGTCTCAGAGCCTGTCCCGTCCTCGAATTGAGGAGGGGGCGGGCTTTGTCGTTCTCCGAAACCGCCGTCCCTGAAGGGTTCCGCTCGATATCATGGCCCGCGTATAATCAACGACTGTATGGGGCTCGGCCCGCGACCATAAAGGGATGACCGACCGATGGAATCGCCCGCGTATCCGGAGCATGATGTGACCATCGCCGACGCCGATACCCCATGTGCAGTCGACTACGACACGCTGTTCCGTCTGATCGGCGAGACAACCTGTCGACGGATCGGCCTCTATCGGATGCCCGACACCTTGACCCTGTCGGTTGTGATCCCCGTCTATAACGAAATGAAGACGATCCACGAGATCGTCCGCCAGGTCCGCGCTGTTCCGATCCAGAAGCAGATCATCCTCGTCGACGACTGCTCCAAGGACGGCACCCGCGAACTGCTCAAGGAGTGGGTTGAGACCCAGCCTGACCTCACGATCCGGTTCCACGAGAAGAACCAGGGCAAAGGGGCCGCGCTTCGGACCGGCTTCCAGAGCGCGACCGGCCAGATCGTCATCGTGCAGGACGCCGACCTCGAATACGACCCCTCAGAATACTCTCGCCTGCTCCTGCCGATCATCGAGGGCAAGGCCGACGTGGTCTACGGATCGCGGTTTATCGGCGACAGTCACCGAGTCCTTTATTTCTGGCACTCGCTCGCGAACAAATTCCTCACCTTGCTTTCGAATTCATTCACAAATCTCAATTTGACGGACATGGAGGTCTGTTACAAAGTCTTCCGTCGCGAGGTGATCCAGGGGATCGTCCTCAAGAGCGACCGGTTCGGCTTCGAGCCCGAGGTTACGGCCAAGATCGCCCGGTTCAAGATGCCTGCCCTTGAGGGTCGGCCCGAGCGCCGCTGCCGCATCTTTGAGATGCCGGTCAGCTACAACGGTCGCGACTACAAAGAAGGCAAGAAGATCGGCTGGAAAGACGGCGTCCAGGCCCTCTACTGCATCGTCCGATACGCCTTCGCGGATTGAACGGGAGAGATGGCGACCGGTCTGGGGACGAACGGCAAGGTATGCCGCCGTCCCCAGGGCGACTCAGACCTCGGCCAGCTGAGGTTTCGAGGGGATGACAACGATGCCTTGGGGTCTGGCACCTTTCCAGTCTCGGTAGCCGTCAATCAACAGGCGGACGCCCGACTCTGCGAACAACCCGATCATCGCGACGAAGGCGAAACGGCGGAACGAATCCATCAAGAAACCATTGCCCTCGATGAACGGCCACCAGACCGCCATGTCGACGACAAGGTAGAGGGCGATCCTCGGAACGATTCGCCACGTCCGCGCGGGCTCAATGTTCGGGTCGCTCCGGCCGAAAAACTCGTAGCAGAGCGGGGCAAATAGCAGCACGAAGTCATATCGACGATGATAAAAGACGAGAATATCCAGGAAGCAAAGGAAGTAAAAGATCCGCCTCGGGTCAGATCGCCGGCCGATCCACGAGACCAACAAGCCCATCCCAAGCATCGTCATGAGGAACACCGTGGCGATGGGGCGATTTTCGAGCCCACGCTTGACCAGAATCCCTTGGAGAGAATACATCCCCACCGAGAAATACCGGGCGACGCCCATCCAATTGCGTGCCAGATCGAGCGGCGACGAGCCGACGCGAGCGGCCATGAGCAAGGTGAGAATGCCCTGAATGCCAAGGGCAATGGCGAGGACTTTCCATCGCCCCCTGACCAGCGGCAAGATCAAGAACGGCAAGGTCAACGATGGCTTGATAAGTGCGAGTGTGAGCGCGAGGCCGGAGATGACCTCGTTCGTATCCATCTTTTCAAACGCCACGAGTAAGCATGCCAAGGCCAGCAGGCTGAGTTGGCTGGAGAGGAAGACCGAGAGGGCGGGCATCCAGAGGACAAAGAGGGCCAGCGTCCAGAGACGTCGAGAAGGTGTCGGTATCCCGTTCGACAGATGCCGGCTCAGCATCCATGCACAAAAGATCAAAAGTGCAAAATTGCATGTCATCCAGTAGGCGACGACCATCGGTTTCGGGATGAAGCCGATCAGGGCCGTCTGGAAGAGCAGCGCGGGGGGAGGATAAGTCGCCTCGGGAGGTCCCACCGGGATCACTCCCAATGCCTCGGCATTCTGAGGATTGGGGATCTCCAGGAGATCGATATCCTTGAGCTTAACCTGTTCGATCGGCCCATAGACTTGCCGGAGGATCTTCAGCGCGACCGGGTAGGGATCGACGCCTTGGCGTACATATTGGCTTACGACCCACCATCGGGTGACGTCGGCCTGGTTGCCCCGGGGAAGACCTCTCGCGATATATCCGACGAGCATCGACGAGCCGACCGCGATCATGAAGACGGGAATCCAGAAGTCTTTCAGTCGGGCGCGCCGGCCGTCCATTGGAGATTCCTGTCCGAGATTTGGGGGGGCATTCATGGTAATCCGTGTCCGCTTCTAAGAGTCGTCATGAGCGAAGGCCCAGGGCGAGTCGGAGGATTATAGCAGACCCGAGACTGGAGCGGTCGTCCCTAAATCGGGTCATGGCCATCCATCAGCCAGCCCCTACAGTCCGGGGCGGACCCTGGCAGACCGCTCGCCGTTCGCCTAAGCTCGCAGTTCGCGACGACCGGGACATGAAGAGGCTCGCATCGGTATGAAACGACGACAGTTTCTCGAAGGCACCGGCTATGGCCTGGCGGGGCTCCTCTCTGCAAGCTTCGGCCAACGCTTGGCCCGGGCTTATGTGAGTTCGTCGGCAAAGCTCTCGGCACGCGAGATCAAGGCCGATGTCGTCATCGTCGGCGGTGGGCTCGGGGGCTGCGCAGCGGCTCTGGCGGCGCTCCGGCATGGCGAGACGGTCGTGATGACCGAGCCAACCGACTGGATCGGCGGCCAACTGACCCAGCAGGCCGTGCCGCCCGATGAACACCCCTGGATCGAGAAGTTCGGGGCGAACGCCTCTTATTTCGAGCTGCGACGACGCATTCGTGCCTACTATCGAGACAATTACCCGCTCACCGCCGAGGCTGCCGCACGTCCGTTCCTCAATCCCGGCAACGGCGGAGTGTCCAAGCTCTGCCACGAGCCAAGGGTCGCGCTGGCCGCGCTCACGAGCATGTTGGCCCCTTATGCCTCGGCGGGCCGCCTTACGGTGCTGCTCGAACACGCGCCGATCCGAGCCGAGTCACAGGGCGACGTCGTGAAATCGGTGACGGTCCGCGACCTCAAGACGGGCGACGAACGAACCTTGCTCGCCCCCTATTTCCTCGACGCCACGGAACTCGGCGACCTCTTACCGATGGCTGGTGTCGAGTTCGTCACCGGCTTCGAAGCCCGATCCGAGACCGGCGACACGCACGGACCTGAGAAGGCCCAACCCGACAATCAGCAGTCGTTCACCTGCTGCTTCGCGATCGACTATGTCTCCGGTGCCGACCACACGATCGACAAGCCGGCGGAGTATGAATTCTGGCGCGACTACGTGCCGAAGCTCGCCCCCGCGTGGCCGGGCAAGCTGTTCGGAGACGCGACCGACCCCGTCACGCTCAAGTCCCGCAAGTTTACCTTTGACCCAACCGAGCCCGGCCAGGGGTTCTGGACATATCGGCGCATCATCGACGCCCGCAACTTCCGTCCCGGCCTCTATCCCGGCGGGATGACTCTGGTGAACTGGCCGCAGAACGACTACTGGCTCGGCAACCTGATCGGCGTCTCCGAGGCCGAGGCGGCGAGGCACATCGCCCGGGCCAAACAGTTGAGCCTCTCGCTCCTCTACTGGCTCCAGACTGAATGCCCCCGCGCCGACGGCAAGGCCGGTTGGAAAGGGCTGAGGCTCCGCCCAGACATCGTGGGGACGGCCGACGGCCTGGCGAAACACCCTTACATTCGCGAGTCGAGACGCATCCGCGCCGAGTTCACGGTGGTCGAGACCCACGTCGGCACCGACGCCCGCCGCAAG
The DNA here is from genome assembly GCA_025356435.1 of Isosphaeraceae bacterium. Taxonomy (GTDB): domain Bacteria; phylum Planctomycetota; class Planctomycetia; order Isosphaerales; family Isosphaeraceae; genus CAMFLR01. Next base: position 4,202 of record JANXSY010000040.1, on the reverse strand, counting down.
GCACTGGGCAGGCAAGACGTGTTGGCCGAGCGGTTCGGCGACTCCGTCGGCGTCGGCTCGTATCGGATCGACCTCCACCCGAGCAGCGGCGGCGATAACTATATCGACGTGAGTTCCCTCCCCTTCCAGATCCCTCTCGGCGCCCTGATCCCGAAGCGTGTTGAGAACCTCTTGCCCGCCTGCAAGAACCTCGGCGTGACCCACGTCACCAACGGATGCTATCGCCTCCACCCGGTCGAATGGGGGATCGGCGAGGCGGCGGGGGCCCTCGCCTCGTTCTGCCTGGGCCGGAAGACCACTCCACGAGCGGTGAGGAACGATCCCACGCGGTTGGGTGACTTCCAAAGCGTCCTCACCAGCCAGGGGGTCGAGCTGGATTGGCCCAAATTGACTCCGCGATAAAGGACAATGTCTCTGCCCGAAACGAAAAGTGGCGGATTTTTCGTGGACAGGGATTTGGCCCGAAGCTAAACTGCGGCAGGAATAGAACGGCTTGTTGAGTTGAATTAGAGAAAGTCGACGATCTCATCCCGAGGTCACCCGGCCGATTCTCAAGCCCTCTTCCCTTTGACCCGGTTTCGGACGCGGGTCGAATTAGCTCGGTCAAGACAGGAGATCGACGGTGGGTAAGAAGATGTACGTCGGCAATCTGAGCTACAACGTCACGAGCTCAGATCTCGATCAGTTGTTCTCGCAATTCGGGACCGTTGAGAGCTCGCAGGTCTTGCAAGACCGCGAAACCGGTCGCAGCAAAGGTTTCGGATTCGTCGAGATGAATACCGAAGCTCAGGCCCTGGCCGCTATTGCCGGCCTGCACGACCATGAGCACATGGGTCGTCGCCTCACGGTCAACGAAGCCAAGCCCCGCGAAGAACGCAGCAGCGGCGGCGGCGGCTACGGCGGCGGCAGCCGTGGTGGCGGTGGTGGTGGCTACGGCGGCGGCGGCGGTGGCGGTGGCAGCTACGGTGGCGGCGGCGGCAGCGGTGGCGGCGGTTATGGCGGCGGTGGCGGCAGCCACGGCGGCGGCGGCGGCGGCTACGGTGATGGCGGCAGCTTCGGCAGCAAGGGTGACCGTTTTTAATCAAACGCTGATCGGCTGATACCGTCCCGAGACGGCTCCCAATGGAAAACAGACCAGGCCCTTCCGTCGCGTTAACTCGACGAGGCTGAGGGGTCTGCTTGCGCCTTCGTCGACCTGCCTTGCCAGGCGACTTCTCGCCCATCGCCATTTTTCTCGGCAGGTCAGGAAAGCGTGCGATATAGTGTGGTATCGCCAGGCCGGGCCGACGTTGCCCGGAGTCGGTTTGCACCCGCGTGATTTTTAGGACCTTGCCGCACATCAGCGGCTGCGATCCGCCGGCCCCATCGTGTGAGATGCCTCTCTCACCCCTGTCGGCCAACAAGACGGCGTCAGTCCGGTTGTTACGCACCCGTGCCCGGCCCCCACTTCGCCTCGGTGAGGTGGGGGCCGGGTTGGCTTTTCGGCCCGCTCCATGCCTGACCCCGTCGGGACCACGCCCGAACCCACTCTTCGGGATCGTCGAGGCCGTCGACTCGCCCTCGCGGTGGCGATCGCCCTGGCACCGGTCGTCGTAGCCATCTGGACCTGGCCGTGGTTCGTGACCCAGGACGGGCCGGCCCACCTCTATAATGCCCAGATCCTGGCCGAGGTCCACGCCCCCGACTCTCCCTATCGACCCTACTACGCGGTCCGATGGCAGCCCCTGCCGAACTGGGCGGGCCACCTCCTCTATCTCGTCCTGGGATCAGCCCTGCCACCCGGCTCGGCCGAGCGCGCGGCGGCGACTCTTACCCTTGTCGCCCTGGCCTCTGCCACGGCCTGGCTGCGGTTTCGCGTGACCGGTGGCAAGGCGATCGCCACGACCGCGATCGTCTCGGCGATGGTCGGCCTGAACGTCACCTGGCTCTTCGGGTTCACCGGCTTCCTCCTGGGGGCCTCGCTGTTCCCGATCACGCTGGCGGTCTGGTGGGACGGCCGAGATCGGATGACCTGGAGACGGTCGATCGCCCTCGCGGCCCTCGTCGTGCTCGGCTATTTCTGCCACCCCGTGAGCCTCGGGATGACGACCTTCGGCCTCCTCGTCCTGGCGACCGTGGGGAAGTCTGGACGAGGCGTGACTCGGGCGACCCTCCTCAAGACCGTCGTCGCGCTACTGCCCTTGGTGCCGCTCGGCCTGATCTATCGCGGGCTCACCCGCGCGGGCGGTCCGCTGCGTCCTGAGTGGGCCCACCTGACCGACCTCGCCTCGCTCCGATCCTGGGCCGCCCAACTCGGCTGGGTCGACCCGATCTCCCTGGCCGCGAAGGTCTATCGCCCCTTCGGCACCCAGGCCTCATATTGGAACGGCCTCACCGCGCCCGTCGCGTGGCTGGCGATCGGTCTCGGGGCCTTGGCGGTCGTCACCCTTCGCAGCCGGGACCGGGAACGTCGGGGCTGGGGCCTCATCGCCGGGTTCCTGCTCCTGGCCGGCCTACTCGGTCCCGACACCCTCGGGGCGAGTCACGGTCATTATCTCCAGCAGCGGGTCGTGCTCCTCGGGCTGGTGGCACTTGGACCCTGGCTCAAGCTCGACGCCCCCGGCCGCCTTGCCTGGATAGGCCGGGCCTGTCTGGTGATCGCCCTCTCGCTTCAGAGCCTGTTCGTCTGGGATTACGCTCGTGAGAGCCATCGCTCGGTCGGCCGACTGATGGCTTCGGCCGAGGACGTAGGACGCGGCAACCGGGTCGCAACGATCCTGCTCGATGACCACTGCCGGTTCCGGTCCAACCCCCTCTTTCATGCCGAGTGCCTGCTCGGCGTCGGCACGGGGAACGTCATCTGGGGCGACTACGAGACGACCCACTACTACTTCCCCGTCCAGCTCCGCGACCCTGACGACTCCCCCCCTGCCACGGCCCTCGAAATGATCTCCCGCCTCCAGGGGCCTGACAACGCCCCCTATCGAGCCCGTCTCTGGGCTGAGTTCCTCCAGCGATATCAGCCTTCGGTGGATGTCGTCCTGATCGGGGGCAGCGATCCCGAGGTCGAACGGATCACGGCCACCTGGTTCGACCGAAGGGTGATTCTGGGCGAAGGCCGCGTGCAGGTCTGGTCGACAAGGCGGCGGGACCGGACGGGCAAGCCTCGCCGATGAGGCCATCCCTTGCGACCTCGGGCCGCCGTCCCTTACCTTTAACCTCAAAGACCTTCGAACTGACTCGTCCCCTGGGAGCCTTGCATGGCCACGCTCGACCTTGAACTCGCCTTCGTCAAGGAACTGGCCCTCGAAGCGGCGGCCGTAGCACGGGCGAGGGCGGCGGGGGTGACGCCCCAGAAGAAGGCGAATCACAGCTATGTGACCGACCTCGACCATGATCTTGAACTCCTGATCCGCGAGCGACTGGCGGCTCAATTTCCCGACGACTTGCTCACCGGCGAGGAGTATGCCCCCTCGGGCGGGAGCGGGCCGAGACGTTGGTCGATCGACCCAATCGACGGCACCGGGAACCTCGTCCATGCCCTGCCCCTCTGGGCCATCAGCATCGGCCTGCTCGACGCGGGCGAGCCGGTCCTCGGCGTGATCGCGATCCCTCCTCTCGGCGAACTCTTCTGGGCCGTCAAAGGCCAGGGGGCCTTCCGTGATGGCATCCGGCTCAGGGTGAACGATACTGACACCCTCCACGTCCAGGACAACGTCTGCGTCGGCACCAACGCCCTCCGCACGATCGACCCCCGGACCCTCCCCGGCCGGCTCCGCGACCTCGGCAGCGCCTGCTGTGAGCTGACGTTCGTCGCCGCCGGCCGCCTCGCCGCCGCGACGTTCCTCGGCGAACAGGCCCACGACGTCGCCGCCGGAGTCGTCATCACGACCGAAGCCGGCTGCTCGATCGGCACCATCGACGGCCAGATTCTCACCCCCGCCGAATGGGTCGCCAGCACCCCCGTCCCCGTCCCCACCTTCGTCGCACCGCCCCGACGACTGGCCGTCTTGATGGCTAAGGCACGACGACTTGCGTGAAATCGGAGCGGTTCTCGTAGGCTGATCCTCCCTTCGCCCAGTCTCACAGAATTCTTTTCGGAATCGCGGGACGACCCTGACCAAAATTCAGATGGTGTTTGTGATCGATGTCATAAACACCACCTCGAAGCAAGGGCCACCGCGATGACCAGCCAGGCACGCATCGACGCCAACAAACTCAAC
>JANXSY010000039.1 GCA_025356435.1 Isosphaeraceae bacterium | reverse complement strand
AGACGATCAGGTCGAACTCGACACCGGATTGAACCAAGATGCTCTGGACAGCGTCTTCAATGTGCGGCCCGCCGTTATAAGTCGGGATCGCGACGGTGAGAACAGGCTCGCGACCGTGCATGATTCAAACGGTCGGCTCGGGGTTGGCCGCGATCCGCTGGAGGGTTTCCCAGGTATACAGGCCCGACGAGTGCCCGTCGCTCCAGCCGAGGCGAACCGCATAGCTGCCGACCGGCTCCATCCCATCGAGGTGGATATCCTTGGGGATCTTCGAGAGGTCGATGATCCGCGCTCCGGTCCATTCGTCGCGACACGAGGCACACGGGCACTCGCCCCGCAGGAGCAGATAGGACAGGCGGTCGACCTGATTCTCGTCCCAGGTCAATTCGAGGATTTGCTGAGCTTGGAGTGCGCGGATATTTGTCGGGGCGTCGGCCATGAGTTAACCTTATTCAGAGACCATCGTGACGACACATAGCCTAACAGGGAGGGGTCGATCGTGAAAGGAACGAGATTCTTCGTCGCCGCCCCGAGCGTGAACGCAGTCCGTCGCGCCTTGGGCCGACCGCCTGGAGGTGCCGACGTGGTCGGGCGGCTTGACCGCGAGACGATCGAGTGCGTTCACACGATGGATAGACATAGTCTGTCCAGGCACTGGTCGATCATCGTCTCTCGCCTCTCGAAGGCGGGGCTGACGGTGGTCGACCGGCCCGGACTTATTCAAGAGAAGAATTCGTCTCCGATTGCGAAATCGATGACTGAACATCCCGACAATCATGTTGCACGAGTTGCTAGACGGGTATTAACAAATCTCGGCTCAAAGCACCCAAAATCGGCTCTATGACACGACCTTGATCCCCCTCGCTGATCTATATAGATTCCACATATTACTATATATATAATATAATGTTCATAAACCGTGACAATTCTTCAGGTTACGACCCGCCCTGAGGAACGAGCGCCCCCTGGCAGCCCGACCCGCTCCCGGCCGTACAGCCGTAGCAATGTTGCCCCGTCATAATCGGCCGGGTCGCCAGTTGATCCGGGTCGAGGTCGCGGACGTGCGTGGAGAGGCCGGTCGCCAGGCCGAGGCCGAGCATCTGGTTGAAGTCGCAGTCGTGGAGCCGCCCGTCCCAGGCCACTGAAAGGGTGGACCGGCACATGACTTCGGCCGCGGCGGTGGGGTTGTAGGCGTCAATCAGCGTTTGCATGTATTCGTCGTACTGCCCGCCCTGGACCAGATCGTCGAGGAACCGGCTAATCGGCATGTTTGTGACGGTGAACAGGCGGGTGAACGTCACACCGAAACGAGTCGCCAATTCCCGGCGGTAGTCGGCCTCCAGGCCGGCCTGTGACGGCGGCAGCGATGGGCCGCCGGGGTTGAAGACCAGAGTCAGTTCAAGCCCGCTCCCAGGCTGCCCGTAGCCTAAAGCGTTTAGCCGTCGTAGGGCGGTGATCGATTTGTCGAACACCCCGTCGCCGCGCTGGCGGTCGGTGTTGACTGGGCCGTAACAGGGCAGGGAGGCGATGACCTCGACTCGGTGCGCGGCCAGAAACTCTGGCAGGTCGTCGTAGCCGGGGGCGAGCAGGATGGTCAGGTTGCAGCGGTCGATGACATGTCGGCCGAGGGCCCGCGCCTGGCCGACCAGCCAGCGAAAGTGCGGGTTCATCTCCGGCGCTCCGCCGGTGATGTCCAGGGTCGTCGCCTCGGACTTCGCCAGCACGTCCAGGCAGAGCTGCATGGTCTCGCGGCTCATCGCCTCGCGCCGATCCGGTCCGGCGTCGACGTGGCAGTGCCGACAGGTCTGGTTGCAAACCTTGCCGACGTTCAATTGCAGGACCCGGAGTCCGACGGCACGCAAGGGCCAGAGACCGCTCTCGGCCAGGGCGAGTTCGAACGGCCGATGCGAACCCTCCGCGAGGATGCGTCGCTGGGTCGCGGGGTCGGCGAGTGGGCTCCCCTCCCGAAGTAAGGTCAATAAAGGCATGTGTGCTCCTCCCGGTTTGGCTAACAGCAGTCGCCGTCCAGACTGCAGCTTGGGTCGGTGGTCGGCGAATAATCCGACCCCTTCGTCTCGCGCGGGCTTCGCCGGGCCGAGCGCCGGCAGTCGAACGGCCGGGCGACGTCCGGGGGGACGGGCTCGCGGGGCTCGACCGGCTCGAATGAGCCCGCGTACGGCTCGCGCTGGAGGAGGTGAAAGGTCTTGTCGCAGACGGCGATCCTCTCGCCGCGTCGGAAGGCGTGGCCGTCGTCGTCCTCGACCTTCCTGAACGGCCCTCGGTAGATAAGAGCCTGATTCCGCTCCAGGCACGGCCCTTGTTTGCCCTTGTGGGCGAGCACGGTCACTGCGCGAAACTCGATCCCCTCAACAGTGCGCCACGGATCTTGCTCACGTTTGACTAGCTCGATACCGTGGAAGCCAGCGTCTTCGAATGCCTGCAGGAACGCGTCCTCACGGTAGGCCCCTGAGATACAGCCGGACCACTGTTCGGGGTCGCGCCTGAGGTGCTCGGGCACGTCTTCGTCCGACACGATGTCGCTGACGACCACGCGGCCGCTGCGGCGGAGCACCCGGAACATCTCCGCGAAGAGCGGCCCACGGTCGGCGGGCCGGACCAGATTCAGAACGCAATTCGAGAGGAGGCAGTCCACGCTCTCGTCGTCGACCAGGGGGTGTTCGCGCCGGAGCCGGTCCTCCAACGATCGCACTTCGAGCCAGTCCCACTGGTCGCGGACCGGCCGGAGAGCCAGTTCCCCGGAGAGCCGGTCGAGGTCGAGCCGCAGATCCTGGATCAGGCCGCAACGGAATTCGACGTTGTCGAACCCGAGACGTCTGGCGACTTCAGGCTGGTGCTGACGTGCCAGGGCGAGCATGTCACGGTTGCAGTCGATGCCGATCACTCGCCCCGCCGGACCGACCATCTGCGCGGCGATGAAACCGACCTTGCCGCCCCCCGAGCCCAGATCCAATACGGTGTCGCCCGGACGGACGTAGGGCGTGGGGTCGCCGCAGCCGTAGTCGCGCTCGAGGACCTCGGAGGGGATGGCCTCAAGGTAGCGCGAGTCGTAGGCGACCGGGCAGCAGAGGGCGGCTTCCCTCTGCTGCGCCCCGGCGCCGTAGCGAAGCCGGACAGCCTCTTCCTCGGTGGGCATCGTCATCATTCACTCCTATCTACGCTCCGTTCTCACGACCCGATTCCGACGCCGCCGGGAGGGCTCCTACTGGTATTGATCCATGAACCGGCGGTCGATAAAGTCCTTCAGGAGCCAGCACCACCGGCCCCGGAATGAAAGACCAATATACTCGGCGATCGCCCGACCGTCGCCCGTGTTGAGCAGCTTGAGGAACCGCCTCTGGGGTTTGTAAGTCACGAGCGGACGACCGTCGCGGAGTCGGACCAGGTTCTCCCAGAGGATCGGACCCTGACGGACGGCGTAGACGCCGGCCTTGGAGGCAGGCGCGTTTTCGATGGTCCCCGTGTCACCAACGGCGAAGATCGGGGCGTCGGCGGTGGTCTGCAGGGTTGAGCGGGTCTGCAGGAAGCCCTTTGCGTCGGTCGGGAGGCCGAGCGACCCGAGAATTGGCGGAGGGGCCGGCCCCGTCACCCCGATGATCAGGTCGGCTTCGATCCGCTCGCCGCCATCGACCTCGACCACGCCTCCCCCGGCCCGGACGACGTGACGTCCGGTGCGAACATCGACACCTCTCGCCTCGAACTCCCGCCGGACTCGCCGGACCGTCCCGCCGTGGAGGCCGTTCCCGATCTCAGCGTGCGAATCGATCAGGCTCAGGTCCAGTCCCACGTCGCCCAGGAGGGCCTGCACGCGCCGGGGCAAGCAGAACGCCACCTCGATCCCACCTGCGCCGCCGCCGATGACCGCTGCCTTCAGGGGCCGCCCGTCGAGCTGAGGCCCGACCTCGCGGAGCCGGCGGTCGAGCCGCTCATTGAACGTCTGCAATGGCTTGAAGCCCAGTACGTCGTTCCCCCACGGGACCCCTGAGTGCGCAGGGATGGACCCGATGCCGATCGAGAGGAGGTCGAACGCGATCGGGGGATGTCCTCGGACCTCCAACCGCTGGTCGGCCACCCTCAAGGCGATCACCTCCCCGACGACCAGGCGGGCGCCGGCCGCGTCGCAGAGCCGGCATAGGTCGGCTTCCATCCGCTCCTGCGCGTATTGGCCCGCCAGGACGCCCGAGAGCATGCCCGAGTAGGCGAACGTCGAAAAGTCAGAGACGCACGTCAGCCGGCCCCCCGGGATGGGCGAACGGGCCCACTGGCGAAGGATGTGCGCGTTGGTGTGACCGATCCCCCAGAGGACCACATTGAACTGGCCGGATGCCGAGCGCATGCATCCTGACCCCGGCGTGGCATCACCCATCAAGGATGTCCCCGGTGGTTAAGATCCGTTGATCCGCCTGGTCTGTATGCGTTCCGCGCCAGGCCGCGATCCGTTCGACCCGCACCCCTGCGAAATAGGCGGCGAGGTAGAACTGGTTCCGAAGCGTCGTCCTCCAGACGCCCCCCTCATGCCAGCGCCGGGCCGAGGTGACCACAGGCTCCGGTGCGATTCGGATCTGCCCCAGGGGTTTGAGCCGGCGGGTCAGTTCGAGGTCTTCCATGATGGGAAGCTCGGGGAAACCGCCGACCCGGCGAAAGACCTCCGCGGTCAGGAATATCGCCTGGTCACCGTAGGGCAGACCCAGGGCAGTCGAGCGCCAGTGGACCAGGGACTCGATGACGCGGAGCGACCGCGAGCCTCCCGCGATCGAGAGGCGGAACGCACCGGCGGCCGTACCAGGGCGGTCGAGGGTCCGGGCGATCGCGAGGTCGTAGCCGACGGGGAGAACCGTGTCCGCGTGGAGGAAGACGAGGACGTCACCGGACGCCCGCGCCGCACCGGCGTTCATCTGGATGGCGCGGCCCTTCCGACTCAGGATGACTGAGGCCCCGCTCGACGCCGCGACCGCCGACGTCCGGTCACGACTCCCACCGTCGACCACGATCACCTCGGCCATTTGCACGGTCATCGCCGATTCCACGGCCCTTGCGACGGCCGCCTCCTCGTTCAGGGCCGGGATGATGACCGAGACGCGAGGTTTTGTCCGCCCCCGGACAGAGTACCAGACATCCAGATCCTCGGGACGGTCGATGTCCGCGAGCGGTTCCAGCGTCCGGAGCGGGTAACCGGCGTTGCGGGCCAACGTTTCCGTCTGACGGAAGACATGCTCGGTCCCCCAGGCGATCTCTTGGAACAGCTCCGGGCGCTCCCGACTCATCCCGATGAGGTAATACCCCCCGTCGAAGGCCGGCCCCAGGATGACACGTTCGGGATCTTCGCCCAGCATGTCGAACGCCCGTCCCAGGAGGTCTGGTGTGATCCCAGGGCAGTCGGAACCGATCACAACGGCGACGGGAGCCCCTTCACTTAGTGCGACCGCGATCGAGCGAGCCATGCGTTCGCCGAGGTCACCCTCACCCTGCGGGCGGTAGGCGAGTTCGTCGCCGAAACAGCGTCGCATCGAAGCGTCGTCGCCGCCAGAGTACCGGACCTCGACGTCAATGCTGCGGGACGACCTCAATCCCCGGGCAGCCGCCAGAGTATGCTCTGTCAACTCTCGGTGTAACTCCGCGGCCCCGACCGTGCCGAGCACTCCGCACAGGCGAGTCTTCACTTTCCCCGGCTCGGGATACCGCGTGAAGACAATCAACCGGGGCCTCGTGACCTGCGAGACAGACGGGTCAGGGGATGTGGTCGAAGGTCCCAGGCTCATCGTGAAAGTGTCTCAGCGACGGGAATTTCGCAACGTCACAAGGGGCAAGATGACTCCACAAAGATCATCCCCCATCGACAGGAAGGTCTGCAAGGCATGGGGCAGGGGCCCCAGGACCCACTCCCGCCCGGAGAATGTATGCCGTCGTACAGACCCGATTCCCTCGATCGGCGATGATGGCGAGGAACTCCGGTGACATATGGCACTCGGCTTACGGGATCGGGACATAAGGGAGGGGAGTCGATGAGCGGACATCACGCCGGGGTCGAAGGACGCAACGACCGATCCCCTGGGGCGAGGTCTGTCGAACCCTACGTCCGGGCGATCTCCCTGTTGGCGATCGGGGTTGGTCTCGTTTTGATCGCCCGTCGACTGCCGCTCGGTGTGCTGGCTGGAGCCATTGAGGGTTGGGTTCGCGGCCTCGGAAACTGGGGTCCGATGGCTTACGCGGCTGTCTACGTCGTGGCCGTGGTGGCGCTGGTGCCGGCCTCGGCTCTGACGGTCGCCGCCGGGGCGATCTTCGGGCCGCTCGTCGGCACCGTAGTCGTCTCGGTCGGATCGACGGTCGGGGCGGGGCTGGCGTTTCTGATCGCGAGGCATCTGGCCCGTGACGCCGTGGCAAAGCGGGCACAGCGGTATCCCCGATTTGCGGCGATCGACCGCGCGATCGGCGAGGGGGGCTGGGGAGTCGTCGCGCTACTGCGTCTCTCACCCGCCGTGCCGTTCAACCTTCAGAACTATCTCTATGGGTTAACCTCGATCCGGTTCTGGCCCTGTGTACTGACGAGTTGGGCCGCCATGCTCCCAGGCACGCTCCTATACGTTTACATCGGCCACGCCGGGCGTTCCGGCCTGGAAGCTGCATCAGGAGGGCGGACGCGAACTCCGGCGGAATGGGCTCTGCTCGGAATCGGCCTGGCCGCCACTGTGGCGATCACCGTCTATGTCACCCGGCTAGCCCGCAAGGCGTTGCACGAGCGATCCAACGTCGCGCCTGACCCGGTCGAAGAACCATCTGCCCCCGTTGCGCGGGGATGGCCCTGGGGAACGACGGCCCTAGCCTGCGTCGCGGTCGCCCTAGTCGCGCTCGCGGCCTACTTCCAGGCTCGCCCCGACGCACTCGATCGACGAATCCCACACCAGATGGAGAATCAGCGGTGAACGACACGCTCGATGAGTTCAACCGCGAGTTGGTAGCGAACGTCCACCCCAACGGCTGGGTGAACCCGGAGCCGAGGGGGCGGTACAACCTCGTGGTGCTTGGGGCCGGGACCGCCGGGCTGGTGACTGCGGCGGGCGCGGCGGGCCTGGGGGCGAAGGTCGCCCTGGTCGAAAAGCACTTCATGGGGGGCGACTGCCTGAACGTCGGCTGCGTGCCGTCGAAAGCCTTGATCCGCGCCTCCAGGGCCATGGCCGACGTCCGCGACGCCAGCGCGTTCGGCGTCCGAGTCCCGGCGGGCGTCACGACCGACTTCCCGGCGGTCATGGAGCGAATGCGCAGACTGCGGGCCGGGATCAGCCCGCACGACTCGGCCGCCCGGTTCCGCGACCTGGGCGTTGATGTCTACTTCGGGACAGGGCGGTTCACCGGACCGGACACGCTGGACGTCGACGGGCAGTCTCTCCGCTTCAAGAAGGCCGTCATCGCCACCGGTGCCCGCGCCTCGGCCCCGACGATCCCCGGTCTGGCCGAGGTCGGCTATCTGACTAACGAGAACGTCTTCGGGCTCACCACGCTTCCCCCTCTGCTGGCGGTCGTCGGCGCGGGACCGCTCGGGTGTGAGCTGGCCCAGGCCTTCGCACGCTTCGGCTCCAAGGTCACGTTGATCGAGACCGGGCCGCAGATCCTCGGACGCGAGGACCGTGACGCCGCGGCCGTGGTCGAGGCCTCGCTCCGCCGGGACGGTATCGCAATCCAATGCGGATGCAGGATCATCTCCGCCCGGAAAGACGGCCCCGACAAGGTGCTCACTCTGGAATGCGACGGAGCGAACGCCGAAGTTCGCGTAGACGAGATCCTCGTCGGCGTCGGCCGAGCACCCAATGTCGAAGGGCTCGGCCTGGATCAGGCTGGGATCACGTTCGACGGGAACGGTGTGACCGTCGACGACCGGCTCCGCACCTCCAACCGACGTGTGTTCGCCGCGGGCGACGTCGCCAGCCGGTTCAAGTTCACCCACACGGCCGACGCGCTCGCAAGGATCGCGATCCGGAACGCTCTGTTCCTCGGCCGGGCGAGGGTCAGTGCCCTGACGGTCCCCTGGTGCACGTACACTGACCCAGAGGTCGCCCACGTCGGACTGTACGAGAACGAGGCTAGCGACCAAGGTATCCTGATCGAGACCTTCCTTCAGGAGTTCGGGAGCGTCGACCGGGCCGTCATTGACGGCGAGCCGGAGGGTTTTATCAAGATCCACGTCCGGGCCGGGACCGATCGCATCCTCGGGGGGACGGTGGTTGCCCGGCACGCGGGCGAGATGATCTCGGAGCTCACACTCGCGATGGTCGGAGGACTCGGGCTCAACGATCTGGCACAGACGATCCACCCCTACCCCACCCAGGCGGAGGCCTTCAAGAAGATCGGCGACGCCTATTCGCGGACCCGGCTGACGCCGCTCGTTCACGGTCTCTTCCGGCGCTGGCTCTCCTGGACACGCTAAGAGACTGGTCCATAGGCCCGGTCAGACTGCCTCGAAGTAAGACATCACGCATCCCAGTCTTTCGTGGTTGCCCGCCGCCGGGCTCGCAAGGCAAGAGCGGCTTAATCTGAGTCTATTGCTCGTCGGTGACGTCGCTAGCGCTAGGGTAGTGGTGCATTCTCAAACATCCCAACCATTATGGGACAGTCTCGAAGCAAGGCGCAGGTCGCAGCCTACCGCCTTGCGGCAGACGGAGTACGACGACCTTTTGGGTGATCGCCGTCAGCCTGCCCGGCCACCGTCGCGGCGGCCGGGATCATCAGCCGCACATCGATAATCTGACGATCAACCTGTTCTTGGAGGAGTTGTCTCCGCCGTCTCGTGTTTTCAACACAAAGAGAAGGAGGGCGGCGATCGGACCCAATTTCCTCTAGGTCAGGAGATTATTTTTTCAGTTTGTCGCGAAAGACCTCCCGAAACTTCTCCAGCTTGGGGACGATCACGTACTGGCAATAGCCCTCGCCGCTGTTCTGTCGAAAGTAATTCTGGTGGTAATTCTCGGCCGGATAGAAGGGCGCGAGCGGGACGATCTCGGTGACAATCGGCTTGCGGAACGCCCCCGATGCGTCGAGCTTGGCCTTATAGTCCTCGGCCAGTTTTTGCTGCTCGGCATCGTGATAAAAGATGGCCGAGCGATATTGCGTGCCGGAGTCATTCCCCTGGCGATTGAGTGTCGTGGGGTCGTGGGTCTTCCAGAAGACTTCGAGCAGCTCGGGAAAGCTGACTTCCTTGGGATCATATGTGATCTGCGCGACCTCAGCGTGGCCAGTGTCGCCCCTGCAAACCTGCGCGTACGTCGGGTTGGGGGCCTTACCGCCCATGTAGCCCGAGACGACCTTCTTGACGCCGTGCAGCTCCTGAAAGACGGCCTCAATGCACCAGAAGCAGCCCGCGCCGAAGGTCGCCGTCTTGAGGGTCGTAGGCGATCCGCCGGCCGGCTCCTCGCTGGGCTTGCCGGGGCTCGCACCCCCCTCGGCCGATTCGGCAGGCCGGCAGGCCATCGACATCGCGGTCATCGCGCCAGCAGCGATCAGTGCGGCACCCATCCATACGATCCTCATCAAATCCCCTCCCCGATGATCGAAACGAGCCCGACAGCAGGGCGATAGACGTCCCGCACCGCTCATTGTAGGCGGTCGGCGGCGATCCACCCAGGGCGGCCGACCGAGCGAGTCGACCCGATTTGACAAACTTGGGTATGATCTCTACAACGAAAGCCAGGGAGATGCGACGCGCCATCGATACCTCGGGATCGGATACCAGATGCAAGCGACTCGGCTCGATACGCACCAGAAGGCCCTCCAGATCAACCTCGATACGTCGAAGTACGGAACTTTCGCCGAGATCGGTGCAGGTCAGGAGGTGGCACGGTGGTTCTTCCGCGTCGGCGGCGCGGCCGGTACGATCGCCAAGAGCATCTCGGCCTATGACATGACCGTCTCCGACGCCATCTATGGGGCCTGCGGCCGTTACGTCAGTCGACAACGTCTTGAAACCATGCTCGACTACGAATTCCGGGTGATGACCGAGCACCTCGCCCCCAAACGCGGCGACACCACCCGGTTCTTTGTCTTTGCCGACACCGTCGCCGCCAAGAGCTTCACTCGTAAGGACGACTGCCACGGCTGGATGGGCATGCAGTTTCAGACCTCGCCGGGCTCAATCCCCTCGCGGATCATCCTTCACGTCAGCCTTCTCGACCGCGAGAACCTGCTCCAGCAAGAGGCGATGGGCATCCTAGGCGTTAACCTGATCCATTCCGCTCTCTACGAGCACGGCCCGGGTGAGCTGATTCAGCAGCTGCTTGACGACCTTTCGAGCGAGCGCATCGAGGTCGACCTCATCGAATTTTCCGGCCCGGCCTTCACCCAGGTCGACAACCGTCTGATGAGCCTCGTTCTCGTGCAGTGCGGCCTCTCAAGTGCGGCGATGTTCACCCCGAACGGTCACGTCGTCCAGCCGGCTGAAACCTTCTACAAGCGTCCGATCCTGCTCGTGCGAGGCAGCTTCCGGCCAGTGACCAATGTCACCGTCGACATGCTCAATTGCGCCCTCGCCCAGTTCGTGCAAGAGCCGGCGAACGCCGACGAAGATGTCTTGGTCGTTACCGAGATGACGCTGAATAACCTCCTCGACGGCGACGCGATCAACAATCGCGACTTCCTCGATCGCGTCGACATCCTTCGAGCGCTTGGCCGGCCGGTCCTGATCTCGAACTTCGGCGAGTTTTATCGGCTCGCGAATTATCTCCAGCACCACACCGCCAAGCTGATCGGCCTGGTGATGGGCGTGCCCACGCTCCGCGAGATTTTCGAGGAGAAATATTATACCAAGCTCGCCGGCGGCATCCTCGAATCGTTCGGCCGCCTGTTCAAGAACGATCTCAAGCTTTTCATCTACCCGCTCCTCGATACAAAGACCGGCGCGATCCTGACCGCCGGCAACCTCCGTGTGGCAACGAATCTCCAGCACCTCTACAACTTCCTCATCGAGAACCGGCACATCCAACCCATCCGAGACTATAAGCCGGAATACCTCCGAATCATGTCACGCGACGTCTACCGACGAATGCGCGAGGGCGACGCGAGTTGGGTTCACGACGTACCCCCCGGCGTCGCCCTGATGATCTGCCAGCAACATCTGCTCGGTTACGATCCGGACCGGTTCGAGGCCGCGTCCGAAATGAGGAACTCGTCGTGAGTTGCGCGGGTGACGTTGTCTCAAAAGCTAGAACGAGTTAAAGTCGAGAAATGGATTTCTCGGTGGGTCGGCGTGAAGGATCGGAGTCACGGCCATGTTCGCTCCGACGATTCTCCTGGCGGCACTACTGGGCCAGTTCGACGCCCCGCCCACTGTGACTCCTCGCGAATTCCAGGCGTGGTTCGATGCCGCCGACGACGGCGAGCTTGTCGTCCCTCGCGAGGTCGCCCGGGGGGCCTGCCGGTTCCGCTATATTTTCGTCGGCGGGTTTGCCAACGAGCAGATGAATGGATATTTCGTCCAGAACGTCAGAGACCTGCGATCGATGGGCGTGCCCCGGTCGTCGATCCACACGATCTTCCCCAGCTCTCGCGAGACAATTGAAGAGAGCGCCCGGAAGATCAGCGAGCAGATCTTCACGATCTCGAGCAAAGGCCCCGAACGGCTCGTCGTCATCGCCCACAGCCGGGGGGCTTGTGACACCCTCGCCTTCGCCCTCACCGAACCCGAATTCGTCCGTGATCACGTCGAAGCTCTCTTCCTCGTCCAGGGGGCATTCGGCGGCACAGCGCTGGCTGACTACGTCGTCGGGGACGGTCCGTCGATGGATAACCGGATGCCGACCCGCTTCCGAATCATCGCGGGACTCGTCGCACACGTCGAACGGGGTTTGATGCGTCGGGGCCATCACGCTGGTCTTGCGGGGCTCACCCGTGCCGAGTCGCAGCCCTACTGGGACCGGATGCTCGCCAAGCACTCCGAGGCGATCCCGATCCTCACGCCTCGGACCTTCTTCATCCGCTCGGAGACAAAGCCGTTTCAACTCGGCCGGTTCCGCCGCGCGATCGGTTGGTATCTCCACCTCTACGACGGCCCGAACGACGGCATCGTGGCGGTAAAAGACCAGTACATCCCCGGTCTCGGGACCAGCCTGTGCATCCTCAATTGCGGACACGGAGACCTCACCTGCAACCTTAACACCGGCCGATCGGCGCGGAGAGTCCGCAGGGCCTTGACCCAGTGCGTCGCGATGGCCGTGGGACGGGCGGGTGCAGAGAGCGTGGCTGTCAGGCGTTGACAGGCTTGACGCCGCGCCCTTTCGGTGAACAATGGAGGCCCACCACGCACTCCCATTGATCCCGAACCAGCCCGGCCCCCCGGAGCCGCATGAATACACTCGCGGTCCGTCGATTGCGCGAAAAACTCGCCGAAGGCCAAGCCGTCTATGGGCTCTGGGTGACGCTCGATTCGCCGAGCGTGACTGAGATGGCGGTCGCCCTCGGCCTCGACTGGGTCGTGATCGACGCCGAGCATGGCCACCTCGATTGGAAAGAAGTCGTCGAGCATCTACGAGCCACAGTCCGCAGCGAGACCGTCGCCCTGGTTCGCGTCGCCGACCTCGATCGCGGCCTCATCAAGCGGGCGCTCGATCTCGGTGCCGACGGCGTGGTGGTTCCCTGGGTCGAGACCGAAGAGCAACTCCGCCGCGCGGTCTCGTATTCACGCTATCCCCCCGAGGGCTGCCGAGGGATCGGTGCGGAGCGCGCGACGGGCTGGGGCGAGTGCTTCGTCGAGCATACGGGTGAAGCCAACGACCACGTCCTCGTCATACCGATCATCGAAAGCGTCCGCGCCATCGATGACGTGCCAAAGATGTGCGAGGTCGAGGGGGTCGAGGTCTTCTTCTTCGGGCCGGCCGACTTCTCGGCCTCGGCCGGCTTCCGGGGCCAGTGGGAAGGACCTGGGGTGGCCGAGACCATCCTCAAGCTGAAGGACACAATCCGCCGCGCGGGCACGCACTGCGGCGTCGTGGCGACCGGCACCGCGAACCTCGCCGAGCGGTTCGACCAGGGATTCCGGATGATCGCCCTGGGTCTCGACGGCGGGCTTCTCCTCCGCTCGCTCCACGAGTCGCTGGCCGCCGTCGGCCGCGACCGAAAGATCAAGGCAAGCTTTCGCGTTGAAGGTGAACCTGTGAAGCCATCCCCGCTCCCACGTCCGCCAGAATCGATGCGGCCTGATAGACCCGAGGTCAACACGACCGTCGGTTCGGGGGTCGTTTCCGAGGTCACGCCCGGGGTCCGGTTCGAGTGTCTCGTCGGGACGCAGAACCTTGCGAGAAACCTCACGACGGGCTTGGTCACCCTTGCCGCGATGGCCGAGTGGCCCGCCCACACCCACCCGTTCAGCGAATCGATCACGCTGTTGGACGGCAGGGGGGCTGTCGAGGTCGAAGGCCGACGCTACGACCTCGCGATTCTCGACAATGTCGTCATCCCTCGCGGCGTCGCACATCGGGTGTTGAATCTGAGCGATCAAGGCCCGGCGGTCTT
Organism: Isosphaeraceae bacterium; assembly: GCA_025356435.1. GTDB lineage: Bacteria > Planctomycetota > Planctomycetia > Isosphaerales > Isosphaeraceae > CAMFLR01. The sequence continues at coordinate 9,806 of JANXSY010000039.1, read as the reverse complement.
CCACCTGGCGATAGCCGGAGCGTCGATCGACCACACGATCGCCCTGTCGGTCCCACCCTCGACGAGCAACGAAGGGCCGGAGCGGGTCAATCGGTTCGCGACAGCCCACCGGTTCGAAGCGGGGCCGAAGACTGAATTCATCGACTTCTTTAACGAGACGATCCTACCCGGCATCGAGATGAGCGGCGGCTACGGCCGCTTCCATCCCGGCGGACGACTTCCCGCCCACGTCCACGACTTCGACGAGTCGATCTGCATCATCGAAGGCGACGCGACCTGCGTTGTCGAGGGCCGGTCCTTCGCCATGCGCGACCGCGCGACCGCGCTCCAGCCTCGCGGACGTGTTCACTACTTCGTCAATGAATCCGACGCTCCGATGGCGATGCTCTGGGTCTATGCTGGGCCAGCCCCGATCCGGATCATGGTCGACGAACGATGTGCGACGGTCGAAGGAAACCCCTGGCAGGTCGGAGGGTCGCAATGAGCCGATTCCGCGTGGCCTTGACGGGCGATTTCTTCGCCAGCGATGGGTCGACCAAATATCCCGACATCGGCCTTTCGGTCTTCGATGGGCAAAACTCAGTCGAGTGGTCGGCCTTCGCAGAGCATCGCCCGCAGATCGGCCCTGAGCAGGTCGCGGGGGCGAACGGGGTGATCGTCCTCACGCCCGCTGTCACGGCCGAGACGGTCTCTCAGGCCGATGACCTGCTCGCGATCGGCCGGTTCGGCGTCGGCTATGATGCCGTTGACGTGATGGCCTGCACGCTCGCCGACGTGGCGGTCTTCATCACCGCCGGAGCCGTCGATCGTCCCGTGGCCGAGGCAACGGTCGGTTGGATGATCGCGCTCTCGCACCAAATGCTGGTCAAGGATCAACTTGTCAGGACCGGCCGATGGGACGAGCGGTCACGCTACATGGGCCGAGAACTCCGCGACCGCACCTTCGGCGCGGTCGGCCTCGGCGGGATCGGCCGCGCGACAGTCGGCCTGCTCCGGGGATTCGGCATGAAGCCGCCGCTCGCCTTCGACCCGTTCCTCGACCCGGAGGCCGCCAGGTCGGCCGGGGTCATGTCGGTCTCGCTCGACGAACTCCTCGTCGAGGCCGATTTCGTGTCGATCCACTGCCCGCTCACCGACGCGACGCGAGGTCTGATCGGCAGCCGTGAACTCGCGCTCATGAAACCCGACGCCTATCTGATCAATACTGCCAGAGGCGGCATCGTCGACGAAGACGCCCTCTTCACAGCCCTGACCGATCGCCGGATCGCGGGAGCCGCCCTCGATTGCTTCGCCGACGAACCGGTGGTCAAGCCGCATCGATTTGGCGAGCTCGACAACGTCTTGCTCGCGCCGCACTGCATCGCCTGGACCGACGAACTCTTCCGCGACATCGGTCGTGCTGCCTGTGAGGGGATGCTCGACCTCTCACTCGGCAAGATCCCACGCGGAGTGGTGAATCCCGACGTTTTCGACCGACCCGGCTTCTGCGAAAAATGGGCCAGGTTACGTTCTCGATAAGATGCAATGTTAGCTCGGAGGATCGGCGTCATGCGGCGGCTCGAAGGTCAGACGGCGTGGATCAGCGGAGCCGCGTCGGGCATCGGCGAGGCCGTGGCAATCCTCTTCGCCGAGGAGGGAGCCAACGTCGTGCTGGCCGACGTCCAGGCCGATCGCGGCGACGCACTCCGGCAGACGATCGAAGGGCAGGGGGGACACGCCTCATTCGCGCGGACCGATGTCTCTATCGAGGCCGACGTACGCGACTCGATCGAGGTCGCCGTCGCTCGGTTCGGTGGCCTGAATATCGTGATCAACTGCGCGGGCTTGGTCCACGTTGCCCCGCTGCATGACTACGATGAGGCCGACTGGGATCGCCTGATGGGCGTGAATGTCAAGGGGATCTTCTTTTCAATCAAACATAGCCTTTCCCACTTGCGCAAGCATCAGCAGAGCTATGTCGTCAATATTGGGTCGATCAGCAGCTTCGTTGGGCAGGCCGGCACGCCCGCGTATACGGCGTCGAAGGCGGCGGTGCTCGGCCTGAGCCGCTCGATTGCGCTCGACTACGCCGCGTTCGGGCTGCGTTGCAACTGCGTCTGTCCCGGAATCACCGACACGCCAATGTTGCGTGAACATCTCAACACAACGCCCGACCCTGACGCGACCCTCGCCCACCGCGTCCGGCGGGTGCCGATGAACTCAGCGCTCACTCCGCGAGAGGTTGCGAAGTCGGTGCTCTATCTCTCGTGCGAAGACTCGGCGGGGGTGACGGGCACGTCGCTGGTGGTCGACAAGGGCTACCTCGCCGCCGCCGAATGGGACGCCGGTTGATCCAACCCTGGAGGCCCCTCGACGATGCCGAAGCTCGCCTGCGCCGACTTCACTTTCCCCCTGCTTTCGCATGACAAGGTGCTCGACCTGATCGCGCTCCTTGACTTCGAGGGGGTCGATATCGGTCTCTTCGAGGGACGGTCTCACCTCTGGCCCTCTCGCGTCTTCGCCGATCTCCGAAACGCGGCCCATGACCTTGCAGGCAAGCTCGGCGACCGTGGCCTCGCCCCAGCCGACATATTCCTTCAGACCGATCCCGACTTCGCCAGGATCGCTCCGAACCACCCCGACGCCTCTATCCGCAAGCAGGCTCGGGACTGGTTCTTGAAGTCCCTCGAATTCGCCAATGAGTGCGGTGCCCCTCACCTCACCGCGCTCCCGGGGGTCCACTTCAGCGGCGTGGATGAGCAATTGTCGTTGGGCCGATGTCAAGATGAACTGGCCTGGCGCTGCCAGGAAGCGAAGGCGAACGGGATTACCTTTTCGGTCGAGGCCCATGTTGGCTCGATCGTCGCGAATCCCGCTGATGCCGACGCACTGGTCCGGTCAGTGCCCGGACTGACCCTTACCCTCGACTATACCCACTTCACGAGGGATGGCGTCGCTGACTCAATGATCGAGCCCCTGATCGCCCACGCGAGCCACTTCCACGCGCGCGGTGCGCGGGCCGGTCGACTCCAGGCGTCATTCAAGGAGAACGTCATCGACTATGCCCGCGTCCTCGACGTGATGGATCGCATGGAGTATCGCGGTTATGTCGGCGTCGAATACGTCTGGATCGATTGGGAGCACTGCAATGAGGTTGACAACCTCTCGGAGACGATCTTGATGCGTGACTTCCTTCGCAACTACCGAGCCTTATCATGACCCAGCCCGACCCCCTATTCGGCGTCTTGCTCCATGCCGTCGGCGGCCTGGCCTCGGCCAGTTTCTATCTCCCGTTCCGGCGCGTGAAGGGCTGGTCGTGGGAGTCTTACTGGCTCGTCGGCGGAGTCTTCAGTTGGGTCGTCGCCCCGTGGACATTCGCCCTGATTCGCACTCCCGACCTCTTCCGCGTCCTCTCCGAGACACCGACGACCACGCTCCTCTGGACCTATTTCTTTGGCGTGCTCTGGGGTATTGGCGGTTTGACCTTCGGCCTGACGATGCGCTACCTCGGCATCGCGCTCGGCATGGCGATGGCGCTCGGCTACTGCGCGGCGTTCGGCACGCTGATGCCTCCGCTCTTCGACGGTACGCTCGGCACGATCGCCCGCACGTCGGCAGGCGCGATCGTCCTGTTCGGCGTGGCAGCATGTCTTGCGGGGATCGTCGTCAGCGGGATGGCCGGCCGGTCGAAGGAGCGCGAGCTGTCCGATGAGCAGAAGAAGGCCACGATCCGCGAATTCAGCTTCGGCAAAGGGGTCTTCGTCGCGACCGTCTGCGGAATCCTTAGCGCCTGCATGGCCTACGCCCTCGCCGCCGGCAAGCCGATCGGCGACCTCGCCGTCCACCACGGCTCACCACCCCTCTTCCAGAACCTGCCCGTCCTCTGCGTCGTCCTCGCGGGCGGCTTCACGACGAACCTGATCTGGTGCGTCTTCCTCAACCTCCGTAACCGCACCGGCCGCGACTACCTCCGAGTCAACCCGAGTCAGGATACCAAATCCTCTTCACAACTCGGGATCAACTACGCCCTCTGTGCCCTCGCGGGGACGATCTGGTATCTCCAGTTCTTCTTCTACGGCATGGGCACAACCTTGATGGGCCGGTTCGACTTTTCGAGCTGGACCCTGCACATGGCCAGCATCATGATCTTCGGCACAATCTTCGGCCTGATGCTGGGCGAGTGGAAGGGTTCGAGCCGTCGGACCCGCATCCTGAACGCGCTAGGCCTGTTGATCCTCGTCGCATCGACGGTCGTCGTCGGCTACGGCAACTCCCTCGACAAGCGCCCGGCCCAGGCCGTTTCAGATAACGGTTGAAACACAGGAAGGTTTGCCACGAGGTATGACAAATACGATCCATTTCCTCTCGGGCCTCCCCCGGAGCGGATTGACGCACCTCGCCAACATCCTCAATCAAAATCCGAGGTTCAAGGCCACAGCCACGAGTGGCATCATCGCAATCCACTTCCTCGTCCGTAACCGATGGGTTTCGGTGCTCGAATTCCAGTCGGTCCTCGACCGATCGGCGAGCGAAGCGGCGAAACTCCGTGTCTTCCGGGAGATCCCCTCGTCGTACTTCGACGACGTAATGGTAAATTTTAATACATAAAATGTAACGACATGCAATTCATTACAAACTGCACGCAAGTTTGGGGCAATACGGGGCACGGGCGGTGGCCTCACTAACGTCTAGTGTCCTGATATTCTGCGGATGACTGACGTTAATCCGACAGTGCGAACCATTCAGAACAATGATTGTTAGTTCAATACGTGGCATGTCCATGCGACCCGCATGACTTTATATGATTGCAATAATTGCTCAAATCGAAATTAACCTCGCGGCTGCCCGATATGCCTTCTGTCATTTGAGTAAGTCGAGCACTCGCAGCCAATTTGGGCCATGTGATTATAGGGGAGGGTCGGGGAACGAGCAACCTGGACAGTGATAGGAGCATTTCAAATTACCGAAGCGTGGCCAGCCTCGCACTTATGGAACTCCTGGGGCGGAATGGGTTCGGGGTCGAGGCCCTGTCGGGGGTCATGCTCGACTCGAATTGCGATGTCGAGTCGATATGTGTAGCTGGCTGGTCGGGCGTCGGTGCTCGTTCGGTGCCAAGTTCGAGGGGTGGGGTGTCGACCCGGCCGGGGTCCGCGTACCGATCCCGCCCCACTTCCGCCTGGCCCATCGCGGCGTGCCGATCACCCTCCATCGAGGCCCGACGACGGCGAACGGGTCGAGTTCCTCCGACGCTTCGCCACGACGCTGGAGCGGTCCCCCGCCGACGTGGTCGTCTGTTACGGCGGCAATCGCCTGGCCAATGAGGTCCGAGCGCGATCGCGACCGTCTTCCCGCTCCATAACTTTCACTACACCCACGCCGCGCCCTTCGCCGACGCCGACGGCAAAGGAGGTCTCCCCTTGGGTTGAGGCGGTCATCCGGCTCTGGGACGACGCCGACTTCCATGCCGAACATCGGCGACGATCCTTCGCAGAGGCTGAGCGATGGTCGGCCGATCGGCTCATACCTCGCGATGTCGGCCTTTTTTCGTGAGATACGGACGATCCAAGGTCTCCACCCTCGCACGGGTCTGGGTTCGTGAGCTAAGCTTGTGGATCGCATCGTTCGAGTCGGGCGGGTGTTGCCGGGCCGATGAAGGTTGAGTCAGAGATCACCGAGGTGGAAACCCATGCCCGAGGTCGTCGTCGACCAGGGACTTCTGACGGGCTTGCTGGCGTTGCAGCTCGGATTCGTGACCCGCGAGGCGGCGGCCGAGGCGATCCGCGTCTGGGCGTATGATGGGTCGCGGAGTCTTGGCCAGGTCCTCGCCGAGCGTGGAGTGATCGACGTCGAGAAACTGGCGGTGATCGAGGCGCTGGCGAGGGACCTCGGCGGCCAGGGGGCGGGCCTGTTCGGCGTGACGACGCTGGCGGGGTTGCCTCAATCGCGGGTCGTCGAGTCCGACCCAGACCCCACCGCGACCGACCTCTTCGCCACCCGGATGCCGACGACGAGCGAGGTCGGGGCGGCCAAGCACCGGTTCCGTCGACTACGGACTCATGCCGAGGGTGGCCTTGGGATCGTCTTCGTCGCGCATGACGGTGAGCTGAATCGAGACGTCGCGCTCAAGGAGATCAAGGAACGGTCGGCCGACGACCCGCAGAGCCGCGCGCGGTTTCTCCTGGAGGCGGAGGTCACGGGCGGTCTTGAGCATCCGGGGATCGTCCCGGTCTACTCGCTCGGCCAGTATGCCGACGGTCGGCCGTATTACGCCATGCGGTTCGTGCGAGGGATGACCCTCCAGGCGAAGATCGATAACCACCACGCCGCGAACAAGGCGGGGCGGCCCCGGAGCGAGCGCTCGCTAGAGTTCAACAAGCTGCTCAGGACGTTCCTGAGCGTCTGCAACACAATCGGCTATGCCCACAGCCGGGGTGTGATTCACCGAGACGTCAAGCCATCCAACATCCTGCTCGGTAAGTTCGGCGAGACGATCGTAGTCGACTGGGGCCTCGCGAAGCCAACCGGCCAGCCGGGCGAGGCGCACGAGAGCGAGGAAACGCCGCTGTCGCCGACGGCCTCAGGAGATCTATCGGCGACGATGGCGGGATCGTCGGTCGGCACGCCGGGCTATATGAGCCCCGAACAGGCGGCTGGCCGGCTCGACCAGATGGGTCCGACGAGTGACATCTTCAGCCTCGGCGCGACGCTCTACACGATCCTCACCGGTCGGTCTGCGTGCGACGGAGCCAGCGTCTGGGAGGCGATCGCCAAACTCGGTCGGGGCGAGTTCACGCACCCCCGCCAGATCGATCCCTCGATCTCGCGCGGCCTGGAAGCGATTTGCCTCAAGGCGATGGCGCTCCGCCCCGAGGACCGTTATCAGACGGCGGCCGCGCTCGCCGAAGACGTCGAAGATTGGCTCGGCGACGAATCGATCTCGGCGATGGCCGAAGACTGGATGAGTCGAATCTCTCGATGGGGACGCAAGCACCGCGCGGCCGTCACTGTGCTCGTGCTCGGCCTCGTGCTCCTGACGACGATCGCGATCGCCGCCACCCTGGTGGTTGACGGGGCGCGGCGGACCGAGCAGCTCGAACGGCTGCGGGCCGAGTCCCTCTCGTCGAGCCTTTCGCTCGACCGCGCCCTGGGCCGATTCGAGCGTGGAGAGGCGAGCCGCGCCATGCTCCGCCTGACCCAGAGCCTGTCGATCGCTCCGCCCAACGCCGTCGACCTCCGCGCGGCGATCCGGTCGAACCTTGCCGGGTGGGGTCGACACCTCATCCCCCTGAAGCAGACGATCTCGCATTCCGGCATGGTCCACTCCGTCGCCTTCAGCCCCGACGGCCGACGGGTCATGACCGGCTGCACGATGATCGGCACCGACTCGATCGCGGCGCAATCCCAACTTTGGGACGTTGCGACCGGCGAGCCCGTCGGCCCGCCACACCAGTATCGGGGCACGGTCCTGGCCATCTGGTTCGGTCCCGCCGGCACTCGCCTTCTCACGGGCAGGTCTGGCACCGCCGCGCAACTCTGGGACGGCGTGACCGGCCGTCCGATCGGCGGGCCGATCTCGCACCCGGAAGAGGTCCGCGCCGCCGCGTTCCGTCTCGACGGCCGCCGGGTCGCCCTGGCCGGGTCGAAGGGGCAGACGCAGATCTGGGACATCGAGACCAATCGCCCGGTCGGGGCCGCGCTCGATCATCCGAAGAAGGTGCTCGCCGTGAGCTTCAGCCCTGACGGCTCGCGACTGCTGACTGGCTGCGCCGACGGATCAGCGCGAGTCTGGGACGCCGATACCGGCCGACTGATCGGCGAGCCCTTGGCCCACGGCGCGGCCATCCACTCAGTCACCTTTCGACCCGACGGCCTCCGATTTGCCACCGGGGGCGTTCACGGACTCGTCCGGTTCTGGGAGACGAAATCGTCTCGCCCTCTGGCGATCGCCCTCCTGCACGCGTCGGGCGTTTATAGCCTGGCCTATAGCGCTGATGGATCCCGGATCGCGACCGGCAGCGAGGATAACAGCGCCCGCCTCTGGGACGCCGACACCGGCCGACTGCTCGGGATTCCGATGGAACACCGGGGCTCGGTCGAGTCGGTGGCCATCTCCCCAGACGGCAGCATGATCCTCAGCGGCAGCGGCGACCGGACCGCGAGAGTTTGGGATGTCGCGTCATGTCGATTCGACCAACCGACGGTCTCGTTCTCCGATCAAGTCGAGTCGATCGTCCCTCTCGATGGCGAGACGGTGTTGATCGCGAGCCATGACGGCAAGGTCGGTCGCTATCAGAGGGAGACCCTCGCCCCGGCCTCGGCCCCCTGGGATGTCGGGATGCCCGTCCGCTCGATGGCCGTGCGGCCAGGCGGTGGGGCGGTGATCGTCGTCACATCGAACGGTAAAGCCCTGCGAGTCGACCCGCTCAACGGCCGGACGGTCGAGCCCCAATGGGTGCAGGCACTTTCGCTGCGTGCTGTGGCGTATCGCCCCGACGGCCGGGTCGTCCTCACGGGCGGCGACAACGGCATCGCGCGACTCTGGGACGACCGTACAGGCGAGCCGCTGCCGATCACGCTCGACCACCGATGGCCGATCTCGGTCGTCGCCTTTCACCCCAATCGCCCGATCGCGCTCACGGCCGGCGGCGGCGTGGCGCGGCTCTGGAACCTCGACACCGGACAGCCCCGACGCACCCTGCCCACTGCCGACGGGTCGATCTACGTCGCCACCTTCTCCCCCGATGGCCGCTCGATCGCGACCGGCGGCGAGGACAACATGGTGCGGGTCTGGGACGCCGAGACGGGCAACCCGATCGGCCTGCCGCTCGAACATCGCGGATCAGTTGTCGCGCTCGCCTATAGCTCCGATAGCCGGTCGCTCGTCACCGGTAGCAACGACGGCATCGCCGTGCTCTGGAACCTCAACGTCAGCCGGCCGCTCGGCCCCCCGATGAAGCACGCGGGACGGGTCTCCGCCGTCGCCTTCTCCGCTTCGGGCGGCTCGATCCTGACCGGCAGCCACGACCAGACCGTACGCCTCTGGCCGATCCCAGTGCCCGTCATCGACGATGTCGAATACGTCAGTCTCTGGGTCCGCGCCCTCACCGGCATGGCCCTCGATACCGACTTCCACCAATACGGAGTCTCCCGCATCCTCGACGCCGAGACCTGGCGACGCGACCGACGCACCCTCGACGCCCGAGGCGGCCCGCCCCGCCTCGACTCATCCCGTTGATGCATCTCGTCAACAAGGTGCCCCGTCGCGGAAGTTAAACGCTGGAGATGCCTATTTATATGATGACACACTCGCGGGTCAGAATCGCTTCAAACGATGACTCTGGGTGTCTCCTTTTCCAACTCGCGAGTTAATCCCGAGATCAATCGCCGCAAATTTCGTCCGTTTTATGTCGAGTCGCTCGAAACGATCGCGATCGGCTATCTCGTTCCCCCTCACGATCTCGAAGAACCTGACAGCGAGCGGCTAGGCCTTGGTGCAGGCTGTGGGCGGGAACGTCTACCTCTCGTTCACAAGCGTGAGTTCGCATATAGCCCTCTTAAGCTTCCAAACCGAGTTCCATGACAAACTGATCGAGGGCACCAGCCTCTACGCCCACGTCACCGCGCAGTTTCTCGTGAGACACTGATCCCCCCTTCTCCCGCAGTGAGAAGGACAGACTTCGCCCGGCCTCACAGAATTCTTTTCGGAATCGCGGGACGACCCTGACCAAAATTCAGATGGTGTTTGTGATCGATGTCATAAACACCACCTCGAAGCAAGGGCCACCGCGATGACCAGCCAGGCACGCATCGACGCCAACAAACTCAAC
>JANXSY010000058.1 GCA_025356435.1 Isosphaeraceae bacterium | reverse complement strand
GGATCGCGGTGTCGCTGCTGACGAGCGTCGAAGGATCTCAGAGGATCGTCCAGGCGCTGTACGGCGTCTATCTCCGTCGCATCGCGACCTACTCCGAGCTGACGGTTCTCTCGACGAACCTCAGCAACGGAACGGTCAGCTATATTGATCTTATCGCCTCGCTGATCGGGTCCCAGGAGTATTTCTCGGGACTCTGATCGGGCGACTCCCGAAGGCCGACCGTCTTCCTCTCGCCGATCGATTCACCATGCCTTCGATCAGTCGCCTCAAGCTCTTTCACGTGGCTCTGCCGCTTAAGAAGGCGATTCGGCACGCCTCCCACGAACGCGCGACGAGCGACAGCCTGGTGGCCAGGGTCGACCTCGACGACGGCTCGGTCGGCTTCGGGGAGGGCGTGCCTCGATCTTACGTCACAGGCGAGACGATCGAGACCGCGACGGCCGCCCTTGAAGACTTCGACGCCGCCGCCTTCCTCGGGCGGCTCGGAGACTTCGCGTCGGTTGTCGAACGGCTCAACTCGATGACGCTGCCGTCGATCGCGGCCGACCCGCGTGGGATGTTCGGCAACGCCGCCCGCTCGGCCCTCGAACTGGCCATCCTTGATGCCTACGGGAGATCGTTCGGCGCGAGCCTCTCAGACGCCGTGAGGCTGGCCAGTCGGACGCCGAGCCTCCTCACCGACTCGCCGACGTCGGTGCGCTATAGCGGCGCGATCACTGCCGAGTCGCCAAGGGGCGAGTTCCTCAGCGCCCTCAAGATGCGGGCCTATGGCTTCCATCAGGTCAAGCTCAAGGTCGGGGTCGCGGGCCAGGATGATGCGAAACGCCTCTCGCAGATCCGGCGGATACTCGGTCGCTCGATCGACGTCCGTCTCGACGCCAACGAAGCCTGGTCAGCCGACGAACTTCTCGACAGAGTGGCCCCGCTCCGTCGCTTCAATCCCTCGGCCCTCGAACAGCCCGTCCCGCACGCTCAAGTTAGCCAGCTTGCGCGACTCCGAGAGGAACTGCGCATCCCGGTGATGCTCGACGAGTCGCTCTGCGGCTATCCCGACGGCCTGCGTGCCATCGAAGATGGAACGGCCGACATCTTCAACGTGCGGGTCTCGAAATGCGGAGGCCTGATCCCGACCCTCCGCCTGATCGAGTTGGCGGCGAATGCCGGACTCGCCGTGCAGCTCGGTTGCCACCCCGGCGAGACCGGCCTCCTCTCCGCCGCCGGCCGCCATCTCGCGGGCAACGTGAAGGGCATCCGCTATATCGAGGGCTCGTACGACCGCCATGTCCTCAAACAGAATCTGATTCATGAAGATGTCACCTTCCATTACGGCGGGTGGGCCAAGCCGCTAAAGGGACCGGGCCTCGGCGTGACCGTCGACCCCGCCTCGCTCGAATCGATGACCGTCACCCGCCGCGAGATCCGCTATGACTGAGCCGTTCCACGACACCCAGACCTCCAGCGACGGCTATTTCTTCCACCTCACGCGATGGCCGGCCGAGACGGCGACGCGAGGCCATGTCGTCATCCTCCACGGCGTCCAGAGCCACGGCGGCTGGTATCACAACCTGGGCCGGGTCTTGAGCGGTCGAGGCTATCAAACCACGATCCCCGACCGTCGCGGGTCGGGGAAAAACATGGTCGAACGCGGCCATACGCCGTCGTACCGTCGTCTTCTGGATGACGTGATCGAGACGCTCCGCGCAATCCGAGACCGAGACCCGTCGGCCAAGATCGCGCTGGCCGGGATCAGTTGGGGCGGCAAGCTCGCGGTCATCACCGCCGCCGAGCATCCGGAACTCGTCCAGACCCTCGCGTTGATCTGTCCGGGCCTGCACCCGAGAGTCGACCCCGGCCGGACTGAACGGCTCCAGATCGCCTGGGCCTTCTTCACCAATCGAACCAAACATTTCCCGATCCCGCTCGCCGACCCCGCCCTGTTTACCGCCAGCCCGACCGGCCAGGCGTTTATCGCGGGCGACCCGCTCGGCCTCCGGACCGCGACGGCGTCGCTCCTCGCCGCGAGTCGGTTCATCGACCGACAGGTCTGTAAGGCACGCTCCACCGTCCAACAGCCCTGCTTGCTGATGCTCGGCGGCCAGGACCGGATCGTCGACAACGCGAAGACTCTCAACTATTTCAACAGCTTGCCGTCGAGGCATCTCGACGTGATCACTTATCCCGAAGGCCATCACACGCTCGAATTCGAAGCCGATCCTTCGAGGTATGCCCTCGACATGGCGGACTGGCTCGACGCGAATCTCTCCGCGCCCTTGTGATCCGTTCAGCACGAACCCTGCTAGCGATTTGGAGATGAATCGCAAAGACGCACAGCGTTCGGAGTTCGACTTCGGTCGCTTCCGATCGGCCGACATGAATGGAGATCGATCGTCGCCCCGAGACGTCAGCCTCAGAGACCGCTCGGCGTTGCCGTCGCGGTCCTAGAGGCAGGAGCGAGCGGCTTGGCCGGCGGGTTCGCGAGCAAGACCCGCGCGGCCCTCACCCAAGCTTCCGCCTCGGATCGAGGGCCGCCGCGTGCTTTATAATTGGTAATCTCGGCTTCGACGAGGTCATCGAGGATCATCGTCTCGGGAACTCCCCAGCTTCGCATCCTCTTGATTCGGCCAGGCAGGCTCAGTCGAGACGCCGGGCCGACTAGGTCTTTATTCATCGGGCCGAGGATCTCGGGCAAGGTGTCGCGACCGTAACGGTTGGAGTTGCAGAGTCGTTGGATCATCGGACCGGCCCCGTTGCCTTGCTCGGCGAGGAGTTGCCTCACCTCGGCATGGAACGGCCCACGAGCCTGCGCCGCAAGCCTGCGCGACGACGAGATCAATTCGTGACGTTGATTCGTGACTTCACGCGGGTCGGGATTGAGCAAGTCCGGCTTGGCCGCCGCGAGACCGGCCTGTTCGGCGAGACGCCGCTCCGCTTCGCGCTGGGCGTCGGCGAGAGCTTCGTCCGAGGGGGGGCGGCCGCCCCTCGCGATCAGAGGCGGGGTCGAATCTATTCGCTCTCGCGACGCGATGTTCTCGGGGACCTTGGTCTCGACCGCCTTCGGGGCGATTAGCGCGGCGGCGGCGACCTTGGCCGCCTCTGGGTCGAACCCCACCGGGTCGCGTCGGACCTCGTCTGGCGGCCTGGCGAAGGGGCCGGCCACCGCGTCGGGCTTCGGCTCTACAGGTGGGGTCAGCGCGGCTACGACGGGGGGAACAGCCGGCGGTGCTTCGATCGCTGTCGGCGGCGGCAACTCTGTGGTGGGAGTCGTCTCGCCGGGAACCGTCGGCCGGGCCGACAGGTCAGGGGCGGGGTATCGGCTGATCTCGCGGCCAGACGTCGACACTCCGGGAGTAGCGGCCAACGGTCCCGCTGCGGCGAGGGTCGGCCCCGAGGGTATCACCATCGGGAACTCGGGCCGCTCCGACCTCCTGTAGACGATATTGGCCGCCACCGCCGCGACCAGCAACAGGGGAGGGATCAAGAGCCAGGGGACGCCGCGACTCCGGTAGACGACCAAGAGCTTGGGCTCCGGCGTGCCGACCTGGTCCGACTCCGGATCGGCTTCGAGCGGATTGTCCATGTCGGCAAGCATTACCAGAACTCCTATCGGCGTCGCAACAGGCCCAGAGCGGTCGAATCCGACGAGCCATTCACGCTACTATTGTGGCACGCGATTGTCGGCCAAGCGGTCCATCTCGCATCAAATGGGCGTCGTCCGTCCGTGGTGACGTTCGCCTACTCCGTTCAGGCCAGCTCTGCGTTATGCTAACAGACAGCGAGTCGTCTCGTCCCCTCCGTTCCGGGTATGGCAAGGCTTCAAGGCCGCACAGCCCAGACTTTGAGGGCGTTGACGATCCACGAGATGATGTCGTCCATCAAGAAGAGGATACGGTCTTCAGGCCCGATGGTGGCTCCGATTCGAACGCGTTCTCGGCGTCGATCGCCGTCACGTCGGGGATCATGACGCCAGGTATCGGCCACCACTCGAGCTGGACCCGACCGCCTTCGACCGACACAAAAGGGCAGGGGGGAGTTTCGGTCCAAGTGCCGCTGTTAACGTATCGAATTCCGTCAACGTCCGCGACGAGCGGCAAGTGGGTGTGGCCACAGGTGACGGCGTTGCAACCCTTCGACCTTGCGTACTCCACAGCGCTCCGCTGCACCAGTTCGCTGTTCCGCTGCCAGCGCTTCGACACCCGCCTGATCCACCGCGCCGCTCGGTGTGGAGCGAGCTTCTGGATGTAGTAGAACAGTCCGCAGGCGACGGCCGTGATGTATTTGTATTTGGTGATGAAATGGTCAAACTGGTCGCCGTGGAGGATTAGGAGCCGAACCCGATCGTTCTCAAAGATGTATTCTTCCTTGATCTCGACGCCGACAATATGGCTGACGATGTCGGCGGGTCCGTCGTGATTGCCTCGCATCCAGATCAGCCGGAGGTCGTCGCGGTCAGAGTGGCGGCGGATGCTCCGGAGGCAGGCAAAATGCTTCTTTGAAAGCCGGTTGAAGTTGAGGTCGTCGAAGATGTCGCCGTTGATGATAAGTTCGCGCGTCGAGGTCGCCGCCCACTCGATGAATTCTTCGATGAGCTTGGCCTGGCAGACGACGCTCCCGAGGTGGAGGTCGCTGATGATGAGGCAGTCGTAGCGGCGGACGGCCGGGTCGACGTGCGGCGAGTCGGACATGGAGGAGGTCTCTCGGGACACGTCGGATCACCAGGCGGCGTAATAGGCGAGGCCAGGAGGGTCGCGGACGAAGCCCAGGTCGGCGAGCCAGGGGGCGGCGGGCGAGGCGAGCGACGCCGCTCCATTATACGACTCAACCTTGAGCATGCGTCGAGTCGGCCCAATCAGGCCCGGCAAGAGCGTCAGCGCCGCGCGTAGCTCGATCTCCGACGCAGACGCCAGGCCCGTTAACCGCTTCCCTTGCCCCTCGATAATGAGCACGGGACGCCCCGCGATCAAGACCAGCAGGTTCGAAACCACGCGGGTCAGGCGTGCCGTGCCCCCTTCGAGGAGCGGGATGTCGAACGGGGCACCCGATCCGTAGAGGTTCGACGGATCGAGCGTCGAGATCAAGACGGGCTGGCCCCGATCGCGTGCAGATCCCGCCCGTTGGGCCAGACCGGCCGCCGATTCGTCGGTCGCATATTGGACCCCCGAGAACCCCTCGACAAAGTACCCACGCCGGACTTCCCCACGCAACTCGGCCCGGGCCAGCAGCGGCGCGAGGTCACGCCAGGCCGGTGCCCACGGGTCGAGCGAAACCGTCTCTCGCGTGAGCACGCCATACCGTCCCAGCAAGACCTCGGCCCACGCCAACAAGGAGGAATCGTCGTCGACCACGGCCACCAGGCGCGACCAGCGGCCGTCGGGTTGGAGCGACGTCATCCTTCGAGGTCGCAGCCGAGGACGACCGAGCGACGACCCGCTCGCGGCGGCAAGCGACTCTCGCCGCGCCCTCGACGCGGGACGGAGCGGGTCGAGCCGATCATTTGAGACCTGGCCCGATCGTGATAGCTCATCAAGGGCCTTATAAATCCGCGACGGTTCCAAGCCCGTACTTCGCGCCAATTCGATGACATAAGACGCACCGCCGCGATCGAGGGCCGCCAGAACAGCGATCGCCTCATCACCGAGGGGCGTCATCTCGGCGTCGATAGGCCAAGCGCCCGCGAAGTCTCGTGGGACAAACGCGACGCGAGGGTCTCCTGGCCCGCCCCCGAACGCCCGCCAGATCCATAGCCCCGAGCTGAGAACTTCGTCGAGCCAGCGCGGTTGAAAATCTTTAACCCGACGCGGCAGGAGTTCGGCCTCCCACGTCTCGACGGTCGCCGCGAATCCTTGCAACTGGTCGAGAACTTGCTCCACTCCCTCCTTGCCATCGCGCCGCGCTTCGGGATGGACCCCGAGCCGACGGGTCAGGAAGTCGGCATACACCTCGGGCATGACCGCGACGATTTCCTTGCGACGGAGGGCCACCGAGAGCCGGCGGACCTCCTCAAGATTACGCGGGTCGGCCCATTTCGGGCCGGTGCCGTCGTCGAGCCGGACGAGGTTCCCCTCCTCGGCCCAGCGTTCGAGCCACTCCGTCGCTCGCGCGGGTCCGATCGGATAGCGGGCGATCAGTTCGGTCAGGCCGACCAGGGCATGCGTCCGCAGATATCGCCGCACGATCGATTCGGCGGCCGCATCTTCATACGAGCCCGCGAACGCCTTCTCATAGAGTTCAAGTTCTTCCGTGCCGACCCAGCGGACCGGCCAGGATTTCACCCCGAGTTCAATGGTCGCGGCCCGCCCCTGATCCTTCAGATCTTGGAGAAATTGCGCCATCGGACCGTCGAGTTCCGATGGACTGAGGTCTCCGACCTGCCGGAGATGTTCGGCCATCTCGTCGACCGTGCGCGGGGGGAGTCCGACGCCACGCAGCCTCGCGTCGACCCGGGCGACGGCCCCCGGGTCAATCAACGAGTCAAGGAGTGTGGAAACGTCGGGTCGCGAGCGATCGCGGTCGGGGCGTTTCGGCTCGTCCCACTGGTACATGAAGTTCATCGTGAAGCGAAAGATCAGCTCGTGCGCGAAGGCCGAGGGATGTTCGCCCTCCCGCTTTACGACGCGGATCGATCCATCGGCGAGCGCGTCGAGGAACGCGCGAAGGCGGGGCAGGTCGAGGTCGTCTTCGAGGCATTCGCGATAGGTCTCGACGACGATGGGGAAGTCGGGGAACTTGCGGACGACCTGGAGCAGGTCTTTGGCGCGGAGCCGCTGGAGCCAGAGCGGCGTCCGTTTCGAGGGGTCGGGACGCGGCAGCAACAGCGCCCTCCCTGCGTTCTGCCGGAACCGGAGGCCGAACAGGGCGCTCTCCCCCAACTCCGCGCGGATCAGGGCCTCGGCGTCGTCCGACCGCAGGCCGTCGAGCAGGTCGAGGGGCGGCTTTTCGGTCCGGGGGACGCGGATCAGGAGCCCGTCGTCAGCGTGGAGGCAGGCCACCGAAATGCCCAGCCGATCCCGCAACCTCCCCTGGAGCGCGAGCTTGAGCCCCTGATGGAGCTTGCCGCCGAAGGGGGTCAGGATGGCCAAGCCGACCTCGCCGGTCGGGTCGAGAAACGTCTCGACCACGACGGTTCGGTCGTCGGGCGCGGCCCCGGCCACGCGAACCTGGCGTGCGACGTAGTCGCGCAGGGCCTTCGACGCCGACTCGTCGAGTCGGCACTGCTCAGCCAACCAGGCGTCGTCCCGGCCTTCGACGAGTTCGCGGCACAGCGCCCCGACTTTCTCGCCGAGTTCAGCCGTCCGGGGTGCGTCTTCTCCTCGCCAGAACGGCATCATCGCCGACTGCCCCTCGGCCCGCGAGACGACGACCTTCAGCGCCTCGATCGCCTCGATCCGCCAGGTGGCCGATCCAAACGTGAACGTCTCGCCGACGCGGCGCTCGTGGACGAATTCTTCGTCGAGCTCCCCCAGCTTCGGCCCGCCTTCGCCCAGATAGAGGGGGTATTGGCCGGTGTCGGGGATCGTCCCCCCGCCCGTCAGCGCGAGCCGAGCCGTCCCGGGCAGCGGAAGGAGCCGGTTGTGGACGCGATCCCAACTGATCCGAGGTCTCAGGTCTCCATACGTGCCGACGGGGAATCGGCCGGACGTCATCATCAGGAGGCTCTCGAACGCCTCGGCCGAGAGGTTGCGGTACGGGTAAGAACAGCGAACCCGTTCGTAGAGCGCATTGGCGTCCCAGGGCTCGGCGGCGACACAAGAGACGATCTGCTGGGCGAGCACGTCGAGGCAATTGGTCGGGACGCGAAGAGTCTCGACCTCGCCCGCGATCATGGCCCGGCAGAGCGCGGCGGATTCAAGGAGGTCAGAAGAGGTCTTCGCAATCATCCGGCCTTTGCTCGTCCGGCCGACGACGTGCCCCGCGCGGCCGACGCGCTGGAGCCCTCGGGCGACCGAGCCGGGAGATTCGACTTGGCAGACGAGGTCGACCGCCCCCATGTCGATCCCGAGTTCGAGCGACGCGGTGGCGACGACGGCCGCCAGCTCGCCGGCCTTCAGGGCATCTTCGGTCTCGCGACGCTCAGAGAGGTTGAGGCTGCCGTGGTGAGACCGGGCGAACGTCGGCCGATCCGCAGTGTCCGACCCTCGCTCCGACTCGTCGAGTTCGTTGAGGTGGGCGGTCAGGCGTTCGACGATCCGGCGATTGTTGGCAAAAATGATCGTCGATCGATGCGACCGAATCAGCTCGAATAATCGCCGCTCGATCGCGGGCCAGACCGACCCCGCGACGAGCGGACTGCCACGGTCGAACGCGGCGCTCACCTGGAGGTCGAGGGCCTTCCGCCGGCCGGCATCCACGATCGTGACCGGCCTCGGTTCATATCGGACGATCCCGGAATCTTCCCGGATTGTTCGCAGGCCACCGAGGTATCGGGCCACCTCGTCGAGCGGTCGTTGGGTGGCTGACAGACCAATTCTTACAAAACTCGCGGGATTGATCGCCTCCAGGCGTTCGAGGAGGAGCGAGAGAAACACCCCGCGTTTGTTGGAACAGAGGGCGTGAATCTCATCGACGATGACATGGGAGACCGATTTTAGGCCGTCGCGTGCTTTACTTGTAAGCAGGAGGTGCAATGATTCGGGCGTTGTGATCAGGATCTCAGGCGGCTTCCGGAGCATCTTCTGGCGGTCGGAAGCCGACGTGTCGCCGGTCCGGATTGCCAGGTCGAGAGTCCTCAGCGGCTTGCCGAGTGCCTCGGCCGCTTCGAGGATGCCCAAGAGCGGAACCTGCAAGTTCCGGTAGATATCCTGATTCAGCGCTTTGAGCGGCGAGACATAGAGAACCCTAACCCCGCGACCGCTGCGAGGCGATCGCCAGAGCTGGTCGAGACAGGCCAGGAACGCGGCGAGCGTCTTCCCCGAACCGGTCGGAGCGAAGATGAGAGTGCTTTCGCCACGAGAGACCGCCGGCCAGCCCAACGATTGCGGTGGTGTCGGCTCGCCGAAAGTCTCTGCAAACCAAGACGCCACTTGAGGAAGCAAGACGGAAAGTCCGTCGGGAATCCCTCGGTCGGCGTTCGGCTGAGACAATTCAAGGACTCCCCCGGCCGCTCGGTCGTCCCGAGTCGATCCGACGGATTATCCCCCGGTCAACCCCTGGTCTGCAAGCTCAGAGTGGACAGATGTTTGGGCCGGAGGCGGGGACAGATCAGGCAAGGTCCTGCTCGGTCAGGGCCCGGTCGACGATCTTGCGGAGGATCTGGCCGACGGTCTCACGGCGATCGCGGGCCAGTTTGAGGAGCGCCGTCGCCCGGTTTTTCGGCAGGAGCAGCCCGATTTCAACGTAGTCTTCTATCGGCGTTCCGAACTTGAGGGGCATCGACGCACCCTGAAAGGGGACGAGCATGGATGAATCCTTCACCAGAAGGTTGACGTGGAGGAGACGGCCGAGATGAAAAGCAAACGTCGCGCCGTCACGCCGCGAACGACCTGAGCACGACCAGAAGGACGATCCCCAACACCCCGAGCAGGAGGGCGATCGCGATGAAGTGGGCGAGCCTCTGTCGTTCGTCGCGGACCTTGAAGCGATGAGTTGCGCCGTCGGAGATCATCGGGACGACGACAGCGAGCCTCGAAGGGGGCGGAGGCTTGTGCATCGGCGCGACGGGGGGCTCGGCCGCGCCGAGGTCTCGGAGCGAATTCGCCACGAGGGAGGGCGTGCCTTCGGTCGATTTCGCCTCGACGCTCAGGAAACGGAGGTCAACGTCGTCGAGGTCGGGCGGAGGCGGCCGGAACGCACGCGCCGCCTCGCCTGCCGAGCCAATGATACTGCGCACAACCTGGGGATCGGTCCACCGGGCCAGGTCGGCGGATAGCTCGGCGCAGCTCTGATAGCGGTCGGCGGGCGACTTGTTCATTAACTTGCGGACGATCGCCGCGAAGGCCGAGGGCACTCCGCGCGCGACCCGTTCGAGCGGCTCGGGGTCGTCCATTCGCTGTTTGAAGATCTTGTTGACCACGTCGCCCCCCTCGAACGGAGGATGACCGGTCAGCGTGAAGTAGAGAGTGCAGCCAACCGAATAGAGGTCGCTGCGCTGGTCGGCCCGCGCGGCGTCTCCGAGCTGTTCGGGGCTGGCATAGTCGAGGGTGCCGATGACGACGTTCGGGCGGGTGAGCCCCCCCTCTTCGCCGAGCATCCGGGCAAGGCCGAGGTCGAGGATCTTGGCGTCGCCGTTGGGCGTGACCATCAGGTTCGATGGCTTGACGTCGCGATGGATCAGGCCCACCTCATGCGCGGCACCCAGGCCGGCAAGGACCTTAAGGAAGAATTGGGCCGCGTCGGGTACGCGAAATGGACCGCCCGACTCCGACTTGATCATCTCATAGAGGCTGCATCCGCGCACGTATTCGAGGATCATGAAATAGACGTTGCGCTCACGGCCGACGTCGATCGTCTTGGCGAGATTCGGATGCTTCACCCTTCGTGAGAGGTCCATCTCGCGGCGAAACCGGTGGAGGGCCTGCTCCTCGGCGGCGGCCTTGCTCGGCGGCAACACCTTGATCGCGACGAGCTCGCCTCCCGCCTCCGGCTGGGCGAGATAGACCTTGCCCATGCCGCCTTCGCCGAGCCGACGAAGGATGCGATAGCCGCCGAGGAAGAACCCCCGCGTCGCGCCGACGAGAAGTTTTCGGGCCTGGTACGACGTGATGGCCCCGGCCTGAATCAGCAGCCGAGCGAGTACCACGGGGGCGTCGGAGTCGGCGACTTGGGGCAGCGATCCCCGCGCACGGTCGAGTGCGGCGGGGGTGACGAGCCCGCTCAGGACCACATTTGACGTGAAGGTCTCAAGCCGAGACATGAGCACCCTCTCGCTCTTCATGCCGGGAGGCTGCTGCTCGGGCTAGACCGCGTGGATCACCAAGCAAGTGATGTTATCCTTCGAATGGTTCTCCAACGCCTTGGCGACCAGCCGCGAGGCCGTGTCGAGCGGGTCGTCGCCCGACTCGATCATCTGCGTGAGCACGTCGTCGGTGACAACGCCGGTCAGGCCGTCGGATGCCAGGAGGAAGCGGTCCTTGGGCCGAACCTCCGCGACCCGCACCTCGTCGGGACCGCCTCGGGCGTCCTTGCTGCCGAGATACAGATAGAGGACGTGCTTGAATTTGTGGTTCGGAAGCTCTTCCTTCGTGATCGTCCCAGACTCGACCAAGGCATCCGCGTACGAGTGGTCACGGGTGAGCTGCTCGATCTGACCGTCCCGAACGCGATAGGCCCGCGAGTCTCCGATCCCGGCGACGAAGACGCGGTTGTTGCGAAAGAGGGCGATCACGACGGTCGTCCCCATGTTCGCGAACTCGGTCTCGATGTGCGAAAGGCCGAGGATCTCCTGGTTGGCCGCGGCCACGGCGTCGCGGATCGCGCGTTGGATCGTCTTGTCGTCGTTCTCGCCCGAGTTGAACCGCTTCGAGAGTTCTTTGGGGATCAGGTCGACCGCCATCTGGCTGGCCTTCTCGCCCGCGAGCTGCCCGCCCATGCCGTCGGCGACGATGAAGGGATAGATCCGATCCGTCTCGACGACCGAATCGAGGCCGCTCCGATGCTCTCCGTCGCCGCCGCGACTCTCGCCGGACTGGCAGGCGGGGAGGAAGAAGTTGTCTTCGTTGTGGGGCCGGGTGTTACCGACCGTCGAGGCGACCCCCGCGCGGAGCGTCCAGCACGCGGAGATATCGGCCCTCAAGGCGGTGTCGGCCGGGAGTTCACGCCGGAGCGTGCCGTCTCGGGTCTCGAAAAGGCCCTTGAATCTCGACCAGAGTGATTTACGTTCCACCTCGTCCGCCTTTTCTAGAACGCACCCGATTCGCCAATCGCCCGATCCCGGCGCGTCTATCCCTTCAATCGACGGGATGGAGGCCGACACCGAAAGAGCAGCCTCGCTTCGGCAAGACCTGACGGCACAACAACGGACCGTCCGGTCGACGTCACCAGCTCTGCTTCCGCTCCCGTCTCACGCCCGGTTTCAACGCCGATCGGACCGATCCTGTGACACAGCGACCTTAGGAATCATTCACGTCTTCGCGTGCACCGGGCTCGCCATCCGCATCAGGTCGTCGATCCCGACCGTACGATACGTGAGGAACAACTCGCCCGCCTCAAACCCTGCGGTGAGGCCATGATACCGATTCATCGTCTCGACCACAGCGAAAACACCAGCCTTCGACGGCGGAAACTGCGTCTTGTAGCACGCGATCGCGTCAAGCTTGGTCGCGAGCGTCGGCCCGATGTCCGTCACGATCGTCCCCGACGCCTCGGGAAGATCGAGCCGATGGAGCGCGATCGGGAAGCCCAGTTGGTTCTGGATCGTGTGGACCGGCAGGCCGTCGAAATGCTCGTCCCACTTGGTCAGTCGGCTATAGAATACTGCCGCGTCGGTGATCTGCATCGCCTGATAGTGGTCGGGCGAGGCCATCACCGTCTTGCCGCCGAAGCCGAGAACGACCTTCGGTTTGTAGAGACGAAAAGTCTTCGCTAGCGCCACGCGGGACTCGAAGTTGTCGAACAACCGCCGATTGGGCAGGTTCAGGTTGATCCGGACATGGACGCCCAGGATCTCGGCCGCGCGGGCCGCTTCGGCGAGCCGGACGTCCGGCCCTGGCGAGAGCGGCGTCGGCTCGCCGTCGGTGAGGTCGACGATCCCAACCTTGTATCCTTGACGGACCAGCCGCGCGAGCGTCCCGCCGCAAGCGATCTCGACGTCGTCGGGATGGGCCCCGACCGCGATCACGTCTAACTCCATCACGCTTTCCCCGGCCATGCTACCCCTTTCCCTCGCCCCGACTCGAAAAAACTCGCACGCGAATGGATAACTATAGCGGGTGTTTCGCACTCTGAACAAGGAGGTCAGGTGTTCGGTCAGGAGGATTACAAAGTTCATTTCCTGCCGATAAAGAGCTGCTAGATGATGTGGCCCCCGTTCTCGAACCGGGGGGGTAATGCGACAGGGCGCAGGCCACGCGTGCTGAAGTCATCCCTCACCGGTTTAAGAACCGGTTCCACCCGAGATATCCAAAGGCTTCTGACTTGGCCATCCTCCTGAGTCGTCGGTGAGGAGCATTACAAAGACGGATATAGCCTTCGTCTTTCGGGTTCAATTCAATCCCCCGGCTGAGCATTCTTGGTCGCCGCGAGCAAGAACGTCGGGTTGACCGCTTCGAACCGGACGCGGTCCATCTGCTCGATTCCTCGCGCCACGGCGATGTTCCAGAGGTGGACTTCGCCGGCCAGGCCCTTGAGCGTCTGATAGGCCGTCGCCAGGCCGTCGATGGTCGCGACATTAATCGCGATCCGACCGCCCGGGGTGAGTCGTGCGTAGGCGGCCGTGACGACCGAATCGACCCGCCGACCGGTGCCGCCGACGAAGATCGCATCGGGGTCGGGCAAGCCTTCGAGCACGTCGGGGGCACGTCCCGCGACCGGCTTCACGTTCGGCACTCCGAACGCCTCGGCGTTGGCCTGGAGCAGCGCCACGTCGCCGGCCTCGGGCTCGATCGCATAGACCGTCCCCAGGTGGGCGAGTTGCGCCGCCTCGATCGCGAATGAGCCCGATCCGGCCCCGATGTCCCACACGACGCTCGTCGGCCGGATGTCGAGCTGCGCCAGAGCGATCGACCGGACCTCGGCCTGCGTGATGAGCCCGCGTTTCGGCTGGCTCGACGCGAACGCCACGTCGGGATTGCCGAACAGGCGATAGCGACTCGACCGATGCACCCGGTCGGGACAGTTGGGCTTTCGTACGAGGATGATCACGTTGAGCGGGTCGAAGTCGAGCCCGGCGATGTCGGATAGCTCGCCTTGCGTCACGCGCTCGTCGGGCGAGCCGAGGTTCTCGCAGACGTACGCCTTGAAGTAGTCGATCCCCCGGTCGAGCAGCGTCTTTGCCAGCCGGGACGGGGGGCAATCGTCGCTCGAAAACAGGCCAACCTTCTCCGCCGTCCGGATGCGGTCGATCACTGACTCGACGGGCCGACCTGCGAGACTCGTCAGATAAGCATCTTCCCAGCTCTCCTTCACCCGCGCGAAGGCGAGCTGCATGCTGCTGACGTGCGGAACGACTTCGAAAAGCTCCTTACCGAGACGGTCGCAGAGATACCGGGCCACCCCGTAAAAGAGCGGGTCACCGCCGCTGATGAGCACAGGCTTTTTCGACGTGAGCGCGTCGCGAACCTGCCGGAGCGCGGCGGGCATGTCGGGGTCGAGGGCGACGGTCCGGGTCGACGTCGACCCCAGCAGGGCCAGCATCGACGGGGCACCGAGGATAACGTCAGCCTGAGAGATTGTCCGCCTCGCGGGCTCGGTCAGGCCGGCCAATCCGTCGTCGCCCATCCCCACGATCACCAGTCGGGTCTTCTCGGGGTTCAATGCTCGCTCCCGTCAGTCTGTTGCTCGGCGGCTTCGTTGGGACACCCGCCGGGGGCGCACGGAAGGAGAAAGTCTCCGACCAATTTGGCCAGGAGTTCGGCGTGGGTATAGTGCGGCTGGTGGCCGACGATCGGCAACACCAGTCCCTCGGCGTGGGGCAACCCCGCCTTCAGTTCCTCATAATACCGCCGGGCGACGATCCGGTCTTCATTCCCCTGAATCAGCAGTACTTCCGTCGGGATTTCCTTCAGAAGGGGCCGGAGGTCGGTCCGCGCGATCAGGTCGAGCCGGTGCGTCAGCGCCGAGATCGGCGTCAGGCCGTTCTGTTCGACGTAGAACGGCCAACGGTCGGCGATCACGCTGGGGAAGTGGCTCAGGTTGTTCCATTCGAGCACCTTGCCGTGGAATGGCAACCGATCGGCCGTGCCTGGTAGGAACCGACCGAGCCGCAATGCCACCTTCTCGGCCGGGGTATATTTGCGAAACGCGAATCCCCCCTGGATCGCCGCGCGGGGGAACCGCCTCGGCTCGCGGTGGAGAGCTTTCAAAGTGACCGTCGAGCCGAACGAGAGGCCGAACAGGAACGTCCGGCCGAAGTTGAGGTGGTCGATCAGAGCGAAGAGGTCATCGACCAGGTGGTCGTGAGTGATCCGCGAGAGTCTGGCCTTGTCTCCCGGATTGTCGCCCGGATAGTCGAAAATCACGGTGCGGAACCGCTGCGAGAGCGTGTTCAACGTCAGGGCGTAACCCCGGTATGTCGACGCGACCCCCGGGATCACGATCAGCGGCGGTCCTTCTCCAAGGATGCGAGCCGTCATTTTGTGCCGGGGCGCGTCCCAATGGATGACCGTCGCGTTGCGGTCATACTCCTCCACCGCGTGTCTAATGTTGGCGGGCGCGGGGCAGGGGGTCCGGGGCGGGGTGTCGGCGGGGGTCTCGATCTGGGACACGGTTCTCAAACCTCGATAGGTGTCGCGGCCTCGACCGCCGGGGTGGGGTCGTCGTAGACGAGGCTGGCGAAGGTGACGCAGCAGGTTCGGTTCGAATTAATCGCCTGGTCGTATTTGAGAAGCCGACCACGAGCGGGCCCCATCGCGTGGAGCATCGTGTAGGACGCTGAGAGGCCACAAACCCGCCAACGGTCATCGACCGCCGCCGCCATCCCGAACCATCCGGCGGGGTCAGACGCTGCGAGGCGATCGAGCATCCCCGCGTCGAAGCGGCGGACTTCGTCGGCCGTCGCGGGGTCGACGCTCGCCGAGTCGCCGAACTCGGGTCCGACGTGGCAGAGGTCAATACCGCCGATATAGGTGACCTTCTTCCCGAGAGTCGCC
>JANXSY010000033.1 GCA_025356435.1 Isosphaeraceae bacterium | reverse complement strand
GTCCAGCTCACCCGGACCGGTGCCGACCTCGACGCCTGGGAGGCCGATGCGCCGACCGAACCCAATGAGGTCGCAAGTGGTTCGCCTGCTGAGAGTTCGGAGAGGGATCGTAGGCCAAAACCGCATGCAGAACGACCGATTCGTCCTGAAATCCCCGCCGAAGCGCCGAGCGAACCCAATACCGAGCCCTTGATGCAGGTCGAGCGAGACCGAGGGGGCCGAACCTGGGCCGTCGACGAGGTCTCCGAGGGGCCAACAGGCCTGTCAAATCGATAACAGTGGATCAATTTCGAGCGGTGCCGGGATCGCAGTGCGCGCGGAGATTGGTAGGCAAAATCCTATAGTCAAGCCATCCGACTGAGCTTGTCGATTCCGGCCAATTCCGGTATCAAAACGCGGCTCTGCCGGCCCATTGTCCCCGATCGTTCGAATGAAGTGAGGGAGGTCCGATGCCGCTCGGCCACGCTGCCTGGCGCTTCTTGTTGGGGATCGCCCCGGTCGTCCTGCTTTCGGTGGTGACGGGCTGCAACGCCATGCCGCCGTCGGCTCGGATGGTCCCACGAAGCTCTGACATCCGTACCCGAACCCACCTTGATCGCGGTCCAATCACAGGCCCCGAAACGGTCACCGAGTCGGCCGAAGCCTCCGCCGGCCCCGCCAAGATGGCGTTGGATACGCTCGACGAGGTCTCCCCCCTGCCCCCCGCGCTGAAGCGGCCGGTCAAGCCGTTCGAACTCCCACCCAGCCTGCCGACCGTGGCAGCGAGCGCCGACCCGCTCAAGGGCGAAACGCCCCTGCTCGACGACGCACTGGTCCGGGCCGAGGCGAGGAACGTCGCGATTATCGACGAGGTCGGCAAGTCGGCCGAGCCCGGATCGGCGCGCCCAATCCCGACTTTCCTCCCGCCCGCCGAGGCCGCCCGTCGTGAGTCCGATCCGAAGATCGAGGCGGGACCAGCCTCGCTCCCGTCGCCTACGCCGGTGAAGCTCTCCCCCGCCCCAGAAATGAAGCCGACGCCGACGGTTGCGGAGCCCCCGAAGTCGGAGGACGTCTGGCGCGATGGGGTGCAGGCACTGCGTACTGTGGCAAGGGACAGGCTCAAGCTGCCGAAAGAAGAGTCGAAGCCCGGATCGCCCAACTGGGCCGTGCGAGAGCGGCTGCTTGGCTGGTTGGCCGAGCCCGATATCGACCCAGACCCCCGTACCGCCGCCGACCTCGCCCAAGGCCGTGCCGTGCTGAAAGGCCTGGCGGCCGTCCTCGATCCGGGCGGACCCGCCACAACCCGGGCGACCGAGATCCGCGAGGCCGTGGCGACGCTCGAAGCCAATGCCCCGCTCGAAATCGCCGAACTGAAGCTGACCCGGATGGTCCACGGGTTCGGAAATATTGAACCGCTCGAACCCGCCTCGCGGAAGGCGGGCCAGGCCGTCGTCCTCTATTGCGAGCTGACCGGCTTGGCCTACGAGCCGGCCGGGCCGTCGTTCCGCTCGCGAGTCTCGGCCGAGGTCACGCTCATTGCCGAAGGGTCGGAAGCCCCCGCCTGGTCGCACACCCTCGGTACTGCGGAAGACGCCTGCCGGAGGCGTCGCCGCGACTTCTTTATCGGGCACCGGTTCACCTTGCCCGAGTCGCTCGCACCCGGCAACTACCGGATTAGGCTGACCGAGAAGGACCTAATCGCCGACCACGTCGCGACCCGCGAGACGACGATCACCGTCACCAAGTGACTTCACGAATGCAAAACGGACGACCCTCCCGCCAGATCGGGGAGAGTCGTCCGTTTGAATTTCGGAGCCCAGATCAGATCGCGGTGGCGGAATGTCCGATGGTCGGCTGGCGGTCGATGACGTTATCGATGAGACCGTATTCCTTGGCCTCCTCGGGCGACATGAACCGGTCACGGTCAGTGTCTTCTTCGAGGCGTTCGAGGGTCTGGCCGGAGTGCTTCTGATAGATGCCGTTGAGCTGCTTCTTCATCCGCATGAACTCTTCGGCATGGATCAGGATTTCCGTCGCCGTACCTTCCATCCCAGCGAGCGGCTGGTGGATCATGATCCGGCCGTGCGGCAGGGCGAACCGCTTGTTTTTGGCACCGGCGGCGAGCAGGAGCGAGCCCATGCTGGCACACTGGCCGATGCAATACGTTGCGACGTCGCAGGGGACGAACTGCATCGTATCGTAAATCGCCATGCCCGAGGTGACGCTGCCGCCGGGGCTATTGATATAGAGGTGAATATCAGCCTTGGAGTCTTGCTGAGCAAGTACTAAAAGCTGGGCGACGACGACGTTGGCAACCTGGTCGTCGATGGCCGTCCCAAGGATGATGATTCGGTCCTGGAGCAGGCGCGAGTAGATGTCCATCGCCCGTTCTTCGCGACCGTTCCGCTCGATGACGATCGGCACCAATGGCATGGAGGGGTGTCCTTGAGGGATCGGTTCGGTCGATGAGTCGACAGCGCGGCGGTCGGCTGGTCAGGACGCGGGGACGTTTTTGATCTCTGAGGCGGGAATATGGCCGACGACCTCATCGACGAGACCATATTCTCTGGCCTGTGCGGCCGTGAGATAGCGGTCTCGCTCGGTGTCCTTGGCGATCTTCGCGTAGGTCTGACCCGTGTGTTTCGCCAGGATCTCGTTGATGTCGTGCTTGTTGGCCATGATCTCTTGGGCCTGGATCTCGATGTCTGAGATCTGGCCGCCGACCTGACCGTGCGGCTGGTGGATCATGATTTTTGAGTGCGGGAGAGCGAACCGCCGTCCCTTGGTGCCGCCAGCCGCGAGCACCGCAGCACCCGAAGCGGCCATGCCGATGCAGTAAGTGGCGATCGGGCACTCGATGAACTGCATGGTGTCGTAGATGGCAAGCGTACTGTAGACGCTGCCGCCAGGACTGTTGATGTAAAAGCTGATTCCCTGCGACTTGTTCTCGTACTGGAGGAAGAGGAACTTCATGACGACCATGTTGGCCACGGCGTCATTGATAACCCCTTCAAGGAAGACGATCCGATTCTCGAGGAGAAGGTCGCCGAGGCCCATTTGCCGCTGCCGCGCGTAATCGCGATAGCGCTGAACCAAGGGGGCTGAGAAAGGCTGATCGAAAGTCATTGGCGACGTTCCTCGGGGACTCGACCCGGGTGCCGCGAAGGGCGGCCGACGTCCGGGCCAGGCCGGTCAAGGGAGGCAAAGGCGTCGGAGCGGCTCAGACCGATCGAAAAACAGGCTGCGCGCAAGGACGAACGGATCCCAATCGATGAATCGTGCGGCCCGACCCGGATCAACCGAGGAGAGCCGGCACGTTTCATCGCGGTCGCGAGGCCCGACCCTCTAAGATCGTTCGGGCATCGCGGCGCGGTGTCAAGGATAACACTCTTCAACTGATCAGGCCGAAGGGGGTTCGACGCCATCGGCGGGCGTCGGGACGTCTTCCGGGCCTGCCAAACCGGCGGTCTCGTCGATCGTCTCGACCGGCTTGTCTTCGACGAGCTCGACATCCTCGAATTTAACGAATTCGATGATTCGATCGATGGTCTTCCGCTCTAGTATCTGCGAAGCGAGGGCGTCGCCAAGCCCCTCTTTCTCAACCCGGGCACGGATACGACGAATCGATTCGTCGGAGCGGGAGGCCAGGATCTCGATTTCGTGTTCGAGATCTTCCTCCTCGACCTTGATCTTTTCCTCTTCGGCAATCTTCGCAAGGAGGAAGAATTCCTTGAGGCTCTGAAGTGTTGACTCGTGGGCGTTGGCGCGGAGTTCGGCCTCGCGGGCACGGATGTCGTTCGCACTCAGGCCGCTCTGCTGGAGCTCGTGGACCTGGCGGCGGAGTGTCGACTTCTCCTGACGAGAGACGAGGTCGGCCGGCAGGTCGAACGGGGTCGCCCCAACGAGCTCGCTGAGGATCTCGCGGCGGATACCGTCCCGCTTCTGGAATTCGAGCCGACGTTCGAGGACGCCGCGAAGACCGGAGCGGAGGTCCTTGATGCTGTCGAAGCCGATCCCGTTCAGGAAGGCATCGTTAACTTCGGGCATCCGCAACGTTTTGAGGTCATTGACGATGAATTCGACCTTGATCGTCTGGCCCCGGAGCCGGGGATCGGGAGACGACGAACCGATCAGGGCGTCGGCCTCGCGGGTCTCGCCGGGCTTGACGCCCACGAGCGCCGCTTCGAGGTTCGGCACCTTGCCGTCCTGGAATCGCAGTTCGGGCTGGAGCCGGAACTGGATCTCCTTGACCTCGTTGAGCGTCTCGCCGTCCTTGGTGAACCTGAGGTCGGCCGTGACGAAATCGCCCAGTACGGCCCCACCTTCAAGCTTGGGGACGAGCTGAGAATAACCTTCGAGGAAGGTATTGAGCTGGGTGTCGACGTCGGACTCTTCGAGCGTCTTAACCTGACGCTTGATGGTCAGAGCTTTGTACGCCGGGAGGGCGAAGTCGGGCCTAACTTCCACCTCGATCTCGAACTTCATCGGCCCGTCGTCGGGCAGCTCGATGGCAGAGATGTCGAGTTCAGGCTGCGAGATCGGATTGAGATTGTAGTCTTCGTCGAGCTGCTCAAGGCTAGCCATGAGAAGGGTCGACTTGACTTGGTTGGCGACTTCCTTGCGGAACCGCTTCTCCACCAAGCCCTTGGGGGCGTGGCCGGGACGGAAACCGGGGACGCTAGCCTCGCGGGCCATCTCACCCAGCGTTGCCTTGAACTGTTTTTCGACGTCGGCGCGGGGAATGGCGACTTTGACGTGCTTCTTGCAAGGCCCGACGTCCTCAATTTGGACGTCGAGGGCAAGCTTGGCCTTCGGCGGCGTTTCCGACACGGCCTCGGCAGTAGATACGGGAGAGTCGAGGTCGTGTTCCCCGGTGCTCATCGACGGCGTTCCTTGAGCGACAACCGGCCGGGATGGCTCAATCCGCCACCACGCACCCGAAGCGCTCGAGCGTAAGCCGCCAGCCGGTATAGGCCGAAAAAATGGAGCGGGAGATGGGATTCGAACCCACGACAACCACGTTGGCAACGTGGCGCTCTACCCCTGAGCTACTCCCGCCCTTATGTCCGAATGGCCGTGATTGACCATCCGGTCGGATTCAAAAGCATCACCTTCACCCCGTTGGGTGAGGCAAGGATGAGTATAGGGGCGTCGGACCGGATTGCAAGGCTTTTTTGTGGAAACCGTGAAACCGGGTCTTCCCGTTCACACCAGCGAGGATCAGCCGCGGTCCGACGCGTCTTCGGAGGGTATCTCGACCTTAGCGGACATTTTCCTCTAGAGAGAGTTCGCAGTCGACCGAGTCAGGCCGGAGAAAATCGACAAGGTTCATCCTAATCGCGCCCGAAGATGATCTCGATTAAAGTAGACAGGGCCGGTTGTGGTCCTGATCCTTCGTATCCGAGGCCCACCCATTAACAACCTGTGACCATGACCCTGAGGATACTCTGACTCTAACCGCTTGCGTGGCGGAGGGATTGCGAGGCGAACTCCCCCGGTGTAGGCTGAATATTATCCCTTCTCGACGGATCTCGGACGCCCGTCCGTCTCCCGCGAAATCCGGTCTACAACGTCACGTCACGGCCAGGACCCGACCGCCATGGATTTTCAGCTCGTCGTCATCCAGGGGCGGAGCGCCTCGACTGCGGTGAAGCTTGGCGACGGCGTGACCACCGCCGGGCGTCAGGAAGAATGCCAGCTTCGGATCAAGTCATCGCAGGTGAGCCGCAAGCATTGCGAGCTTTTCGAGAAACACGGCATGCTGCTCGTGAAAGACCTCGGCAGCGCCAACGGGACATTCGTGAACGGGACGAAGATTGAAGGTCAGCGAGTGATGGAGCCGGGCGACGAGTTGGGGATCGGCCCGATCGTCTTCCGGATCGAGAGAATCGGCCAACCAGTAGCGTCGAAGCCCGCCGAAGCCTCCGCCCCAAAGAAGGCGAGCGATACCGCGATCGCTGAGCGGATCTCCGTGGCGGATGCTGCGGCTGACGATGACTTTGAGATCGACTTCGACGAGGAGCCGACGGTTCAGGAGGCTGATGCCCTGGACGATTTTGACCTTGGTCTCGACCTTGATGACAGCCCCGCCCCCATCCCGCCACCGGTCGTGCCAGCCACGATCGTCCAGTCGCCCCCTCCGGCTGGGAAAAAGCCTGCCAGCCTCGCCGATTCCACAAAGCCCACTGCGGCGAAAAAAGAGCCCGAACTCGCGGCGGCTAAGGAAGCCCCGGGCGTGGCGGACGATGCCGTGGCTGACTTTCTGCTCGGGCTTAAGATCGATGACGATGATTAACTTAAAGAGACGCAACATGATTCAAACCGCCGACAAATGGCATCGCGTTCATAGTTGTACAAAAAAATCACGGCACATTCGGTGGTAGAAAGCGGAATATATCATGCTCGCAGATTGACTCTATGAAGTTGTGGCTAAAAATAGCGTAGAAGAGTTCGTTTTGAATTCAACGAAGTGACCATGACCAGATAGACTGGACTCATAGTCGAGTCACGGCGAGCATCCTCGGCGGTCACACTCAATTGGGGGATTTATGGCGCGACGTAAGAACACACCCGATCTAGTCAAAGTCAAGTGCAGCGTGTCGGAGCGACTTCGAGAAATCAGGTTAGAGCGGTTCGGCGAGCGAGGCGGCCCCGAATTGGCCCGTCAGCTCGGTCTACCCGTCCGAACTTGGTACAACTATGAAGCGGGCGTGACGGTGCCGGCCGAGGTCGTGCTAAAGCTTATTGAGTTGACGTCGGTCGAGGCATCTTGGCTGCTGAATGGGGTCGAGCCGAAATTCCGTGATGGTTCGACTGCAGGTCGGGCAGCCAGTCCCAATGGTGCCGCTTCCGTTGTGTCGTTGCTCCGCTCCGCGTTACAACGGCTCGAGAGAGGCGAGATCCCGCTCAGGGAGATGGCCCAGTCTCAGCGAGAGTTGTCGAATCACGACATCGACCAAATTGGGACAGGGAACGACTCAAATCTCGTACTCGTCCATGTGGAGAACTCAGACCACGAGCCGCTCACCCTTGATGCGGGGCCTCGCTTCATCGCGGCCCGTCGGGAGTGGCACGCTGCTGAGAGTGACCATCGTTGCCTGCTCGTCTCCGATGACGCGATGGCCCCCCTCGTCTCCCCTGGCGCGTATGTGGCCTACTCAGCCCGTGATGGGTCCACCGAAGGACTCGACGGAAAGCTTGTCGTCGCATGGATCTCAGATGAGCCGCCGATTGTCCGTTGGTTTCAAAACGCTGGGCGTCTGGCCCTTCTCCGCTCGGAAAATCCGCAAGCGAATCCGCTGAACCGGCTGATTGAGATCGACGAGCCCGCGGCCCCCTGCCGCTTCCGCGTGGTCTCTTGGATCAGCACTCCTCGCTGACTTCAGAGATGCGAGCCCCGGGTTCACCAGGCGACATACTGGTCGAGGCACGGCAAAACCATGAGCTTGCCGTCCCCCATCCGGCCGGTCCTTGCGTGAGAGACGATGGCCTTGATGGCGGCGGACTCGTCCTCGTTACGAACGAACAAGACGAGCTCTACCTTGGGAAGAAATGAGGCGTTGTATTCGCTTCCCAGATAGCGATGAAGTCGCTCTTTCTGACGGCCGTAGCCCATCACCTCGCGGACGGTTCCGCCCAGGATGTCGATTGATTCCAGCGCAGCCAGCACGGCGGCGGCCTGAAAGGGCTTGATCAGGGCAATGATCTGGACCACTTTGGTGCTTCTCTTATGAGACACTCGCGGCCGAAGAGGGCGGTGGCCGGTGCCTTGACAAGGCCGCGTCTGCCGTGGAGATTGGACGAAGGTTCTCGAAGACCGAGACCGGCGATTTCAGCCCCGCGCTCCGTGGGGTTCGAGGTTTGTCCGGCTGGACGCGAGCGAGGGTGAATCCATGCGGCGGATTGCGGCGATGGTGGTCTCGAGCATCCTGCTCGTTGTCTGCGGATGCAGTACATCCTACCAGATCCGGCTCGACAAGACGCTCGAGGAGATGAAGTACGAGAAACGCCTGAACGACAACCTCGAACCGCCGCCCGCCGAGGGGAAGCTCAAGGAACTGGCGATCTTCGTCCGGCCCCCAAAACCGCTGGCCGCGTCCAAGGAGTTCCTCTTAGGCGAGGTGCCGGCCGGTCAGTTCGACGAGACGAAGACCTTCTTTGAAGGTCAGAAGGCGTTCCTCCACGTCATTGCCCGGGTCAAGCAGCCGAAGAAGCCGCCCGCCAAGGGCGCGCCAGCCGAGCCTCCTGTAGCGAGGGGGCCGTTTAACTCTGATATCATCGCCGTCCTGAAGGCGATCTATGTCGATGAGGAAAATCTCGCCGTCGAGAAGTTCAAGGACGATCCCAAGAAGTCGAATGCCTTCAAACGAGTCATTTTCGAGAACAGCGGGAAACGTGTTGAGATCTATCTCTACAAGCTCGACCCGTACGACGTTGCCCTGATCTTCCAGTATGACCCTGCCGAGAAGAATGCCCTGGCTTCCAAAATCAACCTCTGCCTTGAGTCATTCGCCGTCGGCAACAAAGCTCGCAGCAAGTATGCGAACCCGTCCGCCACGGGCGAAGACGAATCGGTCGAAGCCGGTGGGGGTACCGGGGTCGCGTTTTGAAGCACGACCAAGCGTGAGAGGCCGGACGCATCCCGGCTTCTCACGCTTCGGTTGGCGAGTTGGTCCTCAGCCCTCTTTAGGCAGGCCCGACGGGGACGGCTTGCGAAGCGCCTCGACTTCCGAGGAATCCCAAGCGTCACGGCCCTCGCGATGCTCGGCGTCGTGGAGCAATTCTTCGCGGACCACGATCACGTCGTCAGGAGCCTCGATCCCGATTCGGACGTGGTTGCGATCGACTTTCACGACCGTGATGCGGATATCAGTCCCGATCACGATGCCTTCCAAGAGTTTGCGGCTCAGTACCAGCATCCATTTCCTCCCTGAAATGACGACTGGGGGTGCGTCTCTCTGTGAAGCTGCCTACCAAACAAACGTAAATCGAGCTTCCCAACCGACAACAATCTGTTCTCTTGAGAGAGAATCCGAACCGTCGAGCCCAAATCCGAAGGAAATTGCCTTACCGCTTCGGCCGTTTGAGTCGGTAGGGGATCATCCAGTTGAACCACGGATTGTGAAGCTTCGCGGCTTCAAGCAGTTCGCAAATCCCGGTCGCTGTCTCTCCGCCGACGGTGAACTCGGAGAGCCAGCGGAGATAGAATGGACCGTAATCGACGAGGTTGCGATGCCGCCATTGCGCCCCCTCGACCGCGAGCGAGCTGGCATAACGGATGCCCAAGGGATTGCGACGCCACTCGTCGAGCCTCAGCGGTACATCGTCGCGAACGTCAACCGGCTGGCCATCTTCGCAGACCACCCAGAGCGATCGCTTTCGGCCGTCGCGAGGCTCGGCCTGATAATAGATGCTCGTCTTGTTGCCGATATGGACCCGACCCCATCGCCATCGAACCCATGCTGCCGAGATCTCCTCGGCCCCGGCATTGTGGTCGTGATAGCCTCGACCGTGGAACTCGATCGCCGGTCCATCGTCCTCGCCGAGCCTGATCGATCCTTCGACCCGGCAGTCGGCCGCTGCCAAGATCCAGTGATGCGGGCCGCCAGCGCCGCCGAGGTCGCGTTCGAGCGATCCGGTGGCGAAGGCGGGGGTGAATCGAAGGTCGGCGAGGATCGTTCGGAGACCATCACGCGCCGGGGTTTCGACGTGAAGTCGATAGCCGTCCGCATCACGGCTGACGTGACTTCCCGCTATAGCGACTTCGAACGGCTCGGCGGTGTGTGAGAACCGATCGGCTGCATAGCGGTTGAGTGCATAGGCGACCGTCTTACCACGATCGTAGAGGCTCAGGCCGATCGCCGCGTGATCGAGCGGGTCTGGGGCGGGGTATCGTGACGGGTCTTTGAGATGACGGAGGGTCGCCACGCCATAGTCGGGGTCGAACGGAAGCCCGGCATACCAGACGATCACGACCGCATAGCGACCGTCATCGCTGATCGCATCGAAATACCACCATTCCTGGCTGCCGGGGGTAGAGAAATGGAAGAATCGGTCGGGGTCGAGCATGGGCAAAATCGTTTCTCGATCAGCGTCTCTCAAGCCCACCCCGAACGCAGATGCTCCCGCGCCGTCTCGGCCACGCACGACGAGAGCGTCGCCATCTTGATACGTCTCGGAACATAGGCACGGTTGCGGAACACATCGTAATCGAGCCGTTCGATCGCGGCGAGAATGCCGCCATAAAGTCGGCCCATCACGCGGACTGTGAGCCGACTCGATGCGCCGATCAGGTCGGGGATGCCCGATTCAGACTCCGCATAATAACCACGGGCGCGGGCGATCTGGTCCCGCATGAAGTCTCTAAAACGACCGTCGCACTGGCCTTCGGCGATCTGATTCTCGGTAATGCCCGCTGCGGCGAGTTCGTCTTGGGGCAGGTAGAGTCGTCCCCGTGACCAGTCTTCGGCTACGTCTCGCAGAATGTTCGTGAGCTGCATCGCCGTCCCGAGTGCGAGGGCCCTCGGCAAGCATTGCTCCCCCTTGAATCCGAACACATGCGTCATCATCAAGCCAACGACCCCGGCCACTCGGTAGCAATAGAGGTCGAGCGCGGCGAAATCGGTGTAGCGGGTGGTCGAGAGGT
Source organism: Isosphaeraceae bacterium (assembly GCA_025356435.1). Taxonomy (GTDB): domain Bacteria; phylum Planctomycetota; class Planctomycetia; order Isosphaerales; family Isosphaeraceae; genus CAMFLR01. The sequence goes on along the minus strand of JANXSY010000033.1, from coordinate 7,467 downwards.
CCATCGCCATGCCGTCGAGCAAGGCGTCGAACAGCGGCTTGGGGATCGTGCGTTCCCGCACGGTCCGGCGAAACGCCTCAAGGCCGTGGGGCACGGATCGGTCACCGTAGGCGGATTCGAGGACGCGACGGGCCTGCTCGACTTTCCTCGCGGCATCGGCTAGGTCGGAGGCCTCGTCGACACCGTTATCGGCCCACCGGCAGAAGCCGTAGACGGCGTAAGCGTGCCTCCTCGTCTCTCGAGGGAGGCACGCCGAGGCGAAGTAAAAGGTCTTGGCATATTGGCGAGTGATCCGTCGGCACACACGCTCGCCGCGAGCGGTGGCCGGAGCGAGGAGCGACCCTTGACCTTGACCACTCAAAGGAACCGCTCCAAGACCTTTGCGCTGCTGATAACTCCCGGAAGGCCCGCCCCGGGATGAGTTCCCGCGCCGACGAAGAATAGCCCGTTGACATCTTCGCTCTTATTGTGGGGTCGAAACCAGGCGCTCTGCGTCAATACTGGATCGAACTGGAAGGCCGAGCCCATGTAGGAGTCCAGGTCCGTCTCGAAATTCTTGGGAGTGAAGATCCGTTTCGTGACAAGATGCTTGCGCAAGCCAGGCACGAGATGATCCTTCTCCAGCGAGGCCAAGATCGCGTCGGCGTATTTGTCCTTGATTGCGTCCCAGTCTTGGCCGCCGCCGAGATGTGGAACGGGGCTCAAGACGTAGAAAGTCTCACAGCCAGGGGGTGCGAGGCTGGGGTCGGTCCGGGTCGGGGCGTGGAGATAGAGAGAAAAGTCGTCGGCGACGACCTTGCGATCGAAGATGTCGCCGAGTAGTTCCTCATAGCGCGGGCCGAGCACGATCGAATGATGTGGAAGGTGGGGATACGTCCGGTCGGTGCCGAAGTAAATCACGAACAACGACATCGCGTAATGCATCTTCTCGATCCGCCGGTCGGTCCACTTGCGACGATGCTCGGGACGGATCAGTTTGCGATAGGTGTTTGCCACGTCGGCGTTCGAGACGACCACGTCGGCCTCGAATCGCTCTCCGCCGACGACCCGGACCGCCTTCGCCTTCCCTTGCTCGACCTCGATCTCTTCGACCCGGCGATTCAACTCGACCCGGCCCCCCATGTCCTGGAACATACGCACGAGGCCGTTTACCAAGGCTCCCGTACCGCCCATCGCAAAGTGGACTCCCCATGTCTTTTCGAGGTAGTGGATCATCGAGTAGATCGACGACGATCGGAGCGGGTTGCCGCCGATTAGCAGCGGCTCGAAGGAGAAGACCTGGCGGAGCGCGGGGTCTTTGATGAACTTGGAGACTCTCCGGAAGACCGATTGATCGGCCCGCAGCCGGATCAGGTCGGGGGCAACCTTCGCCATCTCCCAGACGCTGTGGAACGAATGGTCGGCGAGGTCGGTGAACGCGCGATCAAAGATCCGTCGACTGTAGGCCAGGAAAGCGCGATATCCCACCACATCGTCGGGACTAAACCGCGCAATCTCGGCTTCGAGCCGGGCGTCGTCCCCGACGTAGTTGAACGTCCGGCCGTCGTGAAAGTTGATCCGATAGAACGGGTCGCACGGCACGATCGTCACATAATCCGCGAGGGTCTTCCCAGCCAGTTCGGCTAATTCGTCGAGAACGAACGGAACAGTGATGATTGTCGGCCCGGCGTCGAAGACGAAGCCTTCATCTTCATAGACATAGGCACGGCCGCCGGGCTTGTCGCGCATTTCGAGTATGGTCGTTTCGAACCCCTTCGCTCGGAGCCGGATCGCCGCCGCCAGGCCTCCGAATCCGCTGCCGATCACCACGGCCTTGCCCCTGAGCGAGGGGTCTTGTCTTTGGGTAGGCATCAAAGCTCCATCGCGGGTACGGCGTGAATCCTCGGCCCGATCGACGGGGCCGGCCGCCTTTTGAGATGGAACAGCTCGACCAAGGCGATGAACCACCGCCGTTGCGACGCGCTTAGTTTCGAAGACCTGAGCACCGCCACCGCCTCCCGCTGCACAGCGCCCAGGCGGGCTTGGCATAGATCAATCGCGCCGCTTGCGTAGATCAGGTTGAGGAGCCGATACCTACGGGCGAGCGACGGCGGGGCGGAGAGGGCTTCCGAAATCGCGACCCGTCCAGCCGGATTCAGACTTTGATAGGCTGTCCAGAGGACGTAAGTGCGTTTTCCGCCGTCGAGGTCGGCATGGTCACCGTATTCAGGGTCTTCGGCGAGCGAGGCGAGGTCGTTCTGCACTTGATAGCCGAACCCAAGCAGGTCGCCGAACCTGTCGAGCGACCGGCAGACTTTGGGCCCCGCGCCGGCGATCGTCGCTCCAAGTACGAGAGGCCCTGAGACCGTATACCGGGCTGTCTTGCGGAGATAGCCCTCCACGAGCGGCCCTTCGGCCAGGCGATCGAGCGGGCAGTCGTCGGCGAGGACGTCGAGCGCCTCGCCGATCCCGGTCTCGACGAGCATGTCGGAGATCAGTCGATTGGCCCGGCCGAGCGCGGCATCGTCGAGGCCCGAGCGGTTGAGCATCCGGTTGCCGAGTGCGAAGAGGAGGTCGCCCGCGAGTAGGCCGAGGTCGGCGGATCGCTTACGCGAGAAGGCCGATTCGGAGTCGTCAGAACCGAGGCGGATGGCCTCGTGGAGCGTCGGCCGGTCGCGTCGGAGGGTGCTGCCGTCGATCAGGTCGTCGTGGACCAGCATGAAGGCGTGGAAGATTTCGAGGCTCGCTGCCGCCTGCCAGACCGCGTGCGGGGGCGGGCTAAACCCTTCCGAAACAATTCGAAAGCTCGCAAGGCAGAGACGGGGCCTGAGACGCTTCCCGCCCTCCAGAACGAACTCAGTCATCCGTTCGAAAAGCGGGATCAAGAGTGGATTGACTGCATAAATTCGCCTGGCTTCGGCCAGAACGTCGGACAGGCATTGGTCGATCCGCTCGCGGTCTAGCGCGGGGGCCAGGCCGTCGGGGGATGGGTTCTCGGCAAGCTGGGCGGGCCTGGGCACGGAACCTCCTCGATCTCCCGAGGCAAGACTCGGGCGGACGTAAGGGCCTGGGGGGCGGAGCCCTCCGACGTTTCGCGTTTATTATAATCCATCGGACAGGGGGTGTCGGAATCGCGTTCCGGTCGGCCGACGCGGAGAAGACGATTGCCACTCAAGTCGTTTTGATGAAGATCTTTACACAATCGACATTTCGACTAAACTGCGGACAAGTCTGCAGTCGGCCTTGTCTGAAGGGTGTACGAGCGGTACAATGTTGATCTTAACCGCGAGTATTTCACTCCGAATCTATCCGGTGAACCGATCCGGGCTCGCCGTCCCCTTCTCCGTCACAGGCCCGCCCACTCACCCTGGCGGACTCGACCCCATGACGCGTCGCGACGACATCCGCAATGTGGCGATTATTGCCCACGTCGACCACGGCAAGACCACCCTGGTCGACGCCATGCTCCGCCAGTCCGGCCAATTCCGGGCGAGCCAGCTCACGGCCGATTGTATCCTCGACTCGAATGATCTCGAGCGAGAGCGTGGGATCACGATCCTCGCGAAAAACATCGCCATCAATTACGGCTCGACCAAGATCAACATCATTGACACCCCCGGCCACGCCGACTTCGGCGGAGAGGTCGAGCGGACCCTCCAGATGGCCGATGGCGCGCTCGTGCTTGTCGACTCGTTCGAGGGGCCTATGCCCCAGACGAAGTTCGTACTTCGCAAGGCGTTCGCCAACAAGATTCGGCCGATCGTCGTCATCAACAAGATTGACCGGCATGATGCCCGTCCCGACGAGGTCCTGAACGAGATTTTCGATACCTTCATCGAACTCGGTGCCGACGAGGCCCAGGCAGACTTTCCGTACATCTTCGCGTCGGGCCGCGCCGGCTTCGCCTCGCACGACTCGAAAGCGACCTCGGGCGACATTAAGCCTCTGCTCGACATGATCGTCAAGCATGTGCCCGGCCCCGAGGTCGACCTCGACGGCGCGTTCCAAATGCTCTGCACATCGCTCGACTTCTCCGAATACGTCGGTCGGATCGCGATCGGCCGAATTCAGTCGGGTCGGGTGAGGCGGACCCAGAAGCTCGCCCTGATGAAGTCAGGGAACCAGATCAAGCCGTGCACGGTCGACGGCCTACTTGTCTTCGATAAGCTCGGACGGATCGACGTAGAGAGCGCTGAGGCCGGTGATATTGTCGCCATCGTCGGTGCCGCCTCGGTTGACATCGGCGACACACTGGCCGACGCCGAGAACCCGGTCGCGCTTCCGAGGATCGAGGTCGACGAGCCGACCCTCAGCATGTTCTTCACGGTGAATGACTCTCCGCTCACGGGCGAGGGCCAATACCTTACGTCCCGCCACTTGAAAGAGCGGCTCGACAAGGAACTCCAGTCGAACGTCGCCCTCCGCGTCGAACCGACCGAGGAGCGAGACTCGTTCATGGTCTCCGGACGCGGGCTGTTGCACCTCTCGGTCCTGATCGAGACGATGCGCCGCGAGGGCTTCGAACTGGCCGCCGGCAAGCCCGAGGTCATCCTTAAGCGGATGAACGGAGTCGAGCACGAGCCTTACGAATACCTCGTCATCGACGTCCCCCACGGCCAGATGGGGCCGGTCATGGAACTGGTCGGCGCTCGTCGTGGTGAGATGACGAAGATGGATGTAAAGGGTGCCTATGCCCACATCGAGTTCGTCATCCCTGCACGCGGCCTGCTCGGCCTCAAGACCCGTCTCCTGAGCGGCACGCAGGGCGAGGCGCTTATGCACCACAACTTCCACGACTATCGTCCGTTCCGAGGCGAGATCCCCCGCCGGGGCAACGGCGTAATGATCAGTCTGGTCCAGGGCCAGGCCAACTCCTTCGCAATGGACACCCTCCAGCAGCGAGGGACGATGTTCGTCGCGCCCGGCGACGACGTTTATGCCGGCATGATCATCGCCGAGAACGTTCGGGGCGACGACATGACTGTGAACCCCTGCAAGGAGAAGAAGCTCACCAACATGCGGGCTTCGGGCTCTGACAAGAATATCCTGCTCAAGCCCCCCCGCATCATGACGCTCGAAATCGCGCTCGAATATATCGAGTCGGACGAACTGGTCGAAATTACTCCGACCAAGATCCGCCTCCGCAAAAAAGTCCTCAGCGAAGAGGGCCGTAAGAAGGCCGATCGCGGCGGTAAGAAGGTTGGGGTCTGATCACAGGATCGAGACGACGAGGCGGGCACTCCACCCCTCACGAGGAGTGCCCGCCTTTTGGTTCTATCTTAAAGTGTTGCTGAATACGACAAGTCTTTGATAAATTCGGCGCTAACCACTTGAGCCGTCACCGGCCCTCGCTGGCATTCAGACGCAGCCACTAGTGAGAGACTGTGCCATAAGCCCGTTCAGACTGCCTCGCCCTAGCATAATTTTTGTGTCCGTCTCGTCGGGCCATTGCATTATTCGGACGGTCTCGAAGCGCTTGGCGTCGACGAATGAGATCTTTTATGTTCACCATAGAAAGTAGTCCCTGGACACAGACCGCAATCGTGGCAAATCGTTAAAATAAACAGCAACAATAACTGTCAAATTGTCAAAAGAATGGGTCGAGACGTTAGGGGCGAGCACCCAGCCCTATCTCGATGCCTAACGCCCCGAACCGTTCAGCCGTCGATTCGGTTAGACACCTCGCCGTTGGTACGCCCCGAAGCATCCCGACGAAGACCGGGCCGAGACGTTCGCCGTCGGCATGTCACCTGCCCTTGACTGGCACGCCGAATGCGCTGGCTGGCCCGTCACGCTGGTCAAGATCCAATATTGCGACCGGACGCTGGAGGCTCTGGTCTATCGCTATCCAATCGTCACGTCGGTCGAACGCGAGGTGCACGTGTCCGAGCTTCCGGTGAGACTTGACGGACACTATCGCGGCCTAGATCTTCCGATGGACCGGCTGCTTCCCGGAACAGGTTTGACTGCTCGTCCGCTAGTTAGCTCGTTGAGCACAGGGGCTCGAAAAAGTCTACCCGGCCGACGGCAATCATCGCCCCCATCGCTATCTTAACCGCCCTCGCGCCGAATTACGTCGCACGCGGTTCGTTTCTTAATTGACCCGAGTCCATTGAAGCTATCCACCAAGAGGACAAATCGCCGCTCAAATATCAGGCATAACAGTCTAGAAGTTATGCAGAACGATCGTTTTTCAAGCTTCTCTGTAAGACAAATAAATTTAGCGTAAACTATTTGTCCTATTGGATTTAAGTCTGCAATAAATGTTATAAATTTGAGTATTGGCATTACCCTTGCTTGCAGCAACGATCAGTGAGCGGGGTCGTGCCTGCCTCATCTCTCATTCTCCTTCCCGATCAGCAATATGCCGTCCTCTCGCTCGCCAGGGTGGTGGGTTCGTGGACTTCGTCGGGTCCGACAGTCGGTCGGACTTCACGAGGTTCTGAGGTACTGCGACCGACAAAGGACTCGATGAGCACAATGCGAAGCTTTGTCCGAAAAGCCTTTCTTGGAATGATCGTAGGCTGCGGCGTCCTGGCCGCGATGAATTCTGTACGGGCTGACGGACCGGCTGCCCCGGCGGCCACAATCCCGGCCGCGCCGACGATCAATGGGGCCGACACGGCCTTCATGATGGTCTGCGCCGCCTTGGTGATGTTGATGACACCCGGGCTCGGCCTCTTCTATGGTGGCATGGTCCGCCGCAAGAACGTGCTGGCAACATTCCAGCAGAGCTTCATCATGCTGGGCGTGATCGCCATCCAGTGGGTCCTATTCGGCTACAGCCTAGCCTTTGGCCCCGACTCGTTCAACGGCCTGATCGGCAACCTCGATTACGTCGGGCTTAAAGGCGTAGGCCTCGACCCGCACCCCACAATGGCGACGACGATCCCACACCAGCTCTTCATGGTTTATCAGCTCATGTTCGCGGTCATCACCCCGGCGCTGATCTCTGGAGCGTTCGCCGAGCGGATGAAGTTCTCAGCCTATCTCGTTTTCACGCTCCTCTGGGCGACCCTGGTCTATGATCCGGTGGCCCACTGGGTTTGGGGCGGAGGCTGGATCGGTGCGAAGCTCGGTGCGCTCGACTTTGCGGGCGGTCTCGTTGTCCACGTCATCTCGGGTGTCGCGGCCCTCTGTGCGGTCCTTCTGCTGGCGGATGACCATCTTAGCGAAGGTTTCGACGGTGAAGCGCTTCGCGATCTCGGCGGCTTTCACGGGGGACTTGATGCGCTCGGCGGGGACTTCGCTGAGGGATTCGCGCAGGCGCTGCTCGCACTGGAGGCTATGTGATTTGATCATACGTGCCGTGCGGGCCGATCCACCACCAGAGCAATCCTTTCGGGTGATCCTTGGCCAGCGCGCGGTAGTGGAGGCCGACGCGGGCTGACCAAAAATCGCCGATCTTTTTGAGCCGGATGGACGAGTGCCGCGGGTCGGCCTTGAGGAGTTCAAAATTTTTGTCGGCGAGTTCACGGATGGCGTCGG
>JANXSY010000275.1 GCA_025356435.1 Isosphaeraceae bacterium | reverse complement strand
ATCCTGGATGTTGACCATTGGGCGACGTTCTGGGGTCGGGGAGTCGGGATCAGCGGGGCGGACCGATCGTCCGATCGAAGAGACCGATTGTAACGACTGGGAACCCCTTGCGGACCACCACCCCGGAATCCATCATGAGCGATTTTTATAATCAATTCATCTGTTGGAAAAGATTGTTCTTCGGATCTAAGAACTCGGTGGTGTCTTACGGGCATTGAAAACCCAGTAATCCTTTGGAATCCAACAACATGGAGGATTTGCTTCGCATTTGCCGTCCACGGAGGCTTCGCCATGCAAGAGGATCTGCCCCGCTTCTGTTGTCAAAATGCGGAGTGCCCCGACCACGGCAAGCGTGGGGCGGGAAACTATGCTCAGCCCCGCGCGCCGGGCCGCGTTCTGGGTCGGCGCGGTGATTGGAGACGACGTTGCCCACCTGTCCCGGCATCCGATCCTGGGAGGAACATGCCGGTCTGGGTGGGGGGTCGTGAGCCGCAACGATCGATCTATGCCGCGACGCTGAAGGCACTTCGAGCCGGGACTGTAAGGGCGGTCAGTGACGACCTCGCGGCTTCGGCGTCCGTGTTTGGGGCGGTGGCCGTGGCGAGGCGGGCGGGGTGGCTGATCAGCTGCCGTTGAAGCAGCTCCACGACCAGACGACCTGACCGAGGATCAGGCTGGCGGGTAAGGCGTCGATCTCGATGGGGATCAACGGGTGTTCTCGACTCTGTTGATTCGGGCGAAGGATGAAGTGACGGCCGCTGACGTCGAGCCAGCGGATCATCGGCTGCCCGTCAGGACAGGCGGCGATCATCCGGCTCTGGAGCCGGTTCGGATCGGTCACAGCGCGATCGATGGCGACCACCGAGCCGGCCGGGAGGATCGGAGCCATCGCGTCGTCGGCCAGACAGACTCCCACGGTCTGCCTCGGGTGCGGAAGCCACTTGCGGTAGGCGAGGATATGCCTCTCGGCACGCGCGTCGGACGAGTTGATCGGTGTCGTAAGGTCGGAGATCGAAACCAGAGTGATCGCCACGAAGTCGGAGACGGTGTCGCTGGGAAGATTCTCAGGCGCGACGACGACGTAGTCGTTCGGCTCCTGCTCGAGCTTCTCAAGACCCCGCCGGATTAACTGGATCGGCGAGAGGTCGGAGAGGACCGCTTCATCGAGCCCACTCCGATATTTACTGCCCTCGCCCGAGAGCAACCAGACTGGATTGGCCCCGGTCTGATCGATAAAGGCGAGCAAAACCTCGGCGGGTACGGTCACACCCGTCTCATAGTTATACCAGGTTCGCGCCGGGAGATTCAGGCGACGAGCGAGTTCGGGCCCCCCGTGCTCGCCAAACTTTTCTTGACGGATGTCTCGCAGACGACGCGAAATCGAGGCCTTGACATTGACGCGAGTCTTCGAAGTTTTTTTTCTGGCCACTGAGTTAGTCCCATTCGGGTCTCTTCAGACGAGCCCCGGAAGCCGACGATTAGGCAGTATTACCAAGGCTTGAATACTGTCGGTCTGTCTTAGACGAACCTAAACAGGCAGTCAAGTAAAAAGAGCACCGCCTCGTGCCCTTCTTAAGGTCGATTGGCATAGCAGCTTTTCCAATCTGCTACGCCATCTCTATCTTAATGTAGCTCATGTTGAGGCGGTGACGTCTGATGCCAAATAACGACACGCAATGTTAACGCTGATAACGCCGTCGAGATCTAATGGTTCGGTCAGAGGCGGAGCGGGCGAGTTAAAAGATACCCAGTTCATCACGGGCGGCGTCGCTCATCCGGTCTTGAGACCAGGGGGGATTCATGACGAGCTTCACATTCGCCTTCTCGACGCCCTCAACCTTTTCGATCGCGGTGACCGCGTTGCGGAGGATCTCCGGGCCCGCCGGGCAGGCCGGGGTCGTCAACGTCATCTCGACGTCGACCTCGTTCTCGCGCGTCTGGATGGTGTAGATCAACCCCAGGTCAACGATGTTGACGTTCAACTCAGGGTCTTTCACGGTGCGCAGAGCATCCATCACTGCATCTTTATCGGCCATGCGGACCCTCCCTAAAAAAACGGGCAAGAGACGAAAGCATTCGAATCAACGGAGATTCAATCGACCGCGACGAAGATTTTCCCGTCTTTAACTTCGACGGGATGGGTCGCGACGGGCTCGAAGGCGGGGAAGCAGAGGGCTTTACCGGTCCGGACGTCGAACCGGGCTCCGTGCCGCGGGCAACGGATCTCGCAGCCGATGATTTCCCCTTCGGCGAGCGGGCCGCCGTCGTGGGTGCAGACGTCATCGATTGCGTAGAGCGTTCCCTCGACGTTGAACACCGCGAGTGCCCTGCCGTCGAAGTCGACCAAGAGCTTGCCGCCGGGCGGCACGTCGTCGAGCCGGCCCACCTCGATGAATTCGGACATGCGCGAAAACCTCGCCTCGTCGTGTCGGAGAGTCGGACTGGTTCGGGATCAATTCGCCGCCGGGTCAGCTCGCTCCATGAGCGAGCGGGTGACCGCGGCCTTGAGGCGGGAGAGGACGCCGGTCAGGCCCCGGACGCGGAGCATTCCGAGGATCTCGGTCAGGCCAATCCGCTCGATCAGGTCGTTGCGGACCGAGAGAACCTCCTCGTACGTCGCCCCGTTGAGCCCCTGCACGAGGATCGAGACGAAGCCGCGGACCGTCGGAGCCTCGATCGGCGCGTCGGCATAGAGGGAGACCTTGTCCCCCTCCAGCTCGACGAAAAGATAGACGGGCGACTGGCATTCCTCGACCCGGTGCGAGGCATCTTTGTGGGCTTCAAGCCGCGCCGGGAGGGGGGGCAAGCTCTTGGCGAAGTCGATCAAGAGCTCGATCCGCTCTTGGCGGTCGGCTTCGGCGAGTTCCTGCACGATCAATTCGAGGGCGGCGGCCACGGCAAAGCTCCTCGGTCGGGTCAAGCTCCAGGGATTCGGACGCCGATCAGGCCCCCTTGGCGATCGGGGCGCGGACGAGGTTACCCCACTCGCACCACGAGCCATCATAGTTGCGGACGTTGGTATAGCCGAGGAGGTAGGTCAGGACGAACCAGCTCAGGCTCGACCGCTCGCCGATCCGGCAGTAGGCGATGACACTGTCGTCTTTCTTGAGCCCGATCTCGCCTTCGTAGATCGCTCTGAGATCGTCGGCCGACTTGAACGTGCCGTCTTCATTGACCGCGCGGCTCCAGGGAACGCTCTTCGCGCCCGGGATGTGGCCTCCGCGGAGCGAGCCTTCCTGCGGATAGTCCTCCATGTGGGTCTTCTCGCCGGTGAACTCCTTGGGACTGCGCACATCGATCAACGGCTTGCCGGCCTTGGAGTGGACGAGAACCTCGTCGCGGAAGGCGCGAATGGCAGCTTCGTCAGACTTCTCGACTTTGTATTGGGTCGACGGATACGTGGGGACTTCGGTGGTCGTCGGCCGCGTCTCGTCGATCCAAAGCTTCCGGCCGCCGTTAAGAATGCGGCAATCTTTATGGCCGAAGAGCTTGAACGCCCAGAGAGCGTAGCAGGCCCACCAGTTCGACTTGTCGCCATAGAAGACGACCGTTGTATCGTTCGAGATCCCTGCCCGGGCGCAGATGGCGGTGAACTTCTCGGCGTCGATGTAGTCGCGGATGAGCTGGTCTTGAAGGTCACCCTGCCAGTCGATCTTCACCGAGCCGGCGATATGGCCCATGTCGTAGAGAAGAATATCTTCGTCGCTCTCGACGATCCGGACCTTCGGGTCGTTCAGGTGTTCTTGGACCCAGTCAGCGGAGACGAGGACTTCAGGGTGGACGTAAGGCTCGGCCATGAGGGGCGGGCTCCGGTCATTCAGGGTAAAAGGCGAGTCGATCTTGATGGAATGGCAATGCCGGTTTCAATCCTCGGAATCCGCCGAGTTCGAGGGCGACCCGCCAAGCTGAAGCTTCTCGGCGACGGCGCGGCGGAGGGTCTCTCGGACGGGTTCGAGGGTGATCCGGTCGTAGACGTTGGCGAAGAAGCCCTCGACGATCAGCCGGATCGCGGTCTGCTTCTTGATGCCACGAGCTTGGGCGTAGAAGATCATTTCCTCGTCGACTCGCCCGGCCGTCGCGCCGTGGGTGCAGCGGACGTCGTTGGCCTCGATTTCGAGGCCAGGGATCGAGTCGCCCCGGGCCTCGTTGGAGAGGATCAGGTTGTCGTTTTTCTGGTAAGCGTCGGTCTTCTGGGCGTCCTTTTCGACGCGGATCATTCCCTTCCAGACGACGCGTGACTTGTCTTTGAGGCCACCCTTGTAGAGCAGGTCGCTCCGGGTGTGGGGGGCCATGTGGTCTTGCCGTGTGAAGTAGGCGAGGTGCTGCTTGCCGGTAGTGAAGATCACCCCGTTGACCTGCGCCGAGGCCCCCTGCCCGGTGAGCGCGACCTCTTGATTCACCTTCGCAAGCCGCGACCCGAGCCCGCCAACGGTCCACTGCAACCGCGCATCTCGGCCAACTAGGGCGCGTTCTCGGCTGAAGTGCCAGGTCTCGTCGTCCCAGTTCTGGACGTTGACGAACCGGAGGCTCGCGTTCTGCCCGACGAAGAGTTCGACCGCCCCGCAGTGCAGAGCCTGGGCCTTGTCGCGGCCTTTTGACGCAGTCTCTCGGACGAGGGTGGCCTCAGCCCCCTCCTCAAGAATGACGAGCGTATGGTCGAAGTCGACCTGCCCCTTGCCCGCCAGGCCAACGAGGCTGAAGAGGGGAGCTTCGACCTTCACGCCTTTGGGAACATACAGGACGGTCCCGCCGGTCCAGAACGCCGCATGAAGGGCCGAGAGTGCGTCGACCTCGGGCCGGACGGCGTCGGTGAGCAGATATTTCTTGATCAGTTCCGGGTGTTCGCGGACCGCCGTGTCGAGGTCGAGGAAGACGGCACCACCGAGCTTGGTGGGGTCGGCCTTGCGCGTAACCGAGCCGTTAACCTGCTCGATCCCGGTCGCGTAGTTTGCGCTGAGGGCCTCCCAGAGGGGTGCCATCGCGGCGCGGTCGGCGTCGGTCGGTCCATCGCCCTGAGAGGGCAGGGTGAAGCGATCGAGCTTGAACGCCCGGATATCGGTCCGCCGCCATTCCTCGTCGCGCGAGGTCGGCCAGGGGAGCGATCGGAACAGGTCGAACGCCTGCCTGCGCCGCTCCTGGAGCCAAGAAGGCTCGTCGCGAGCCTTGAGGAAGGAGGCGAACGCGGCCTCGGAGGGGCCTGCGGTTGCGGGAGACGAGGTAGTCATGGACGCGCTGCTCATTGCGGGGAGTGTCTCAACAGAGGCCAAGCCAGGACCGCACGACGTCTTCGATCGACTTCAATTGATCCGCCGTGAGTGTGCCGAGCCTTCGGATAAACTTCGATTGGAGATAGTGGCCGGGTTCTGGGCGTCGAAAACGCCTTCCTGTCGGACTTGTCGTGTGCGGGATAATAGTCGTTATCGCCCGATCGGTGCCGAAGGCGGAAAGCTAAGGACAAGGCATGGGGCGGACCTTAGCCACATATCCGAGATCAACGAGCCAGACTTCGCCCCTGTTAGCGACCAGCATCTGCGGCCTCATGGACGTCGTACTCAAGGAACGCCTCATCCGCGAGACGACCGAACGTTTCGTCATCCAAGGGAGCGTAGTCGATATCATTCGTCAAACGAAGGGTCTCGCAGGCAACTTCTCGCCGCTCGCCCTCCGTCAGACATTGAAATGATTCGAGAAGGTTCCGGGCCGAAGTCGTCATGGGAAAATCCTATCGAATGAATCGATAACTCTACGGAGTGGCATCATTCTTAGATATTGTTTCGATTGCAGCCGGTTTGATCATTAAAGCACACTCGCCGCCAGTTCTTCTCGGTCAGGAAAACCCTCAATATTTTGCACACGACAGAAATCATAGTGAGAAGACTCGCTTTTCCAAAAACTTAAGGAGTGACTCTAGGGCACCGGCTCGCATAATTTCTACAAGCATAAAGATAGCTAGAAAACGATAACTCTTGATTGCCGCGACAACTCGTTCAGCGAAAGTTGTATCTGGATGGAGCGATGGTGGATTAGGTGGTGCATGGTCAGGTAACGACAAAGCCTGCTCGATACTCACGCCGGTGAGACCAGAAGCATAAGTATAAAGAGCGGTGATCGTGCCAAACCTTGGCCATCTCGCTGTTGTTCCGTTGTCGTCTTGGAGGGCAAACAGACCTTCGCCGCGTCTATCCCGCCCTCATTCTGTTCGTCACAAATGTTAATGGACATGGTCTTTCCGCAACCTTTAGCACGCCCATTAACGAGAGACACGACACATCACTCCGGGAGAAACCACGCCAAGAAGACGCCCGACCCATGATTGGGCCGGGCGAATATGGCTTAGCCCACTGACCCTTCCATCTGGAGCTGGATCAGCTTGTTCATCTCGACGGCGTACTCCATCGGCAGCTCCTTGACGAGCGGCTCGATGAAGCCGCTGACGATCATCGTCGCGGCCTCGGCCTCGGAGATGCCCCGGCTCATCAGGTAGAAGAGCTGCTCCTCGCCGATCTTCGAGACGCTGGCCTCGTGGCCGACCTTGACGTCGTCTTCGTCGATCTCGATGTACGGATACGTGTCGGATCGGCTCTGGGGGTCGAGGATCAGGGCGTCGCAGACGACGTTCGACTTCGAGCCCTTGGCACCGTCAGCGATCTTGAGCAGACCGCGATAGCTGGCGCGGCCGCCATTCTTGCTGATGCTCTTGGAGATGATCCGCGAGCTGGTATAGGGAGCGCCGTGGACGACCTTTCCGCCGGTGTCCTGGTGCTGGCCCTTGCCGGCGAAGGCGATCGAGAGAATCTCGGCGCGGGCCCCCTTGCCCATCATGTAGACGGAGGGGTACTTCATCGTGAGCCGGCTGCCGAGGTTGCCGTCGACCCACTCCATCAAGGCGTCTTCGTGGGCGATGGCTCGCTTGGTCACGAGATTATAAATGTTGCTCGCCCAGTTCTGGATCGTCGTGTAGCGGCAGCGCCCGCCCTTCTTGACGATGATCTCGACGACCGCCGAGTGCAGGCTCTCGGTCGTGTACATCGGGGCGGTGCAGCCCTCGACGTAGTGGACCTGCGCCCCCTCCTCGACGATGATCAGGGTCCGCTCGAACTGCCCCATGCTCTCGGCGTTGATCCGGAAGTACGCCTG
>JANXSY010000145.1 GCA_025356435.1 Isosphaeraceae bacterium | reverse complement strand
TTTTGAAGCGACAACGGCTGGGCCGAAGCCCGGCGTTCTGCCGTAACTCGCGGACAGCCTCGACACCGTTGTTGCTGGCACCGTCGATCTCGATCACGTCAACATCTTGGCCGACTGAGATCGCCTGACAGATGTCGCATTCGTTGCAGGGCGTTTCGGTGGGGCCCTGCACACAATTCAGGCACTTGGCGAAGATTCTCGCAATGGACGTCTTGCCGACGCCTCTGGTGCCGCTGAAGAGATAGGCATGGGTGACGCGATTCAGGCGGATCGCATTGCGAAGCGCCTGGACGACGTGGTCCTGACCCACGACCTCTTCGAATCGCTGTGGCCGATAGCGACGTGCAACGACGGTATAACCGTCGGACGGGCTCGACGATGGTGAAGTCCCTGAACTCCGGGACACGAGGCACGCTCCGTCGGGCTAAGAGAGGGGTGGCCGATTGCGGGGGCCGGGGAGAGCCGGGGAGGTTCTCCCGGGCACATGGAAACGGTGCTTATGGCTGCTCCGTTCCCGTCCTGACCAGGTTCGCATGTCCCCATTGCCCGGGTCCCCCCCGGCTCACCCTGACCCCCGCGAGGATCGGCTCTGAATACTATTCCTCAATGGCCGTCGGATCGCAAGAGCAAGATTGGGAGTGATCCGAAGTTGTCACGCCCACACTCCAGGCTCGGGGCCGTCGAGGCTGACGACTTGGTGAAGGCGCAATGCCGAGAAATGGCTCGAATTGGATCCGTGTTATTGCATCCGGAACCACACCGTCGTTCGCGAGCGAGAACGGATTGACCCCCCTCCCGACCTGGCGATCGCGGTCTATATTATACAAATGACTCTCGTCAGGATGGAAATCTAACGTCGGACCGGGTGTGCCGGAGGTCTGGCGTCACGACGGCGAATCGCTTTCGATTTGTGGGCCTAAAGCCAATCGGCAGTTTCACCCGCGATCGGAGAATGTGAACGTCGATGGCTTGCGGCCGGACGACCAACAAGCCCCGCCGAGAACGAAAATTACGGGAATGAGTCCGTGACGAATTCTTGTCCCGATGCGAGCGATAGGTTCTTTGGGGCTAGCCTCCTCCCAGAGAGGATTGGTCTATCGCCATTTGCTACGGTAGAGGCAATGATCTTGCGTGCTGGACCACCCTTGAGGACGATAGAAGGATGATGTGACGGATGGCCGCCGAGACGTCTCGTCCTCACCGAGCTTTCTGAAAAAATGAGGGGCGAAAATGGCCCGACGACTCGATGCCCGCCCCTCTTCACCTTGGGCAGGTGACTTGCCGGTCTTTCAACGCATCTTGGGCAACGGCCTTAAGACGCTCGTGCTGCCGCGTAAGCATGCGCCGGTTGTGGTGTGCGATATTTATTATCCCGCCGGTTCATACAACGAGCCGGTGGGTCGAACCGGCCTGGCGCATTTCCTCGAACACATGCTATTCAAAGGGACGACGCAACTCCCCAAGGGACAGATCGACCGGATCGCTTTCGCTGCCGCCGGCCAGGCCAACGCCGAAACGGGTGAAGACTCCACGCACTATTGGTTCGCGTTCCCTAGCGATCGCTGGGAGTTGGCGCTGACGGTCGAGTCGGACCGGATGACGGGCGGAGTTTTCGATCCGGAGGAAGTCGAGACCGAGCGAGGGGTGATCGCCGAGGAACGCGCTCGCGACCTTGAATCGCCGTTCAGCCGACTCGACCAGGCCCACCTTACCGCGAGCTACGTCCGCCACCCCTATCGCAACCCAATTATCGGCTGGCCCGACGACCTCGCACGGATCGCCGTAGACGACCTCACCGCCTTTTACCGCTCGCATTATCGGCCCGACGGCGCGGTGCTCGTCGTGGTCGGAGACGTCGAAGCGGAGCGGGCCCTCGACCGGGTTGAGCATCACTTCGGCGGACTGATCCGAGGGGCTGCACCCCGGACCGCTCACACGATCGAAGAGCCGAGGCAGGCCGGCCGACGCGAGTTCGAACTGCTTGAGTCGGAGTCAGTGGCGCGCGGGCTATTCGGTTGGCACACGGTCCCTATGGGGCATCCCGACGTGCCGGCGCTCGACGTTCTATCCGACCTGCTCACATGCGGCCGACGTTCGCGGCTCTGGGATCGGCTGGTCGAGCGCGAGCGGGTGGCGACGTGGGTCGACACTTCGCAGGAGAGTGCCCGACGCGCGGGCCAGCTGCTAATTCAGGTCGAGGCGACGCCGAGGGCCGACCCGCATCAGATCGAGTCGGAGATCTTGAAAGTTATCGAACGGCTTGCCGACGAGGGGCCGACTGTCGAAGAGCTTACACGGTCGCAGAACCGTCTCGAAGCGGCCTGGAGATGGGAACAGGGGGATGTCGGCGGCCTCGCCTCAGGACTCGGAGACTTCGCTCTCTGGGGAAACTGGTCCGACTGGCAGGCCCAGCACCGCGCGGCGATTGCCGTCAAGGCCGAAGACGTGCGTCGCGTTGCGTCGACGTATCTTGGCGCTAACAGCCTGACCGTCGGCTGGTCACTGCCGAAAAAGGGGCGGGCCATCACTGTGCTCATGCCTGGGAAGGTCCGTTCCAAGGGGTCGAGGCCGTCTACAGTCATTCTCGACCGTCCCCTCGGGATCGAGGTGCCCGGCGGCGTGACGACTCTCTCTGACTTCCGCCCCCACAAGGCCGTGCTCGCGAACGGCATGAGGATGCTGACGGAGCGTCGCGGTGATGACGGGGTCATCGCGCTCGAACTCTTTGTCGATGCCGGTCAGATGCGCGAGCGAAAGCCAGGACTAGCCTACCTGACCGGACGCCTACTCGAAGAGGGGACGACCGGGCGCACGGCCGAGCAGATGGCCGAAGAGGTCGAGGACGTCGGGGCCGCGCTCGATGTCGGGCCGACCGGTGCCTCGCTCCGCGTTCGTGCCGAAGACCTGGAGCGAGCGGTCGAATGGCTCGCCGATCTCACGCTCTCCCCCTCGTTTCCCGAAGACTCGGTGGATTGGTTCAAGCGGAAGATCGCCGCCGAGTATCAATCCGAACGAGACGATCCAGCGTTCCTGGCAGACGGCCTATTTCGAGGCCTCGTGTACGGGAACCACCCCCTGGGTCGGGATCCTCGGGGTGCGACCCGCGACATCAGCCGGCTCGAACGCGCCGACGTACTCGACCATCACCGCCGTTATTTTGTTCCCGGGAACACGTTCCTGGTCGCGGTGGGAGACTTCGACCCGAAGGTATTCAGCCGGATCGTCAAGCGTCGATTCGGGGAATGGTCGGGGCAGGGGGCCGAGCCGCCCGACCTCCCGAACCTCGCGCGATCAGCGCGTCCGAAAGTTCGTCGCGTGTCGAGGGCCGGCGAGCAGGTCCATCTGTTGATGGGGCACCTCGGCGTTGCCCGGAAACATCCCGACTTCGACGCGCTTTCTGTACTCGACTACATCCTGGGAGCAGGCCCCGGCTTTACGGATCGCCTGAGCCGGATTATCCGCGACGAGTTGGGGCTGGCCTATTCTGTCGGAGGCGGGATCACTGACTCGGCCGACCTACTCCCAGGCCTTTTCAAGATTTACGTCGGGACCGGTCCAGACGAAGCCGACCGTGCAGTCGCCGCGATCCAGGAACAGGTCCGGGCAATGCACGACGGGGACTTCTCCGACGAGGAGGTCGAGAACGCTCGACGCTATCTCGCGGGGTCGTGGGTCTTCGACTATCAGACCGTGGAACAGCGGGCGGGCCGACTGCTCGAACTTGAGCGATGGGGATTGTCGCTCGAAGAGCCGTTGGAATGGCCCGGGAGGATCGCGTCGGTCACCCCTCGCGATGTGAGAAAGGCCGCAAAGCTCCACATCGATCCCAAGGCCCTCGTCCGGGTCGAATATGGCCCGATCCGTAAAAACGGCCAGAGTGCCGACGCGGAATGTGCCTGAAACCGACGACACTTTAGAGATTGGCAGAGCACGACGAGCCGACCAACCCGGAATCCATCATAAGCCAATCGAAAATAGAGTTGTCTCAATAGGGTGGCGGCAGGATTGTTGATCGTAGCGAACCTGAGGCGATCCGGTGGACGATCAGGCAGGGCGGGTCGAAGAAGACTTCGAACTCCGGCGTGCGTGGCCCTTTGATGACAGTGGGCCAATTATTGGGGTCGGCGGCGGTGATGAAATAGAGTGTGTCGCCACTATCGGTGACGGCCCAGGGGAAGAGGCCGCCGCGTTCGGGATAGAGCGGAATTGGATAGTGTGCGGGGGATAAGGCTCGCGCCGTCCGATCGGCGTCGAGGGTCATCGTGGCGAAAGTCCGCAGGTCGAGTTCTTCGAAGAAGGGGGACGGGATGTGGAGGAAGTCGTCCCAGGACGAGGCCCCGAATTCGTCGATCATCGTCTTGTAGTCGCCGGGAAGGCGGAGGCCGAGGTCGTCCTCGACAGCCCGCCAGCGCCGCGATTCGGGGACAGCCCTTTCCTTGCGCAAAAGAAGCAACCGGGCGAGTCGCGGGTCGGTCATGAGTCGTGGGTCGGTCATGGGTCGGGCTCGCGCTGGGAGGGCTTTTCGTGACACTCGGCGACTCGGGATCGAGGCATTTGGAATGCGGCGGTCTCGTGTTTGCGTCTTGAAGGTCAGCCGCCCACCAAGGCCCGCCGGATGGCTTCGCCTGTTCCGATTGGGCGGATGGGAAAGACGCCGAGTGCCGTCCGATCGTGAACCACGGTCGGATTCTTCAAGCCCTCGATCAGGTGCCGGCCGACAATGAAGCTCGCGGGGGTGACAATGGCCAACCAGAGGCTCGAGAGGTATGGGGTCAGGACCGGCACCGAGATCAGCCAGCGACGCAAGCCTCTTTGCCGGGCATACTCCCGGATCAAGCCACCGTAAGTCACGACATCTGTGCCGCCGATCTCGAAGATGCGGCTCTCTGCTGGGGGCAGGTCTTTTGCCGCCAGAAGATAGCTCAGAACGTCATCCACGGCGATAGGCTGGGTCGGCGTCGAGAGCCATTTGGGGCAAATCATCACGGGAAGGCGGTCGGTCAGTGACTTCATCAGGTCAAACGACAGGCTGCCCGCTCCGAGGACGACTGAGGCCCGGAACTCGATCGTCTCCACGCCAGACGCTGCAAGAACCTGACCGACCTCGTGGCGACTGCGGAGGTGCGGCGAGAGGTTAGGGAGGGAATCATCTCCCAGACCGCCAAGGTAGATAATGCGCTGAACGCCCGCTTGCTTTGCGGCCGCCGCGAAGTTTATAGCCGCTTGCCGATCTTCTCTCTCGAAATCCTTCGATTTCGACCCTGACATCAAGTGGACGAGATAATAGGCGGTGTGGACGCCTTGTAGCGCCTTGTCGAGCGAAGGTCGATCAAGGACGTCGCCCTTCACGACTTCGGTGCCCGTCGCCACCTGGGGCTGGAGCTTGTCGGGATCACGGGCCAGGCACCGGAGCGCCACTTCCTGACTTTCGAGCCGGGAAATGAGGCGACCTCCGACGTAGCCGCTGCCGCCGGTAAGCAAGACAGTCGGCCTAATCTCTTTCGAGGAGGTGTGCATCGGATCGTGTCCTCGGCCAGTTCGGTACGGAAATGTGCGGATTGCCTATAGTGTATTTGTAGACCGCGCTAGAGATAAGCAATGATCTACCCGGGGAATGCCCATGCTGTTGCTACGAAGACCTTCGACCCGGACGATTCGCAATTTCCTGACCGATCAGTCGAAACTCGACTTTACCTACCTGGCAGTCGGGGCCACGGCGACCGAGCCTCCGGTTGGGTATGTTGTCGATCATACCCGGATCAAGCTCGGCGAGGGTGAAGCGGATTTTGCGAAAGCCAAGGCGGCCCTGGAGCGATGGGACCAGTTCAATCTGGGCTGGGTGGAGGCGTGGTCGCCCGAGATGACGATCGCGAAGGGCGAGGTTATCGCCGTGATTGCCCGCGAGTTCGGCCTATGGTGGCTGAACGCCTGCCGGATCATATATGTCTGGGACGAACAGGAGCCGATCCGACGTTTCGGCTTTGCCTACGGCACTCTCCCTGACCATGCCGGTACGGGCGAGGAGCGATTCCTCGTTGAGTTGGATCCGTCGACTGGCGTGGTCTGGTTTGACATTCTCGCCTTCTCTCGCCCGCATCAGTTCTTGACAAAAATCGGATACGCCACCATGCGGCGAATCCAGGCACGATTCGGCAGAGAGTCGTCCGCCGCGATGGTTCGGGCGGTGCGAGCCGGTTCGGCCTGAATAGAGATCGTCGGCGTCACTGGACCGTCTGTGCCGCCGCGTCTCGGACCGTGGCATTGCGATCGTGTGACCTTATCTCGGCGAGGATCGGGATCGCGTCAGAGGCGGCCGGGCTGATCGAACCGAGCGTTAGCACGGCAGATCTCCGGACTTGGGTGTCGTCCCCAAGGGTTTGGATGATCGCTGGGACGGCCCGCCCGGCGGCCGGTTCGACCGACGCCAAGCCGCACGGAGAGAATCGACGCACCGCAGCGATCGCGGCCCGACATATCTGGACGTCCCGCTTTCAAGAACAGGCGTCATCACGTCTGGCGACTTTATCAGGAGTGTCTGGAACGCATAGAGCGACAGTTCGCGGACGTACTCGCTCTCGTCGATCATTCCGGTCTGGATGAGTGCCACTATCTCTCGCCCGGCCTTCCCTTTCAGGGACGCTCGCGGCGAGTCTCCTGGATAGCTGTCGTGCGGACCCATACGTCCCGATTTTTCGCCGCCTTGATGAAGGCCGGGACAACGACTCGATCGTCTGCGTGGATGTGAAGGAGGGTCTCGGCGGCCAATTGTCCGACGCCGAACCCGTCGGGGTCGTCGAGTGCTGTGATGAGGGCGGCCGTCGCGACCTCTATCGTCGAGTCGGCCGATCGTGCGTTGACAATCCGGGCGAGCGACCAGACCGCCTGGCGGCGGACGGTGCGGTCGTCGTCAATGACGAGGGTCCGGGCCAGGTCGGCGACCGCCATCTCGGCGTTCTCTCCCATTTCACCCAGTTCATGCGCCGCCATCTCGCGATGTGCTGGGACATTCGAGCGGAGCCAGCCGGTCCACAGGCGCGGGGGCTTGGTCTCGCGATTATAGCGATGCGCACCGAAGAGGCAGCCGCAAACCGCGACGATCACCATCATCGACCTGATGCCATACCTCGTTCGGAACAGCTTCATCTCGAATTCCCCGGCGGCCTGTCAGAGACGACTTATGAGAGGTGGAGAGACACTATGAATCAGTTCGGAGACCGGAGCAAGGGGAAGGCCCTCGCGAGGCCCCGAATCTGACGATCTCCATCAAATCCGAATGAACAACGACTTGAAACCGAGCGAAATTTGTTAGGTTAGGAGTCGGCAATCGCTCGCGGTCCAGTTTTGATCAGCTTGGTTGGGGAGAGTTCATGGCGCTGTTGAGTCTGCGGGACGTGACCCTGGCCTTCGGAGGCCCCAAGCTGCTCGACGGGGTGACGTTGCAGGTCGAGCGAGGCGACCGGCTCTGCCTCCTTGGCCGGAACGGCGAGGGGAAGAGCACTTTACTCCGGCTGATCGACGGCGAGATCGAGCCTGACGGCGGCGAGTTAATCCGCCAGCAAGGGCTTCGGGTCTCCCGACTTCCGCAGGAGGTGCCCCTGGGACACGGCGGGACTGTGGCCGACGAGATCGCCATTGGCCTGTCCGAGGCTGGCGAACGCGCCGACGGCTCTGACCATCGCGTCGGCGCGATTATCTCGCGGATGGGTCTCGACCCTGACGCCCGCTTCGAAGACCTCTCCTCGGGCATGAAGCGTCGGACCTTGCTGGCACGATCGATCGTCGCCGACCCCGACATCCTCCTGCTCGACGAGCCGACGAATCACCTCGACATTGAGTCGATCCGCTGGCTCGAAGACTTCCTCCTCCGCTACGGCGGGACGCTGATCTTCGTCACGCACGACCGTGTCTTCCTCGAAAAGCTCGCGACCCGGATCGTCGAGCTTGACCGGGGTCATATCAATGACTGGGCCTGCGACTATCCCACATTCCTCAAGCGCCGCGAGGACGTGCTCGCCGCTGAGGAGCGGCAATCCGCGCTCTTCGACAAGCGGCTCGCCCAGGAAGAAGTCTGGATTCGAAAAGGGGTCGAGGCGCGTCGGACCCGTAACGAGGGACGTGTACGGTCGCTCAAGGCAATGCGCGAGGCTCGTCAGCAGCGTCGCGACAAGGCGGGCACTGCGAAGATCCAGGTTCAGGAGGCCGATCGATCGGGGGCTTTGGTCGTCGAGGCCAAGGGGGTCGGGTTCCGCTACGACGGCCGCTCGGTGATCTGTGACCTGACGACCACGATCATGCGGGGCGACAAGGTCGGCATCATCGGCCCCAACGGGTCGGGCAAGACGACCTTGCTCCGGCTCTTGCTCGGCCAGCTCGCTCCGCAAGACGGCACGATCCGCCAGGGGACCAACCTGGAGGTTGCCTACTTCGACCAGCTCAAGGC
Source organism: Isosphaeraceae bacterium (assembly GCA_025356435.1). Lineage (GTDB taxonomy): Bacteria > Planctomycetota > Planctomycetia > Isosphaerales > Isosphaeraceae > CAMFLR01. The sequence goes on along the minus strand of JANXSY010000145.1, from coordinate 22,215 downwards.
CCGGCTCGACGAAGACAAGACGGTCCAGCAGAACGTGAGCGAATACGACACCATTGCGATCAACGGCCTGCATCGCCATGTGCTCGGATACCTGCAAGATTTCCTCTTCCCCCCCGAGCGCTCACGCAGCCTCGTTCGGTTCCTCTCCGGCGGCGAGCGGAGCCGGCTCCTTCTGGCGAAGCTCTTCACCAAGCCGTCGAACGTCCTCGTGCTCGACGAGCCGACGAACGATCTCGATGTCGAGACGCTCGAATTGCTCGAAGGGCTGCTCGTCGAATACCAGGGCACCGTGTTGCTCGTAAGCCACGACCGCGCCTTCCTGAACGACGTCGTGACGAGCACGATCGCGATCGAGGACGACGGCCGGGTCAGGGAATACGATGGTGGCTACGACGACTATCTCCGCCAGAAACAGTCCGAGGCCAAATCCCTCCAGGCCAAGACCGCGTCCGCCGACTCTTCAAAGTCGCCGACCGCCGACCGCCCTCGCAAGCTGAGCTATAAAGTCCAGCGTGAACTCGAAGCTCTCCCCGCGCGGATCGAGGTCCTCGAAGCCTCACTCCGAGACCTCCACACCACAATGACCGACCCCGCATTCTACCGCCTCGACCGCGCTGCAGTTGCCGAGGCCAACGCCAAGCTTAAGGCTTTCGAAGCCGAGCTGGCGACATCCTACGCACGGTGGGAAGCCCTGGAAGGACCTAACTGAAAGATCGCTTCATCTCGTTTCGACACTCCGCGTCGGAACGAGAGGAGATGTCTCGATCCTATCGGCGACGATCTCGAAATGATGCTCGGCATTGAAGACCTGCATTCAATCGACCGCGTCGCCCGCGCGAACTCACTCTGATGAAGTGGCTGCGACCGACCCACGCAGCGGATGGGCCGACGGCGGGATGAAGAGTTGGAGGATTCCGGCCGAGCCGGGCCTGCAAGTCGCCGACGCTGGCCTCAATTTGCTCGCTGCGTCGCATCGGTTCGACGCAGTGAAGACGATCGAGCGGGGCAGCCGCCGCCTTGACAGCCATCGAGTCGATGGCCTAGGATGCGCGGCGCGAAGGCGGCTTGCGTGGCGGTGCCGTGAATCTTGTGGTCGGAGTCGAGTTCTATGCGGATTGCCCTGGATGCGATGGGTGGCGATCACGCGCCCGGCCCGATCGTGGCCGGAGCCGTAGAGGCCGTGCGCGATCGGGATGATCTCACAGTCATCCTCGTCGGCAATAAGGCCCGCATCGAGGCCGAATTGGCCAAGTATCCTGACTCCGCGCTCGACCGACTGCCAATCCATCACTCGGCCGAATCGATCGGCATGGAAGAGAAGCCGGTCGAGGCCCTCAGGCGGAAGCGCGACAACTCGATCTCGAAGTCGTGGGGCCTGCTCGCGTCGGGCGAGGCAAATGCCGTCGTCTCGGCGGGCAACACCGGCGCGATGGTGGCCTCGGCGATGATGAACGCCAAAATGTTTCTGCCTGGCGTCCGACGCCCGGGAATCGCCGCGATCTTCCCGTCGCACCGAGGCCCGGTTGCGATCATTGACGTCGGCGCGAACATGAACGCCAAGGCCGAAGACCTCTATCAATATGGGATCATGGGGTCGATCTACGCCCAGCATGTCCTTGGCGTCTCCGAGCCGAAAATCGGGCTGCTCAACGTCGGGTCCGAGGACGACAAGGGGACGGAACTGACCAAAGCGACCCGGGCGCTCTTCCTCCAAGGCCCGCTGGCCGACCGATTCGTCGGTAACATCGAAGGTCGCGACATCTACGAAGGCCACGCCAGGGTCGTCGTCTGCGAGGGGTTCGTCGGTAACGTCCTCCTCAAGGCGGGGGAGGGAGCGGTCGAGTTTCTGTTCTCGCAACTCAAGCAGGAGATGGCCAAGCTCCTGCCAAGCCTGCCTCCCGAGGCGGCGTATGCTCTCGGGAACACTCTCAAAGACCTGAAGGCCCGCTACGAATACCAGGAGTTCGGCGGCGGCCCGCTTCTGGGGATCAGGGGGGCGTGCATTATCTGCCACGGCTCCTCCCGCGAACGGGCGATCAAGAACGCACTTCGCGTAGCCGGGACGATGGCCGAAGAGCGGATCAACGCCCAGTTCATATCGCAACTGACCGCGGCGCTCAACGTGCCGCCCGAAGCCTGAGCGGTCCTCCCGCTCGACTCCTTGAAGGATGTCCGATGTCGAAGGTCGCGTTCCTGTTTCCCGGCCAAGGGGCCCAAGCCGTCGGCATGGGCAAGAGCCTCTATGAAGGGCTTCCCGCCGCGCGTGCCCTCTTCGATCGGGCGAACGAGCTGCTCGGCTTCAACCTCGCCGCCGTCTGCTTCGATGGTCCCGCTGAAGCGCTGGAATCGACCGACGTCAGCCAGCCCGCGATCTATGTCGCCAGTCTCGCCGCTCTTGAATCGCTCAAAGCCAGCGACCCAGACCTCGTGGCGGGGGTCGCTGGGGCGGCCGGACTGAGCCTGGGGGAATACACGGCGCTGGTGTTCGCGGGGGCGATGGACTTCGAGACGGGACTAGCAATCGTCCGTCGCCGAGGGCAGGCAATGCAGGCCGCCGCCGTGGCCTCTCCGAGCGGGATGGCGAGTATCCTCGGCCTCGACGAGGCCGCGATCGACGAGCTTTGTGCGCGAGTCGCCCCGGCTGGAGGACTCTGGAAGGCGAATCTTCTAGGTCCAGGAAACATCGTAGTTTCCGGCGAGAACGCGGCGATCGAGGCTTTACAGGCAGTCGCGACCGGGATGGGGGCCTCGCGGGTGATCCCGCTTGCGGTCGCCGGGGCGTTCCATTCCCCGATCATGCAATCAGGGGCCGATCGGCTGGACGAAACGCTCGGGCAGACGACCTTCCTGACGCCCCGAATTCCGGTCTACTCGAATGTCGACGCGGGGCCTCACGACGATTCGGCTGGGATCAGGGCGAAACTCGTGGCGCAGGTGGTCAGCCCCGTGCGGTGGGAGCAGTCGATGCGCCGGATGCTCGCCGATGGCTTTGACACGTTTTACGAGATCGGCCCGGGTCGGGTCTTGACCGGATTGCTCAAGCGGATCGACCGAAAGATACCTTGTACGAGCGTTCCTGCTCGGTGATTTTCCAGCAAAGGAAGCCCCTCATGGCCGACACGGCGACACCCAAGCCCGGCTTGCAAGTCGATCTCTCCGGACAAGTGGCCCTCGTGACCGGAGCCTCGCGTGGGATCGGCCGCGCGATCGCGGTCCAGCTCGCCCGCTGCGGTGCGAGCGTCGCGGGCGTGGCCCGGACCAAGGAGGGGATGGACGCGACCCTCACCGCAATTCGCGAGGCTGGCGGCACGGCGGAGGCGTTCGCCGCCAACGTTGCCATTACGGCCGACGTCAATCGCGTGGTCGAAGAGGTCGAGGCTCGGTTCGGTGGCAAAATTCAGATTCTTGTCAACAACGCCGGGATCACGAAGGATGGCCTCTTCCTCCGCATGGAAGACGATGCCTGGGACGACGTGATCAACACCAACCTCAAGGGGACCTTCCTCTTCGCCAGGGCCGTTGGCGCGATGATGATGCGGCAGCGATACGGCCGGATCATCAACATCACCAGCGTCTCCGCCCTGATGGGGAACCCCGGTCAGGCAAACTATTCGGCGTCGAAGGCGGGCGTGATCGGCTTCACCAAGACGATCGCCCGTGAGCTCGCCTCGCGAGGAGTGACGGTGAACGCCGTCGCACCCGGGTTCATCACCACCGACATGACCGACTCCCTGCCCGATAAGATTAAGGCCGAGGTCAAGGAGCGAGTGCCCGTCCGTCGACTCGGCAGCCCTGAAGATATCGCCGATCTGGTCACCTATCTTGCCAGCCCAGGCGCAAGTTACCTCACGGGTCAGATCATCGCCGTCGACGGCGGGATGACCTGTTAATCGATTTCTCGGGATGATTTTGAGGGTAGGCTGGGCGGTTTGACGCGGCGATCGCGGACAATCGGCAGCCGACCTTCTGGACAAGAGGCGGGCGGATTGCTAGTTTGTGGAGCTTCCGAACGCCTTATGACTCTTCGGTTCATGCACCGGGGTTCTCCGGCCGACGTATTGAGAGTGCCGTTTCGACCTCGCCAAGATTGGGATCGATCCCGATTGGCGGGGATTTCTTGCCCGAATAACCAGTCGACGCGCCCCTACTCGGATCAGGCTAGGGTCGCGTTAGGAGGTTCGCCCGTGTCCGTGGAAGAACGCGTTATCGAGATCGTAAGCGAGCAGATGGGCGTGGCCAAGGACCAGGTGACGCGAGAGACGTCCTTCGTCAACGACCTCGGCGCTGACTCGCTTGACACGGTCGAGCTCGTCATGGAATTTGAAGAAGAATTCGACATCACGATCCCTGACGAAGAGGCGGAAAAGATCCAGACCGTCGGCCAGGCGATCGCGTACATCGAGGTGCATACGAAGTAATGCCGCGACGTGTCGTCATCACCGGCCTGGGCGTGGTCACGGCTCTGGGCAGGACGCTCGAAAGCTTCTGGTCGGGCCTGTGTGAGGGCAAGAGCGGCATCGCGCCGCTCACGCTCTTCGACACGACCGCCTTCAAGGTTCATTTCGGCGGACAGGTCCACGGCTGGGAGCCCGAGGCCCTCTTTGGGACCAAAGAAGCGAGGCGGCTCGACCGCTTCGCGCAGTTTGCGATGATCGCGGCTGAAGGCGCTGTGGCCGACTCGGGGATTGACTTCTCGATGTTCCCGCCCGAAAAAAACGGTGTCTTGATCGGCTCGGGGATCGGCGGACTCAGCGAGTTCGAGACCCAGCACGCGATCATGATGGAACGGGGGCCTTCGCGGATCAGCCCGTTCACGATCCCGAAGCTGATGGTCAACGCCGGCAGTGGTCACGTCTCGATCCGCTGGGGCCTGCAAGGGCCTTGCTCGGCGGTGGCGACGGCCTGCGCCTCGGCCGCCAACGCCATCGGTGACTCATTCCGTCTGATCCAAAGTGGCCTGGCCGACGTGATGATTACGGGCGGCAGCGAGGCCGCGATCACCCACATGGGTCTCGGCGGGTTCGCCGCACTTCGGGCGCTCTCGACCCGTAACGACGACCCAACTCGCGCCAGCCGGCCCTTTGACCGCGACCGCGACGGTTTCGTCCTCTCCGAGGGGGCGGGCGTCCTGATTCTTGAAGAGGAATCGCTCGCCCGTAAACGTGGAGCGAGGATCTACGCCGAGTTGCTCGGATACGGGATGTCGGCCGACGGCACCCACATCACAGCACCTGACGAAGAAGGCCGAGGCGCGGCGCGAGCCATGACCCTCTGCCTCACCGACGCCCGTCGCGACCCGCACGACGTTGACTACATCAACGCCCACGGCACGAGCACCGAACTTGGAGACCTCGCCGAGACGAAGGCGATGAAGTCGGTCTTTGGCCCGCAAGCGTCCAAGCTCCAGGTTTCCAGCACCAAGAGTCAGCTTGGCCACCTCCTTGGCGCGTCGGGCGGGGTCGAACTCATCGCCTCAGCGCTGGCGATCCAGTCCAACGTACTGCCGCCGACGATCAACCTCGACAACCCGGGCGAAGGCTGCGACCTCGACTACATTCCCAACGTGGCCCGCGAGACGCGAGTGGACCACGTCATGTCGAACAGTTTCGGCTTTGGCGGACACAACGCCAGCCTGCTCATCGGCCGTTACACGCCTTGAATCGGACAGAAATCCCGCCGATTATCCCTCGCGACCCGAGGAAAGACCCTTGATGACGGCGCTTCCTTTTGACCTTCTCGGCGACCGTGCCGCGGCGATAGTGCTTTCGAACGACGACATCCAGCGCTACGCCCGCCACCTCATCATGCCCGAGGTGGCGATGGACGGGCAACGCCGCCTCAAGGCGTCTCGCGTCCTCTGCATCGGCACTGGCGGGCTCGGCTCCCCGCTCGTCCTGTATCTCGCGGCAGCGGGCGTCGGCACGATCGGGCTTGTTGATTTCGACGTGGTCGACGTCTCGAACCTCCAGCGACAGATCATCCACACCACCGCCGACGTCGGCCGTCCCAAGATCGACAGCGCCGAGGACAAGCTCAAGGCGCTCAATCCAGATCTTGTCGTGCGACGCCACGAGTTCGCTGTCGACAGCTCGAACGCCCTCGGATTGTTCGCCGACTACGATGTGATTGTCGACGGGACCGACAACTTCCCGACGCGGTATCTCGTTAACGACGCCTGCGTCCTGCTCGGCAAGCCGAACGTTTACGGGTCGATCTTCCGATTCGACGGCCAAGCGTCGGTCTTCTTCCCGCCGCACGGACCTTGCTATCGCTGCCTCTATCCCGAGCCGCCGCCGCCCGACCTCGTGCCGAACTGCGCGGAGGGGGGCGTGTTGGGAATCTTGCCGGGCTTCATCGGGGTCGTGCAGGCCACCGAGACGGTCAAACTCCTCCTCGGAGTCGGTCGCCCGTTAATTGGGAGGTTGATGCTCTACGACGCCCTCGACATGGCCGTCCGCGAGATGAAGGTCCGCAAAAGCCCGAAGTGCCCGGTTTGCGGGCCGAACCCGACGATCACTACTCTCATCGACTACGAGCAGTTTTGCGGGGTCCGTGGTGTCGAGGCATCGACGGGGGTGGAAGAAGTGATGGCCGAGATCAGTCCCCGCGAACTCAAGGTCCAAATTGATCGGGGCGAGTCGCTGTTCGTGCTCGACGTGCGGAACCCCGAAGAGATCGCCATTTGCCGGATCGCCGGGTCGACGGTAATCCCACTGCCCAACTTACCCGAGAGGCTCGGAGAGTTGGACAAGACCGTGGCGATGGTCGTCCATTGCAAGAGCGGGGTCCGAAGCGGCAAGGCGATCAAGCTGCTCCGCGAGCAGGGCTTCACCCGGCTCACCAACTTGACCGGCGGTATCCTCGCCTGGATCAAAGACGTCGATCCGAGCCTGCCTCCGTATTGAGTGGGCGTCTCGGACGACGAAGGGATTGGGCTTGAGCCTTTTCCCCCCCTCTGTTAGAAAATCCGCGCCAGGGCGTGAAGCCCGGCGTGCGCCTTGCCTCTTCGCTCCGCACAATCTCGACTAAACGCCAGCCCGGCAAGGAGGCCCCTGGCATGAATCGCCGAAAGCTCCTGGTCATCTCGACTTTCCTGGCGGGGTTCGCCCCGTTCCGCCTGCTCGCGCAAGAGCCGTCGCGACGGGCCCCCGGCCGGTCCACACGAGCCACTCGGATCGCCCGAGGGGCTGAGGCCGATCCGTCGGCCAACGAGACCGAACCGGCCTCGAATCGCGACGAGATCCCGCCCAACCTGCCGTCAGAAGCCGGGCAGCAGTGGCGGACATTCGACATCTCGAAGTACACGGGCCTGCCCCACAAAGAAAACAATCCACAGAATAGTATTATCGATTGGATCTTTCGCCGGACCACGACGGCCCCCTGGCATGGTGAGAAGATCGCGGTCCTTTCCGCCGGCCGGACCAAGATACGGGCCTATCACAACGCCAAGATTCTCGACCAGGTGGCCGAGGTGGTCGAGCGGTTCGTGGACGCTCCGTCCGACATCCTCAAGCTGCGCGTACGGTTCGTCGCGGCGGGGGATACGCGGTGGCGGTACGCGGTCTACAAGAGATTGAACCTGATCGGCAGCGGACCGCAGGGGCAGCAGATCTGGAGCGTCAAGACCGAAGACGCTGCGATGGTGCTCACGCAGATGCAGGTCTGGCAGGGCTTCCGGCTGATCGCCGAGAAGCAGTTCGATATGGTGAATGGCCAGACGCTCTACATGAACACCTCTTCCCCACGCCCGTTCACGGGTGGCCTCCAACGCGACAGTGCGGTTGGCCAGGGCTTCCAGCCCAAGACCGAGGAGCTGGAAGAAGGGGTCACGCTCCGGCTCAGCCCGCTCCTCTCCTATGAAGGCGACAACCTCGACGCCGCGATCGAGCTGACCGCAAACACCGTCCGCTCGTTCCACCAGACAAAAGTACTCGCCCCCCGAGAGGTTGGGCCGGGCGAGCTTCGGATCGACGTACCCGAGGTCTCGGAGTCTCGGCTTAACCAGACGGTCAAAGGCTGGCCGATGGGACAGACCTTACTGATCTCGGCTGGCATCCAGCCCGGCATTCTTCAGTCGAAGGGCGGCCTCTTCAACCTCAAAATCCCCGGCACGGTGCCCACGAGCACGGAGTTGCTAGTTTTCATCGACGTTGAGATCGCCGACGACGCAACTCCGCGAAAGGGAGAGAGCCGCTCGAAGCGCTAGGCCGGTCGGAACGTCCCTCGTTTCGACGTCGGAGACTGTCGGAACGAGGATCAGGCCCCATGTCTGAGCGACCTGACTTCCTCACCGAAGTCAGCGTTCGGGGGAAGCGGCAAAGATACGGGAATCGCGACCGACTTTGCCCAAACATCCGTGGGGGGTCGCACTGGTCCGTTTGACGGGTTATAACTTAGCCGTCGACGTATCGATTCCCTCTCCGCTAAGGCGATCGGCCACATGCCTGCTCCCAGTCCTGACCCGGCGGTCGCCCGGGTCTCCCGTCGCGGTTTATTTCCCTTCTTCTCAAGCCCGATCTTTGCCCTGGTCGTGCTCTTCAGCATGAACCTGCTGAATTACATCGACCGGTATGTTTTCTTCTCAGCCGGCCCGCAGATCATGAAGGAACTGGGCTACAGCGACGCCCAGTTCGGCACGCTGGCCGTGTCGTTCATGGTCGTGTATACGCTCGTCTCGCCGATGGTCGGTTACCTGGGAGATCGCTACAACCGCAAGCATCTGCTCGCGTTCGGCGTCGGCCTCTGGAGCGTGGCAACGGTCGGGACAGCGTTCGCCAAGGGCTTCTACGACATGTTCTTCTGGCGGGCCTTGCTCGGCGTGGGAGAGGCCAGCTACGGGATCATCGCTCCCGCGCTGCTTTGCGACCTCTTCTCCCCGAAGCGGCGCGGGCGGATCATGGGCCTCTATTACCTCGCGCTTCCGGTCGGCGGGGCGATCGGTTACCTGATCGGCGGGCATTTCGCCCAGCACGGAGACTGGCGACATGCCTTCTGGGTCGTCGGCCTGCCAGGGCTGGTGGCCGCGTGTGCTGGACTGATGATGCGAGACCCAGGTCGGGGTGCGTCTGAAGGCCTGGGGGTCTCGACCAAGGCCGACCGGCCCGGGATTGCCGAATATCTCGCGATTCTCAAGACCAAGAGTTTCGTATACAACACCGCCGGTCAGGCTGCGGTGACGTTCGCCATCGGGGCCTATGCCGTCTGGGGGGCGACCTTTTATCACCGGGTTCGCGGCATGGAACTCGGCGCTGCGGGCAAGGAGATCGGCGTCCTCACGGCCCTGGCCGGCCTGATCGGCATCGTGCTGGGGACTTTCTTGGCCGACTTCATGGGTAAGTTCACGAGACGGGCTTATCTGATCTGGCCCTTCCTCGCTGTCGCGGCGGCCGCGCCGTTCGGTACTCTGGCGCTCCTCGAACCGAACAAGACGAAGTCGCTGATCTTCCTGTTCATCGCCTCGGTGATGATGGCCTCGGTGCTAGGTCCGAGCAACACGGTGACGGCGAACGTCGTCCCCGCGAGCCGTCGGGCGGCGGGTTATGCGATGTGCATCTTCCTCGTCCATCTGTTCGGCGACATTAGCTCGCCGTGGTTGATCGGCGTGATCTCTGACCTATTCGGCACGGCTAACGTCATCCACTCGTCGGTCGGCCAGTTCTTCAACTCGATCGGGGCCGCGCCGATCGTGGTCGGCAAGATCACGACCAACCTCACCGTCGGAATGCTCGCCGTGGTGCCGATGCTCCTCCTGGGCTGCTTCTTCTTCCTGCTCGGCTCGCGGCACCTGCCGCAAGATCAGGAGCAGGCGCGGCTCGAAAGCGGTCATGACCCGCTCGCGGAGCGGGTTTACCACTAGGCAAGGTGGTTTTTTCGATCGTGGCGGCATCGCGTGGGGTTCGCCGGACCGACCCCACGCGACCGAATGGATCAATTCGCCTTCGGGGTGAGGCTCGCTGAACCGGGCAGCGGAGGAAGGGCAGCGGTCGCCCCAGCCGGCCGGAGATCGGCGACGAGCTTGCTCGCGGCGGCCCGGACGGCGGGAGATATATCCTTCGAGGCCATCTCGCGGAGCCTGTCGCGGATTTCCGTGTCAGTTTTGCCGATCATCGCCTCGACGGCGCGGGTGCGGACGAGTTCGTCGGCGTCGCGTGAGAGCTGGAGCAGCCAAACGACCGGGTCGACCTCGTCGTGCTCTTTGAGGAGCGGGATCACCGAGGCGCGGATTTCGGGCTTCGGGCTGGTGATGAGACGACCGAGGGCGATCTGGTCTTTCGAAAGGCCCCGCGCCTTAAGGAGGATCTCGGCGAACTGGGGGATTCCGGCCTCTGGATCGTGTAGGTGCTTGAGGATCAACTCCTCGGTCAGCAACGCAGGACGGTTCGCGAACGAGGCAAGCACCTGATGGCGGACCGCTCCGCTGGTCGGGTCTTCGAGGCACGCGATCGCTGGCGCGGCGAGCGTGTCGAGCGGGATGGCGGCGAGGCAGGCGATCGCGGCGGCGCGTCCTTTGGGATCACGGTCACCCCTCTGCGCGACGACCTGGCCGTGGAATGCGTTCTTCCAATCGGACAGGGTCGTCTCCTCGACGTCGATCAGGCTCCGGCCTGGATACCAACTCCAGACCTTGCCCAGAGCGGCGAGGGTGGTGGCTCTGACGTTGACGTCGCGGTCGACGAGGCCGGTACAGACGATGTCGCGGACCGGCGTTAAGGCCTGAAGCCAGGTCGAGGGAGCGGGCTCTACAGCGAATTTATCGAGGATGTGCTGGGCGGCCGTGACCGCCACGGCACGGGAGTGCGGGGTCGGGAACTTGAGATAGCCCGCGCGGAGGCCGGAGAGTACGTCGAGCCACTCGGCGGCCTCTGCGTCGGAGACAGCCTTCGCCGCCACGTTCGGCGTCTTTTCGAGGGCCTGGGCGAGCGTTGCGAGCGCATCGACCTCGCTGCCTCGAAGTCGATCAGCGAGGGTCGACAACGGCGACCGGGAGGCGGCGGCGGGGACGAGGGCCGCCGTAGGAGTTGAGGCACTCCCTCCGCAACCGGGGAGTGTGAACAGGCCGGCCGTCGCTGCGAGGCCTATCAGGCCGGGGAAAACCAAGGTTGTCCGACGTCGCGATGCCATAGCGATGGGCCTCCGTGCGATACAGGCGATGTGCGTGCGAAGGGCGAATTCCTTCCGGACCTTCGGCGCGACATGATAATCGGTCGACCGGAACCGGCAAGGTCATTTCCCCGACCAAGGGGTTGGGATTCTCCAGACCGCCCAAACGGTCTGTTAGACATTGTGATCACGATTTCAGGCGACGTGCCGATCAGGAATGGGGCCGCGATGGCCGATTCATAAGAGGTAGATAGCGTCGGACGTTGGAGAGGTTGCGCGGAGGATGCCGCGCCCGCCCAGTCATGGAAGGACTCCACATGCCCCCTAGCGTCACCCGTCGACGCATGGCGACCTCGATCCTCGGCCTCTGTGTCGGTGCCTCGCTCCCCGCACGGTGGGCGCTGGCGGCGAGCGTAAGGACGTTCGATCCTGGACAGGTCGTCCCCCTCGATCAGATCGCCTCGGAGCATCGACAAGTCGTCTCCGAAGTCATTCGTGACCACACAATCCATCGCAAGGGAACGGCCGACTCGTTCCCCTGCCATTCGCAAGTCTATCTTAGTCTCATCAACGAACCGGCGATCACGCTAGCTCTCTGGCAAGATCTCGCGGCGTCGCCGGTTCAGCTCCGCCAGATCGCGCCCGGCCGCTATCAGGGTGCCGATGGTGCGGGGGCATCGGCCACCTGGGAATTCGTCTTTCGCTCGCCGAAGACGCACGTTCTTTTCAGCACGCTCGACTACACCAGCCCGCGCGGTAACGCCCGACTCCAGGGACGGATCGTCCTGATCGTTCGGTCGGGATATTACCGCGAGACCAATGGCGAACCGTACGTTCAGCACGACGTCGAGGCGTTCGTCAAGGTCGACTCGAAGGGTTGGAAAACCCTCGCCCGGACGGTGCGGCCAATTCTGGAGAAAGTGCTCGAAGACCAGGTTCAGGAAGCAGGCCTATTCGTCTCGCTGATGGGCCGGCTCGTCGAGACCTATCCGAATTGGGCCGTGCAGGTCGCGTCGGCGAAGGCGCAGGCGAGTTCTGAGGCGAAACAGACGTTCCGCGAAGTCGTTATCCAGAACCGCCGCTCTGGGGCCGCCACCGGTCGCCCGACGGTTGTGAACGACACCGCCCAGGCTACCCCACGTCGTCGCCCGTGAACGGGATATGCTGCCCCGACTGACTCACTTGACGAACCCCAGCGGCAGCTTGAATACTCCCGCGAAGAAGCCCGTTGCAGCTTCGCTGACGACCACTCCGGGATCGATGGCGACGCTCGGGTTCTTGAGCGTGCCTCCGACCCGGAACTTGAGCAAGCGGTTCGAGAGGTAATTTGATATGCGGAGGATCGCCTCCTGGTTGCGTCCCGCCGCATTTCTGAGGCCCGGGATGATGCCAACGAGGGCTTGTCCCGTTTGCGGGATAATCTGATTCGTGTTGACCAGAACGGCGAGGTCCAACCCGCCATCGAACGTGACCGCGCCGGTGGCGTGGATCTGGATCACCCGGCCTTCCAGCGTCAATTGATCGAGAATGATCTGGCGGTTGCCGACCGTCGCGAGCAGGTCTCCTGCCTCGAACGCTCCCCCTTGAAACGCCCCAAGGAACCGGCCGAGCTCACGGATGACCGGGATGTCGCCTAACGCGGCATCATTGAGCCTGAGTTCGATCTTGCCGCGAAACCTTTGGGGAAGGGTTGGGTCGGGGCCGTTGAGCGTGATCTTACCGCTGACCTTACCCGAACCGGGACGTGCGGCGGTCGACTCGACGCGGAGAATCGTCCCGAGGTCGACGTCGGTAAGCGTCATATCGGTCGCGAAGCCGCGATCGGGGCCGATCTTCATCGACGCCGTCCCCACCACCTTGCCGCCCGAGATTCTGGCCGACCACCGCCGAGAATGGAGAGTCCCAATCCCCACCGCCGGGTTGAGCGTCAATTCGGCCGGGATGCGTAGCTCGCTGAGCGGAATGCCGGCGAATCGAGCGTGCGGCACGTCGACCTCGGCGCTCACTCGCAGCGTCTCATCCATCCGGCCGGTGAGCCTCACCGTCCCGAAGCCTTCGAGCCGCTTTACGAGGGTCGGCGAGAAGGCGAACACTCGGGGCAGCGAGGCGCGATCGGTCTGGAGTTCGAAGTTGACTCCCGGTGGCGCATGGGTCGGGGTGTCGCCCCAGACGACCCCGCTGAAGGCCCCTCCGAGTAACTCTCCTCGGATCGAATCGAGCCGGAACGAGGCCGGGGTCTTCGCGAGCACGCCCCGGAAGTTGCCGAGTGGATAGGCCTGTCCCCAGCGGAGGTCGCGGACTTCGACGTTCCCATGCAGTCCCAGCGTGAGGTTGGCCTCGGGCCTTGCGCGGAGGTTGGCGTCGATCGCCGCGCGGCCGAGCAGGTGGGACGGAGCACCCTTCACGCCGAGGAGATTCCAGACGTCATTCAGCGAAAAGCCCGCCGCCTGGAGTGCGGCATTCGCCGCGCGGTCTTCGACCTTGCCGGCGAGCGGCAGGTTCCCCTTGAACCGGACCTTACCCTTGGGACCGTCAGCGGTGACTTCGTATTCGAGAACCTCCCCCTTGCCGCGGATCGTTGCCAAAACCTGGCCGGTGGGGACGCCTTGAACCGCAAGGGCTGTCGAGCTGAGCGTGAGATCGGCCTTGAGGTCTTTGAGGTCGGCCGGAATCGACGCGGTGAGCCGGCCGTTGGCCAGCCCTTCGAGCTTGAAGGCGTCCTTCGCGAGCGCCGAAGAGAGTTGCCTGGCGTCGATCTTGGTGAAGTCGGCCACGAGACGAATCGGTCGACCTGGCGAGGTCGGGATCGTCGCGTGACCGTCGAGCCGTCCTGAGAACGGTCGAGCCTGCAGGTCTTTGACGATGATCTCGTCCCCCTGGGTAACCCAGGTGGCGACCACATCACCGAGCGGCACTGACTCGACCGTCATGTCGCGGACCTTGACCTTACCCTCGCTCCTGACCACCTGTGGGCTAAGAGTGCCGTTAAGGCTCAGATGGCCATCGATAAGCCCAGAGGCGGGGGCCGGTCGGGGGGCCTTGGGGATCAGCGAGAAGACGCGCTCGATCGCCCAGTCGGTCACGTTCACTTCGCCGGAGAATTCGCGAGTCCCTTCCATGTCGATCTTAAGGCGAGCCTTGAGCGGATGTCCGCCGAGCTTCGCGGCGAGGTCGGGCAGGTCGACCCGGCCCTTTTCGATCGTGAAGCGGGTCGAGATCTCGTCGAGCGCCGAACCCTGATAGCTGACCTGACGGCTCTCGACACGTCCGCTCGCCGACCAGGCTCGCGCACTGCCGAGGTTGGCGACGTCTGCGTTCGCGTCGAAGGTGGTCGTCAGCCGACCGGCGACGGGGGTCGGACGCGGGAGATAAGGGGCCAGAATCTCTCCGATCGGCAACTCGTCGGCATCGAAGTGGGCCGTCAACCGGCCGGCGGGGGAGAGCTCGACGCGGAGGCCACCCTGGAACGAGCCGGGAACGAGCGGAGCGGTGAGGGGGCGAGGAGGCGTCGGCGCGGGGGGGCGGTCGGCGTCGCCGTTCGGACGTTCGACGAGCTGTCCCTGGAGTTCGTCAAGTTTGAGGACGCCGTTCTCGAGGTCGAATCGGCTCGACACTCGGCCGAGGTCGACGCCGTCGATCGAGGCCCCCGTGAGGGTCGCCTCGCCCTTGATGATGTAGCCTTTCAGGTCGGTAAGTTTGCCGAGCGGAATCGTTGCGTCGGCCTTGAGCGCGAGGTGGCCGGCGATGGGGATCGGGACTTTGATCCGGGTGAGCACTTCAAGACGGATGAGGAGTTGCGAGAGGTTCACATCTTCGAGTTCAATCTTGGTCGTGATCGATTTCGGCAGCCGGAAGAGTGGAGCAGGGGCCGGCTTGGGGGCGTCGGGAGCCTGAAAGGCGACGGCCAAGGACGCGAAGATCGAACGAGGATCGACGATCCGCCGGGTGGAGCGCTTCTCGGTCTTGGTCTCGAACTGGAGGTCGGTCCCCTCGGCGTTCATCACGATGTTGAGTGACTTGACCTTGAAGCCCTGGACCGTCGCGTCTTCGACGACGGCCTCGCCCGACGATCCGCTGAGATCGGTTCCGCCGGGAGAGAGGTTAATGAGGAGATGTGCCTTGCCGCTGAGCTTTCCGGTCGCCGCAACCTCGCCAAGTTGCCACGCCGCCGGGGCCGTGGCGATCTCGATCTTAGCGAGAGAGAGCAGCAGGTCGAACCGGGGCGATGCCTGGCGGAAGTCGAGGTTGCCCGTCGCGGCGAGCGACCCGTCAAGCGTCTTGCCCTCAAGGCCGGTCAGCCTGACGAGACCATCTTCAATCGTGACCTTGCCGTTTGTCCGATCCGCCACAATCCCGAGCGATGGTAGACCCGCTGAGGTCTCGCGAAAGGTCAACTCTGTGAGCACGCTCAAAGGGCGTCCATCCGACGGGGCGAGCTTGAGAGTGACCACGACGTCGATCGGCCCCGTCGGATCCACGTTGGCCCAGACCTCCGCCGGGACGAACGGGATGTGGGCGTTCCGATCGCGGTTCGTCTCGAAGCCTGGACCGGAGGCGAGTCGAACCGATCCGGCCTTGAAGTCAGGCTGGAACCGGCCCTCGACGGTCCACCGGCCCCAGGTCAGGTCGTCGCTCGTGAGCTTGAGCGACGACCCGTCGTCCTCTCGGTCGAGCAGCCCAGAGATGCCGCTGACGACCATCGGAGGATGCCCCTCCTGATCGATCGTGACCTCGGCGTCTCTAATCTCCACGTCCGGTAGGGCGGTCGCGGCCGACTGCCCACCGGCGAATGGACCTTTGGTAAGCAGACCACCCTTCGTGTCGAACCGGAGGTGGATCTTTGGCCCTTCGATCACGATCCGCCCGGGCGTAAACCGTCCGCGAAGTAGGCCGACGAGCGAGAGGTCGGTCGAGATCCGCCGCGCGGTGAGCCATTCGGTGGATCGCGAATCTGAGTCTTCGCGGAGGACGAGCGAGGTGACACCCGCCGTCCGTCCCAACCACCAGGACGAGAAGCTGGCCTCGCCGTGGAATCTGGCCCGGAGTTGACCGGCGAGGACCGACGGCACGACCCAGCCACGAACCGCGAGCACGACGCCGACGAGGACCAGCGAGACGATTCCAATCCTTAAGATCCAACGTTTTCCAGGTTTCATCCGTGTTGGCCTCCGTTCAAGTGCCGGGGGCGATGAAGGGATTTCTCAACGGATCGACTTCCCTGGCATTTACGGTGCCACCGGCTTGCCGTCCGCGTCGATGATGACGACCTTGCCGAAGCCAAGGGCTGTGAGCTTGGGCTCGATCATCTTGCGGTCGCCGACAACCAGAATCGTCCGTTGGCTCGGGCTTGCCAGGTCGGCGAAAATCCGTTGCGCTTCAACGGCTGGCACCCGACGAACGTTGCCAAGATACGTCGTGAGGTAGTCCGCGGGAAGATCGAATCCGGCGATCGATTCGAGCATACCGGCGATCGAACTCGGATCTTCGAACGACCCGGGGAACGACCGGCTCAGGGCGTTCCGTCCCAGCTCGATCTCTTCGTCCGAGAGCGGCGACTTACCCGCAATGCCGTCGAGTTCGGAGATCATCTCCTTGAGCGCTGGGGCCGTCGCGTCGGCCCGGACCGACGACGCCGAGACCCAGACGCTGCCCGAGCGTCGGTAGACGAACGCGGAATAGGCACCGTAGGTGTATCCGTTCTTCTCGCGGAGGTTCTTGTTGAGCCGGCTCAAGAAGTCGACGCCGAAGACATGGTTGCCAATCGCAGTGGCGAAATAGGTCGGGTCATTGCGCCCGACCCACGGCCGACCGATCCTCACTGCGCTCTGCACGGCACCCGGCTTGTCGACGAGGTAGATGACATTCGCCGTCGGGTTGATCTTCGAAGCGGGACGGGGCGAGGGCGGAGCGCCGTTGGTCTTCCAGCCCCCAAACACACGTTCGAGCGTGGCGACCAGCGCATCTGGATCAACGTCGCCGACGACGACGATCTTGGAACGATTCGCCGCGAAGTGAGACGCGTGAAACGTCTTCATGTCTTCCAGCGTAATCGCTTTGACCGACTCGACGGAGCCATCAACGGGGCGGCCATAAGGATGGTCCTGACCGAAGACGACGGCGCGAAACGCCCGCTGGGCCAGCCATCCAAGCTGGTCAGGTCCCTGGAGAAGCTCGGCAAGCTGAAGGTCTCGTTCTCGCGTGAAGTCGGCGGGGTCGAATCGCGGGGCGATGATCGTCGGGGCCAGTTCTTCGAGGGCGGGGCTCAGGCTACGTGAGAGGACGGAGAAGCCGAGCGTGAGGTCGTCGTCGTCGGCCGCACTATGATAGGTGACGCCGAGTGACTCGAGCGCGTCAGCCAGTTCGGTCGCGGTCTTGTGCCTCGTCCCCTGGGTGAGCAAGGTGGCGCAGAGGCGGGCGAGTCCAGACTTGCCCTCGGGGTCGTCGCCCGATCCAACTGGGACGATGATCTGCCCGGTGACGATCGGCAACGTCTTCCAGGCCGCGATCCAGACTTCGATGCCGTTCGAGAGTGTCCGTCGAACATAGGCGGGGGGGCGGAACTCATGTGAGGCCGACGCGCCGGGGAGCTTCGACCAATCGGGGCCGGGGGACGGACTGCGGTCAGCGACCTCGGCATCGTCGGCCGTCCCCACAAGCGGACCCGCCTTGGCCGCGACACCCTTCGGCTGCCCCGGCTTGATCGGGACGACTTCGAGGACGACCTTCTCGGCGACCAGATACGTCTGGGCGACCCGGGCGAGGTCAGCGGCTGTAATCTTAAAGTAGCGGGCCATGTCGCGGCGGTAATAGGCCGGGTCGTCCTTTTCGAGGAACCCGACGCTCAGGGTGATGGCCCTGCTGAGCGGTGGGGTAAGGTGGGCATAGGTCGATCGTTCGTACTTGGCGATCGCCCGCGTCAGTTCTATCTGGGTGGGCGGCAGGCTAGCGAGGCTCGCAAGCTCTTTGTTGAGGACGGTTTCGACTTCCCCGAGCGACTTGCCCTCAGCGGCCGTCGCCTCGATCGTGAACAGGCCGCCGACCTCCTTGGTGTCGTTCCTGGCGGCGACGTCCTTTACGATCCGGGCGTCGAGGACGAGTGCACGGTAGAGCCGTGAAGATTCGCCGTCGGTAAGGATATTGGAGAGGATTTCGAGGGCGGGGGCGTCGGGATGCCCGCTCGCGATCGTCGGCCAGGCCCAGTAGACCCGGGGCAGGCTCACGCGATCGGCCTGCGTCAGTTGAGCAGCGATAGCCGGCGTGGGCGCGGCGATGGGCCTCGCCGGGGTCTTGCCGCGTGCGAGAGAGCCGAAGTATTTGGCGATCAACGACCGGGCCTCCGCAGGGTCGAAGTCACCCGCGAGGCAGAGGCAGGCGTTGTCGGGGTGATAGTATTCGAGAAAGAATCGCTTGAGGTCTTTGAGCGAAGCCCGATTGAGGTCGGCCATCGAGCCGATCACCGACCACGAATAAGGGTGCCCCTTGGGGAAGACGCTCGCGAGCAGCGTCTCCTCGGCCATCCCATAGGGGACGTTCTCGTACTGCTGCCGC
This sequence comes from Isosphaeraceae bacterium, assembly GCA_025356435.1. Lineage (GTDB taxonomy): Bacteria > Planctomycetota > Planctomycetia > Isosphaerales > Isosphaeraceae > CAMFLR01. The sequence continues at coordinate 3,567 of JANXSY010000145.1, read as the reverse complement.
CGCTCGTTCTTGACGACCTCACGCTCGGTGTCGAACTTCTCCTGCTCGAGTGCGGAGGGAAGATGGGCCAGCCGTTCGGCTTCGAGATAGAGGGCGCGCTCGAGGAATGCGGTTGGGATCGTCTCGTAATAGACGGTCACGTCTTCGTTGGTGAATGCGTTCGACTGGCCACCTGTCTCCTGAAGCGGCACGTCGAAGCTCGGCGCGTGCTTTGTTCCTCGAAACATCATGTGTTCAAAGAAGTGAGCGAACCCTGTCCGCCCGGCGCTTTCGTCCTTCGAGCCGACGTGATAGGCGACGCAGACCGTCACCCTCGGCACCGAGGAGTCGCGATGGAGCACGACCTTGAGCCCGTTCGGCAGTCGGTACGACTCAATGAGAAGGTCGGGCAGGTTCGGCTCGGCAGCCTGGACGTGCGAGCTGAAGAGAATCAGGAGCGGAATCGCGGCGAGTCGATTGAGCATCAATGAGACCCTTCGAGCCGGTTCGAGACGCGGGCAGATCGGGCGTATTGTCACATGGATGCCCGATCTGGGCAACACGACCGTCAGCCTTCGAGATGGGCCTTGGCTATCAACACCGTCACGTTATCCGGGCCGCCGCCTTCGAGCGCCTTCTCCAGCAGCGCCTGCGCGGCGGCCTGGGGGTCGGTCTCATGTTGAAGTATCGTAGCGATCGTCGCATCGTCGACCGGTTCCGAGAGGCCGTCGGAGCAGAGGAGGAGAAGGTCATCCGGGGCCATCTTGATCCGGTGCGTCTCGATGTAGATCCCCTCTTCGGGTCCGCCAACCACGTTGGTTACGACGTTCCGTTTCGGGTGCGTCCGCGCATCAAGCGCCGTGATGAGGCCCGCATTAACGAGGCCTTGGACGTAGGTGTGGTCGGTCGTGATTTGCCGGAGCGTCCCCTCGGAGAAGTGGTACGCTCGAGAATCGCCGACGTGGACGATGTTGAAGGTGTCGGCGAAGCCGAAGGCCATCGTCAGCGTTGTTCCCATGCCGTTGAGCTTTGCGTCGTCCCGTGCGGCGGCCAAGACGGTCCGGTCGGCCTGCTCGATCGCGCCCTTCAACTCATCAAGTCGTGTCACCTCTCCGCCGCGTTCGAGGTGAGAGCCGTTGCGGACGAATTCCTCGATCGTCTCGACCGCGAGGGCACTCGCCCGTTCACCGCCCTCGACCCCCCCCATCCCGTCGGCGACGATCAGCAAGTAGCCGCCCCCCTCGGACCGGCGCAGGCCCTCGACGGTGGTGAGGCTGGTCGTCACGATTTCGAGCGTAGGGCAGAGCCGGGCGGCGAGATAGCTATCCTCGTTGTTTTCACGAGACAGCCCCCGGTGCGAGATCGCGCCGATTTCGAGCCTGATCTTGCGAGGGGCGACTCTCTCGTAATCCCCCGTCGATTCGTCGAGCACACCCGCGGATTCGGCCATCGGGTTTGTCCTGAAGGAAGAACGGCGATCATCCAACTCCTATTATGCCAGCCGGACGACCGCCGTCGCCATTATTCCAGACGTCGAGTCGCGAATATCGCGATCCCCAGGTCAGATCAACGGCTCCGGAAGCGTCGCGGGGGCCGGAACACGCGGTTCCCTGGGAGCGACCGAGAAACGGATGCCGATCCTCCGGGTGAAGTTGACCCACATGTCAAGGAGGGCATAGAAGACTGGTGTGACGAGCAGGGCCAAGAGCAGCGAGAGCGATTGGCCGCCGATGATGACCTTGGCCATACTCGCCCGCGCCCCGGCCCCGGGGCCCTGTCCAAGAGCGATGGGCACCATCGCCGCGACGAGCATGACGGTCGTCATCAGAATTGGACGCAGCCGCGTGTGGTTCGCCTCCATGATCGCGTCGTTTCGATTCATCCCCTTAGCGCGAAGCTGATTCGTCGCGTCGACCTGGAGAATCCCGTTCTTCTTCACGATCCCGATCAGCATGAACAGCCCGAACATCGCGTAGATGTCCATCGGCGTCCGCAGCAAGACGAGCGAGATTAGCCCAAACGGGATCGTCACCGGCAACGACATCAGGATTGCGATCGGCTGTGTCCAACTCTCGAACTGCGCGGCGAGAATCAGATACATGAAGATAAACGACAACGCGAGTGCAATCACTGCATAGAGTCCGGTCTCGGCGAGCGTCTTGGCCTGGCCCGAGAAGACGGGGGCATAGCCCGGCGGTAGGTTCATCGAGGCGAGGATCGCTTGCGTGCGCTGGACAGCGGTGTTGAGGGGGACGCCGTCGGGATTGCCGAGCACGGTGACGATCCGCTGTCGGTTGTATCGCTCGATCTCGGTCGGGCCGTTGTTCTCAGTGAGATGCGCGAGACTGGAGAGTTTGACCAACCCGGCCGTCGGCGAGGGGAGCGAGATCTCATAAAGGTCGGCGGGGGAGTCGCGGTCGGTCGGCCGGGCGCGGAGCCAGACGTCATACTGTTCGTCGCCTTCCTTGAACCTCGAGATCGGTGAGCCGCCGACGAGGACGCGCAACGTGTCGGAGATCGTGCCGACGGGAATGCCGAGATCGCTCGCGGCCTCGCGGTCGATCGAGACCTGGATCTCGGGCTTGTTGAGCGAGAGCGAGGTGTCGAGGTCTTTAATGCCGCCTTGTTTCTCGAGTTCCGCCTTGAGTGTGTTGGCATATTCCGCGAGCAGCCCAAGTTCAGGGCCGGCCATGTTGACCTGGAAAGTCTGGGGCCGCCGGCCTCCTTGGAACGAGGAGACGTCGTTCACGCTGGCGCGAATGTCTGGGTAGTCGTCCTTCAGGATCTGACGAGCTTGCTGTTGGATGGCGAACTGGGTGAATTTGCGTTTGGTGAGGTCGGTCATCTGGACATAAATCGTGCCGCGAGTGACGTCGCCCTGGCCTTTGATCGCCCGGCCGCCGTTGACCTCGCCGACGGTGGTGAACAGGTGCTCGGTCCCCTTGAGGCCGTTGAGCCGACCCTCAATCTCGCCGAGCAGTTTATCGGTCCGATCGAGGGTGTAGCCCTCCGGGGTGATGATGCTGACTTCATATTCTGACTGATCGTCTCGCGGGATCAACTCGACGCCCATGATCGTCGCGATCTTGCCCGTGCTAAGAATGACGCCGATCGTCAGCAAGACGATCAGGGGCTTGAGGCGGAGCGACCACTTCAGGGTCCAGCCGTAGGAGCGATCCACCAGCCGATAGATGAACCCCGACTTCGACTTCGCGTGGCCCGCCTCTCCCGGTTCGAGCTTGAGAAACCGGCTGCAAAGCATCGGCGTGAGAGTGAAAGAGACGAACAGGCTCATCAGGACCGCGAAGGCGACGGTCAGCCCGAAGCTCGAAAAGAAGCGGCCGACGATTCCACCCATAAAGGCGATCGGTACGAAGATAACGACGAGCGAGAGGCTCGTCGCCAGCACCGGCAGGGCGATCTCTCGCGTACCAAGCCGCGCCGCCTCCATGCCGTCCATGCCATCCTCTTCCATGTGTCGGAATATGTTCTCATGAACGACCACCGCGTCGTCGATCACGATCCCGATCGCCAGGATCAGCCCGAGCATCGTGATGTTGTTGAGCGTAAAGCCCATAATCATCATAA
>JANXSY010000118.1 GCA_025356435.1 Isosphaeraceae bacterium | reverse complement strand
ACCGCGGCACGGGCTTGGGAAGCACGCAATGGGAGACCGTCGCATGACCGCGCCACAGACCGTCCGGAACAGTCGCAAGCATCGTCGAGCCCTCGCTTTGGAACAGATGGAAGCGCGACAAATGCTCGCTGGCAACATTTTCGCCGTGACGAACAACGGCGACCAAGGTGGCGGCACCCTCCGCGACGCGATTGACCAAGTCAATGCGACGCCAGGGGCTAGCGTGATCCAATTCCAATTGCCTCTGGGACAAACGACGATCGCGCCGCTCACGGCATTGCCGCAGATCACGAGTTTCAACGTCACTGTCGACGCAGAGACCCAGCAGCCGGGGTATAAGTCAGGCAAGCCGGTCGTTGTCCTCAGTGGGGCCTTAGCCCCGATCAATACGCCGGGCTTGCAGATCTCCGGTGGCAACGCATTGGTCAAGGGCCTAGTCATCAACGGCTGGCAGGGAGTCGTGGGCAGCGGCTTGGTGCTCAGCGGCCCCCGCGATATTGTGGTCGGGTGTTTCATCGGGACGGACGTGACGGGCAAGATCGCCGTGCCGAACGGCGGCAATGGAATCGACATATCTAACGGAAATGACACCATCGGCGGGACGACCGTCGCCGCGCGGAACATCATCTCCGGTAATTCGTTCCAGGGGATCCAACTGACTGGGCCGGTCTCTTCGGGGATCGTTATCCTCGGAAATTATATCGGCGTCGCCACTGACGGCATTACCAAGCTTGGGAACGGTTTTAGCGGGATCCAGTCGACCAACGCCGTGGGCAATCAGATCGGCGGAGTGGTGCCGGGGTCTGGGAACGTCATCTCGAACAACTTCGTAGGGATCGCCATCTCAGGGAACGTGACGACCACCACGGTCCAGGGGAATTTTATCGGGACCGATTCCACGGGGACGATCGCTGAGGGGAACACCTTCGACGGCATCAGTGTGAGCGGATCGAAAAACATCATCGGCACGGTCGGCAGTGGGCGCAACGTGATCTCGGCCAACGGACGGGCGGGGATCTCGATCAACGGGGCACCGGCGTCAAACAACACCATCCAGAACAACGCGATCGGCGTGGCGTCGAATGGGACGTCTCCGCTCGGGAACGCCACCCAAGGGATCGTCGTCAACGGTGCGAATAATGAGGTCATCGGAGGCGTTCTCGCCTCACAAGGCAACATCATCGCCTATAATGGCAGCCTTTTCAAGTCTGACGGTGTACAGGTCCAATCGGGCATGGGTGTCGAGATCCTCTCGAATTCGATCTTTTCCAACGCTGGCCTGGGGATTCACCTCAGCAAGGGGGCCAACGGAGATCAGGTCGCCCCGGTGCTCACATCTGCCCAGGAAGGGGCAGGGCAGACCAACGTTGTCGGCCAACTCATCGCCACGCCCAACTCTCAGTACATCATCCAGTACTTCAGCAACCCGACTGCTGATCCTTCGGGTTTCGGCCAAGGCCAGGTCTATCTCGGCTCCATCGCCGTGACGACCGACGGTAGCGGCTTCGCCGACGTCAGCACTCGCCTCACGTCGCTGACGAACATCGGCGACGTGATCACCGCGACGGCAACGGTGCCAGCGGGCGTCAGGAATACCTCGGCGTTCGCGGCCGACATTCCGATCACGGCGGCACCTGTCACCAATCTTCAGGTCTCGATCGTTCCGAATCCTTCGGGCGCGGCCCTGCTCGGCGCGACAGAGTCGTATACGGTCACCGTGAAAAATACCGGGCCGAATCCGGCGACCGGCGTCGTAGTCAACAACACGGTCGACAACAACAGCACTGTGGCCACGCCCCTGCCCGCAAATAGCGTGATCGATCCGCTCAACCCGCAGAACGTCATCACGACGATCGGCAACCTGGCCGTCAACGCTTCGGTGAGCTATACGGTCCTGGTGACGCCGAACGACGTGGGTACGATCAGCATCACGTCGACCGTCTCCAACAACGAGATCGACGCCAACCTCAACCCATCGGCGACGGTTACCCTCCCCGTGAATCCGGCGGCCGACCTCGCGATTTCGCTCATCCCAAGCCCCGCACCGGTCCCGGTCGGGAGCCTGCTCACCTATATCTTGACCGTCACGAACAACGGCCCGAGCATCGCGAACAACGTCGTCGCGACCGAAAACCTTCCGGCCAACTCGACGCTCAACACCGACACCATCTCACCGAGCCAAGGCTCGATCGCAATCGCGCAGGACGGTCTTACGATCACGTTCAACGCCGGAATTCTCCCTGTCGGTGCCAGCGCGACGCTGACCCTCCAGGTGACTCCGAGCCAGGTCGGGTCGGTGACCACCACGGCCTCGGTGTCGGCGACTGAGGCCGACACGAATCAGGCGAATAATATGACTTCGGTGACGACGGCCGTCGACAATTCGGCGGACCTGTCGGTGTCGGTCGCCTCTTCGCCGACCATCGCGTTCGTCAATCAGAACTTGACCTACGTCGTGACAGTCACGAATCAGGGGCCATCCGCCGCGACCGGGGCCTTCCTGACCGACGTGTTACCCGCGGGCGTCACGTTCGTGAGCGCGACGACCAGCCAGGGCGGCCCGGCGGTGCAGTCCAACGGGGTGGTGACGGCCCCGCTGGGTACGATCGCGAACGGGGGAACGGCGACCGTGACTATCCTAGTCACGCCGATCCAGAGCGGTTCACTGACCAATACCGCCACCGTCTCGAACACGACGGCGAACGAGATCGACACCGTTTCGAGCAACAACACGACGGTTCAGCCTGCCGTGCTGGTGAGTCCAGTGAGCCTGGGAATTTCGCTCGTCGGCAGTCCCGAACCCGTCGTCCTCGGCAATAATCTCACCTACGTACTTGACGTCCACAACGGGGGCCCGGCCGACGCGACGAACGTGACGGTGTCAGACTTGCTGCCCCAGGGCTTGAACGGCGTCGACATCGTCTCGATCACACCGAGCCAGGGTGGGACGCCGAATAACGTCGGCGGCCTTATCACACAGAACCTCGGTACGATCCCGAGCGGCCAGGACGCGACGGTCACGATCGTGGTGACGCCGAAAACCAGTACACTCTTAATCAGCATCGCGACGATCATCAGCGACGATCAAATCAACACCAACGCGGCCAATAACACGGCCACCGCGATGAATACAGTGAGCCCCGCCGACATCGCCGTCCAACTGACCTCGTCGACCTCGACCCCGATCGTGGGCAACCCGTTCACTTATGCGATCAACTTCGAGAACGGCGGCCCGTCGGCGGCGAATGGTTTCCTCCTCACCGATATCATCCCAGCCGGGCTGACAGTGACAGGGACATCCTCAACGATTGGGGGGACGCCTGCCGCCGTTCGAGACTCGAATACCGGCACGACTCGCGTCACGCTCCAGATTTCGCAACTGGCGTCGGGCGGTTCTGGCACCGTCACGATCAACGTCACGCCGACCCAGGTCATTTCCGGCATCGACACCGCCACCGTCACCTCGACGAACTACGACCCACACCCTGAGAACAACCAAGCCAGCGTCGCCTTGACCGCGATCAACCTGCCCGGCACATTCCAGTTCGCCACCTCCGGGTATTCGGTCAGCGAGACCGGAGGGTCGGTTAACCTGACGGTGACCCGGACAAACGGGAACCAGGGGGCGGTGGTGCTCAGATACACCACCGTCAACGGCACCGCAGTCGCAGGCGTGAATTTCGCGGGGGCAAATTCCGCGATCGTCTTCAACCCGGGTGAGACGTCGAAGACGATCACGATCCCGATCATCCACGACAATCAGATCACGCCGAACCTAAATTTCCAGGTCGCCCTGACCGGTTCGTCGAGCGGTGGCGGAGTCGTCGGTGGCCTGAGCACCGCCAATGTCACCGTCGTCAACGTCGATCGCGACACGGTCTCGCCGCTCGTCACCAGCGTGACGCCCCTGACCAATGGCAAGGTCATCTATGGCATCGTGGTCGGGTTCAGCAAGCAGCTTGACCCGGCTCGCGCGTCAAATCCCGCGAATTACGCAATCTTCGCCTCGGGACGAGACGGAAAGGCCGGTTCGCCGAACGTGCCGGTCCAGGTCTCGGCAGCTTACTACAATGACCAAAATCACACCGTCACCCTGGTCCCGGCTGTTCTGCTCTCGTTGGGCAAGTTCTACGGGGTCGCGGTCAACGGCTCGACGGCCGGGGCCATCGCAGACCTCTCGGGAAACACCCTCTCGGGGAACGGTTCGGGAGCACCAGGGAGCGACTTCGACAGCTTCTTCGCGATCGGAACCAACCTCTCTTATGTCGATTCGTCAGGGAGCACGGTCAACTTGAGGCTGACCGACGGCGGTACGATGTATCTGACCCGTTTCGCCAACGGCCAGGGCAACGTCCTCCAACTCCTCGGCGTCGTCCCGGGACGATCGCGGCTCTCGGGCAGCGTCCATCACACGAAGACGAGCCTTTCCTACACGACGATCAACACCATCAACGGCCTTGGGTCGTTTGGCTCGGTTCATAGCTCGCTTACGACCCCGTCGTTCTACGTGCTCACGCCAACTAATGTCAGCTCCGCCGTCTCGTTCCCGACCGTCGGCTCAAAAGTCCCGGTCGGGCCGGCCCGCCTGAGCCGCTCGCGCTGATCGCAGGGGTTCGGGTGCCAAGCTTAAGGCCGTCCGGGAGACTCGGTCTCTCTGGACGGCCCCTTGTCGATCTCCGCACGGTCATTCCGGGTCGAGCGCCGACAGGGCAGGGTCGACGAACTTGCCGTCGACCCGGACCGGCACGCCGTCGAAGCAGATCGTCCCGCCTCCGTAGTCGGACCTCTGGATCTGTACCATATCCCAATGGATCTTCGATCGGTTGCCGTTGTCGGCCTCGTCGTAGGCATTGCCAGGCGTGAGGTGGAAGCTACCGGCGATCTTCTCGTCGAAGAGGATGTCACGCATCGGGTGTAGCACCCTCGGGTTGCAGCCGATCGACCATTCGCCGATGTAAGACGCTCCATCATCGGTCTCGAGGATGCGGCGGAGCTTGTCACCATCTCCATTAGCGCACGAAGATTCGACGACCTTGCCGTCGCGAAAAGTGAGCTTGATGCCGTCGAAAGAGGACCCTTGGTAGATCGTCGGGGTATTGAACCGGACGGTCCCGTTGACGGAGTCTCGCACAGGGGACGTGAAGACTTCGCCATCCGGGATGTTCATCTCCCCCGCGCAGGGGACGACCGGGATGCCTTCAATCGAGAATTTCAGGTCGGTCTCTGGGCCGGTGATGTGAACCTCTTTGGCACGCTCCATCATCGAGACCAGAGGCTGCAACGCCTTAAAAAGTCGGGGATAATCGAGGTTACAGGCGTCGAAATAAAAGTTCTCGAATGCCTCAGTGCTCATGCCTGCCTGCTGGGCCATGCTCGAATTGGGGAGGCGTAGCACGCACCATTTCGTCGACTTGATCCGGCAGTCGAAATGAACAGGCTTCATCACATGAGTATTATAGAGATTCATCCGATCGGCGGGCACGTCCGTCATCTCGCTGATGTTCCTCGCGCCTCTCAGAGCGATGTAAGCCTGGACTAGCGTCATCCTCTGGAGTTCGAAGGCCCCGATCGCCTTCATCTGCGACTCGGTGGCGTTGCGGATCAGCTCGCGTTGGACTCGCGTGTCCCTCAGCTCGACGATCGCCCCAGCGCCCTTCCTCGCGGCCTTCTGAATAAGTAGGCGGGGCAAGGTGCTTTCGTCGAGGTCAAAGCACTCGATAAGAAGTAGCTCTCCCTTGGAGAGTCGCGTTGAGTGATTGATCAGGATATCCGCAAGCGACTCCCATCTTGGGTCGGGCATGATCTGTCTATCTCGGGCTCGGTGGGATGGGGGCTGCGGGGCGGCCGTCCGGTCGACTACCTGCCGGCCCCAAGGTCGAGACCTATCATCCCTTCGAGAGTGGTTCCGGTCAACCGACGCCGAGCCGGGCCGATTCGGTTGGGTGCTCGCCCCGAGACGGGTCGGGCGGTATCATTCCTGGAAACGGATCGCGGCAACGCCCACTCGTTCCTGGAAGATATCCGATGAATCACCCGCCGATGGTCTCTCCATGGATCGATCCAACTTCGATTTTCGAGATTTTCCGAGGCAATTACGGGACCGAACTGCTCGCCGCCGCCGTGGCCCACTTCAAAGTCTTCGAACTGGTGCGCGATGAGTCCCTCGCCTTCGACGATTTACGGCGGCTCTTGACACTCGCCGAACGGCCCGCGACGGTGCTCGTGACCGCCCTCCGCGCGATGGGCCTACTCGTCGTCGACGAGGCCGGCCGACTCGCGGCGACCGACCTGGCTCGTGAACACTTGACGCCGGGTTCCCACTTCGACGTGAGCGGTTATATCGGCCTCGCAGCCCAGACTCCGGGCGTCCTTAGCATGGTCGCGAGTCTTCGATCGAACCGACCGCTCGGCTCGGATGCCGACGAGGACGGAGCCGCGTATATCTACAAGGAAGGGATAGAGTCGGCGATGGAGCGCGAGGTGTCGGCCCGCAGTCTGACGCTCGCGCTCGCGGGACGGGCGAGGAACGTGGCCCCGGTCCTTGCCGAAAACTATCCTCTGCACGGGGTGCGAACGCTGCTCGATGTCGGTGGAGGGACGGGGATCTACTCGATCGCCTGGCTACTTCGGCATCCCGAGCTTCGCGCGATCGTCTGGGATCGGCCAGAGGTCCTCAAAGTCGCACGAGAGATCGCCGAGGAGCACGGGGTCGTCGACCGGGTCGAGTTCCTCCCCGGTGACATGTTCCGTGACCCGGTACCGACGGGCACAGACGTAATCCTGCTTTCGAACATCCTCCACGACTGGGACACCGCCGAGTGTCGGACCTTGATCGGCCGATGCGTCAAAGCCCTCCCGGTGGGCGGGCGGTTGCTGATCCACGACGTCTTCCTCAACGATGCGCTCGACGGCCCCTTGCCCGTCTCGCTCTATTCGGCGGCGCTCTTCCAGCTCACGGAAGGCCGGGCCTATTCGGCCGAGGAATATCGGGTCTGGCTCCGGGAATCGGGCTGCGTGCCCGATGAGATCGTGCCGACGCTCATCCATTGCGGCGTCTTGCCCGGGATCAAGACCGCCGACCTGCCGGTCGGTTAGCGGGCGGCCGACGAGGTGATAAGTGACCTGTTCACGGCGGGTTGCATCGGTTAGCCTTGCTGAAAACGCTCGGGTCGAGCGAGTCCTCACGGGAGCGATACGCACCGCCATGATGATCAAGGCTACCGATATCCGCAAAGGCATGGTCATCACGATCGAAGGGGTCAACTTCGTCGTCGTCGACTTCGCCCACCACACCCCCGGCAACCTCCGGGCGATGGTCCAGACCAAGCTGCGGAACATGAACAGCGGCTCGCTCGTCGACAAACGGCTCCGCTCGGTCGACCAGATCGAGGTTCCTTATGTCGAGACCAAAGAATTCGAATACCTCTACTCGTCCGGAGACGAGCATGTCTTTATGGACAGCGAGACGTTTGACCAGCTCAGCTTCACCCCCGAGATGCTCGGTGACTCGATGCAGTACCTGCTGCCGAACAGCAAGGTGACGGTGAAGTACGTCGCGGACAAGCCGGTCTCGATCGAAGTCCCGAGTTCGATCGACCTCACCGTGACCGAGACCGCCCCCGAGTTGAAGGGTGCCACGGCAACGAACCAGTACAAAGAAGCGATCCTCGAAACCGGCCTCAAGGTACAGGTGCCGCCGTTCGTCCAGATCGGCGAGAAGATCCGGATCGACACGAACACCGGCGCATACGTGAGCCGGGTGAAGTGAAGTCGGTCGCCGTCACGTCCCCTTCGGCTTTCGTCCGAGAGAGCCCGCGCAGACTCCCGTGAGCAGCTTTGCCGCGTTCCGGCCGAGGAAGCGGATGTTGTATCCCCCCTCCTGCACGAGCAGGGTGGGATATTTCAGGCCGCCGATCCGTCGGCCGATCTCGTAAAGCCCCTCGGGGGTAACGCTCCACGTCCCGGTGGGGTCAGCTTTGGCGATGTCGAGGCCGAGCGAGACGACCAAGGCTTCGGGCTTGAAGCGGCGGACGATCCCGAGAGCTTCGTCGAGGGCTTCGAGGTAGCGGCCGTCGTGGACGTCCTCGGCGAGGGGCAGGTTGTGGTTGAACCCGAGGCCCTCGCCTTCCCCCTTCTCGTCGGCGAACCCGGAGAAGTAAGGGTAGGCGAAGTTCGGGTGCCCGTGAATCGAGACGGTCAGGACGTCGGACCTGGTATAGAAGATGTCCTGTGTGCCGTTGCCGTGATGGTAATCGACGTCGAGCACGGCAACCCTGCCGTACTTCGCTGCGAGATATTGGGCGGCGATCGCCCCGTTGCAGAAGTAGCAAAACCCGCCGTAGGTGTCGCGCTCGGCGTGATGGCCGGGCGGCCTGCACAGAGAATAGACGAGCGGGTTGCCGTCGATAATCGCCGAGGCACCCGAAAGGGCGACGTTCACCGCAGCACGCGCTGCCTTATAGGCGTCGGTGCTAAGGGGCGTGAACGTGTCAATACAATAGTATCCGGCCCTTACACTGCGGTCATAGGGCGGTCGATCGGTGCGGCGGATCGGGAAGACGTAAGGGTAGAGGAGTTCGCCGGGGGGCAGTTCCTGGCACATCTTCTTGATGTAATTCACGAAGTCAACGTCGTGGACCGCGCGGATTGGCCCTTCGCCGAAGTTGCGGACGGAGAGCCGCTCGACATCGGGAAGGACGCTGATCGCCTTAAGGATCACGTCCACCCGCGCCGGGCGCTCAACGTATCCACGCTCCTTGATATGGTGAAGCGCGTGGCGTGACGAGCAGAAGACCTTGAGCGGATGCAGCCGCCTGGCGACCTTCGGTCGGACCTCGGGCTTGCCGGCATCGAGCGGCTCGCGAATCCTTACGGGCGAAGCCTTCACCGACGCGACCACCTGCGCGACGTAGGGGTCGTTGTCGGCGTAGTGGTAGCGATGTGTGAGGATCAGCCGGATCACCTCGCGGAGCGTCTCGGCTTCAAGCGGCTTGGTGTTCTGGAGCGGGTCATAGAGCAGACGTGGCTCTGCCGGGTTGCCGGGACGGATCGCCTGGTCGTAGAGGGTGCCGATGACGGGCCGCGCGCCATAGCGCTCGTAGAACCGCAGGCGGGTCTTGTTCGCCTTGAGGTTCGCGGCGATGCTGACCTGTTTCGGATCGTCGGTCGGCACTTCGAGGAAGAGGCCTTTGGCTCCTCGATCGATCATGTCCTCGCGAAGAGCCTCGTAGAGCGCACCGCCGAGACCCCGCCCGCGCCTGTCAGCACTGGTGACGATGAAATCGAGATAGGCATACTCAATTGACTCGAAGTAGTCGGCGAGCGCGAAGCCGATCACCCGGTCTCCCTCGCCGTGGGCGGCGAGCAAGACGGCCGGAATCCCGCGCGAGGCCTGCTCGGAGAGCTTGAGCGGGATGTAGTCGGGCTGGCTCGCGTAATCAGGGAACGCGGCTTCGAAAAGCTCGCGGACCTCGGCGATGCGATGGCGGTCGTGTTCGCGATGAAGCCCGATGACGTGACTGATCCGAAACATCGTGTAATGCGTCCCCTGCGCCTCTCACAGGCGATCTAATCGCTTGCCGAAAATCAGGCGGTCATCCCCGACTCGATAGAAGTCGGGGATCTGGCCAATCAGATCATAGCCTTGCCGCCGGTAGAACCGATGCGCCCGGGCATATTCCGTCGTCGACGACGTCTCGGCCAGGAGCCATCTCGCGCCGAGTTCGCGGACGGCGGAAGTGACCGAGTCTTCGATCGTCGCGGCGGCGGGAGAGCCTTGGGCCTCGCGACCGACCGCGATCCAGTAGAGGTCGAAGGTCCCTTCGGTCAGCGGCACCGGCCCGAAACAGGCAAATCCGATCACCGACCCATTGCGCTCCGCAACCCTCCACTGGTAGTCGGTCGACGGCCCCGGGTTGAGCGTCTCGTCAACTAGTTCCAGGCCGATTGCCACCTCGACCTCGCGGAAGACCCCGACCTCACGCAGGATGCGCTCGATCGCCGGCCGATCGCCTGCGGTCAATCCGCGTAGTAGAATCTCAGACATGCCGATTCCCCCGCGCGAGGGCCTGGCGGGCGAGATCGACCAGGGTCTGTTCGTAATCGCGACCCGACTCGGCGAGCGCACGGGCCCAGCCAGCGGTCGGGCCGAGATCCGGGTTTGGATTGACTTCGAGGATCATCGGCCGGCCATTCGCGTCGAGCCGAAAATCAACCCGCGCATAGTCGCGGCAGCCGGTCACGCGAAACGCCCGGACCGCGAGCGATGAAAGCTGATCCGACAGCATCGGATCAATCCGGGCCGGGCATCGGACCGGGGAAGCCAGATCGGCCTCGGAGCCGTCGTGCCACTTCGCCGCGTAGGTCAAGATTGGCCACTCGCCGGGCCGCGACTGATAGACGACCTCGGCGACGGGCAACGCCGTCGCGACGGGCAGGGCGACCACACCGACGTTGTATTCGGGACCGGGCAGATACGCCTCAATCATGACTTCCGGGCCATATTGTGCTCGGACCGTTCTCACCCGTTCCCAGACCTCTCGCGGGTCGACGATGACGCTTCCTTGGTCGATCCCGAGGCTCGCGTCCTCGGCATTTGGCTTGACGAAATAGGGGCCGTCGAAGTCTAGCAGCCGGGTCTCGCCGTCGCGAAACACCTTGAACGGGGCCGTCGGCAAGCCGTGACCTCTTAGCAGAGCCTTGGTTTGCCCTTTTTGATGACAGACACCCTGCGCCTCGGGAGGACAGCCCGTGTAAGGGAGCCCGAGCAGGGCGAGCAGGCCCGTGATATAGGATTCACCACCGCTTGCACCCGCGAACCCTTCGATGAGGTTGAAAACGAGGTCAGGCGTCGTCCCGGCGAGTTCGGCGACCAATTCGACGAGCGGGGGCGAGGCGGGCTGCTCCCACGCCTCAAAGCCTCCGCGTTCGAGCGCCGAGACTACGGTCTTGGCGACGGCGACGACGTCGGCCTCGGAGTGGTAGTTCGGATGATCCGGTGACAGGACCGGAGCATTGTATAGGACCGCGACGCCGGGCCGCCCTCGCGTCATCGCTCGACCATCCCGAGCCGACCGAGCGCGGCGGAAAAGATCCGTCCGATCAGGTCGGCGTGCGAAAGACCGTAACCCGCCGCGAGGATCACGAGGTCGCTCGTCACGGGGGCCAGGCCGGGCAGGGGGTTGGCTTCGATGAAATACGGGATGCCGTCGCGGACTCGGAAGTCGATCCGGGCCAGGTCGCGACAACCGAGCCGTTCGTAGCACGCATCCGCGGCGTGGAGGAGCCTGGCCATGACGTGGGGACTCAATTTCGCTGGCGTCTCATAGTCAACACGAAGCGCCCAGTCTCGCTTCACTTCGATCGAGTAGACGAAGAGGGGATCAGCCTGCTTCGGCACGATCCGCATCGCGCCGATCGCTTCAAGGCCCGCCCCATTGCCGACGAGTCCGACCGTGACCTCTTCGCCAACGATGAATTCTTCGATAAGAATAGGCTGGAGATAAGCCTGTGAGAGTTCCTTGTAAGTCGCCCAGGCTTCATCGAGAGTCATCGCGAGACATCGCGACCGGATGCCTTTGCTGGAGCCTTCAAAAGTCGGCTTAAGGAGCACACATCCCCGGGCGATCAGCGGAGTAATCAGCGTCTCAAACGTCGTGTCATCACAGCCGAGAGGTAGGGCGTGACCATCGGGAATAGGTACATCACCACGCGTAGCGACCAGTTGTTTCGCGACGTCTTTATCAAGGCTCGCCGCGAGAGTCAGCGGGTCGGACCCCGTGTAGGGGATGCCGAGCATCTCAAGGAAGGCGGGGAGTCGAGCCTCACGACAACGGCCGATGCCGCTCCCCTCGGCCATGTTCCAGACCAGGTCGGGCGGACTGTCGAGGACGCTCCGGATGAATTCACGACCGTTGCCGAGGAGCGAGATCTCATGACCTCGGCCACGGAGCACATCTGCGAGCGCTTCCACGGTCTCCGGCTTGTCGAATTCTTCGTAAGCATCGTCCGGCCCGTCGGTCGAGTGACGCGACGGGCCGGCGGGGAGAAGGTCAAACGCGATTCCAACCCTCAATGGGAGGCTCCATCGCCGTTGGAGTGATGTCCGTTGCCGTTGCTGCCGTTCGCTTTCGCTGCCTTCAATGCGCGACGACGTAGCCTAGGATTACCTTCGGGGACGAGGACCTCGGCCTGGCCTTCGAGCAGGGCGCTCACGCCTTGGGTCTCGACCGAACTTGCGGGCCCCGGCGCGTCGCCAGTTGGATGATAATGAATGATCATCCCTTCATAATTTCGGAGGACGACCGAGTCGTTCGAGGCCGAGAGGAGATAGTTCGGACCGAGCGGGATCTTGCCACCGCCGCGAGGTGCATCGACGACATAAGTCGGTACGCCCAGCCCGGAGATGTGCCCGCGCAGCCCTTCGATGATCTCGATCCCCTTCCAGACGGGAGTGCGGAAGTGCCCCGCGCCGGTGACTGGGTCGCAATGGAAGAGGTAGTAAGGGCGGACCTTGATCCGGAGCAAGGCCCGGCAGAGGTCACGCTGGGTTTCGAGGCTGTCGTTGACGCCTTTGAGCAGGACAGCATGGTTGTTGATCGGCATGCCGCCCATCCGCAGCTTCTTGCAGGCCCGATCGGCCTCGGGAGTGACCTCACGCGGGTGGTTGAAGTGGGTCTGAATCCAGATCTTCCCTGACTCGGCCAGCAACTCGACCACCTCGTCGTCGTCGAGCCGTTGCGGCAAGGTGACGGGCACTCGCGTGCCGATACGGATCACGTCGAGGTGGGGGATCGCGGTGAGATTCTCGACGAAGAACGCGAGCTTCTCGATCGGGAGCGTCAGCGGGTCTCCGCCCGAGATGATCACGTCGTGAATCTCGGGATGTCCGGCGATATATTCGACCATCCGTCGATCGTCGCGCGAGACCGAGTCCCAGCCTCCGCGTTTCATCGTCGCGCGTTTCCGGGTACAAAACCGGCAGTACATCGTACAGACGTGCGTCGTAACGAGCAAAGCCCGGTCAGGATAGCGATGGGTCAGGCCGGGGACGGGTGAGTCTTTATCCTCGTCGAGCGGGTCTTCTTCTTCGGCCCCGACCGCGCCGAGGAGTTCGAGCGGAGAGGGGACAGACTGGAGCCGGATCGGGTCGAGCCGATCTTCGGGGTCGATGAGCGAGAAGTAGTAAGGAGGAATTGCTAACTTATACTGAGCTTCGAGCGACTGGATCGCCCGGATCTCGTCGGGCGAGAAGGAGAGGAGTTCGACGAGTTGCTTGGCGTGTCGGACGGCGTGCTGGGCCTGCCAGCGCCAGTCATTCCATTCCGCGTCGGAGATGTCGGACCAGGCGGGATGTCGTCTTGACCTCGGCGTTGTCGGACTGGGAGGCTCGTCGTCATCCCGGAAATCCGTTCCGCTTGGGATGGCGACGAGTGTGGCCGGTGAGCTGCTCGACTCACTCATCGTGAACCTGACCCCCAAACTCGAAGGGTTGGGAAGGATCGCCGACTTATCAATCGCCCGATCCTCCGATGTGATTTGTGGGATTCTAGATCAAACTTCAATCCGAACAAGGGGAAAGATCTCCGACCCGAAAAAAGGCGCGAGCCGCAACCTTAAGCGATACTCGTGCCAAACGACTCGCGGTCGGGTTCAAGCGGGGAGATTCAATCACAGTGAAACAACTTCGCATTTTCATTCTATAACATTCTTCATAAACAAGAGTTAAAGAGAGTTTTTATGTCGAGTATTGCTCACAATCTCAAACTTCTCGTGGTCGGGGCGCACCCTGACGATGCGGAATATCGTGCTGGGGGCCTTGCAACGCTCTACCGACGCCTCGGACACTCGGTAAAATTTCTCTCCGTCACGAACGGCGAGGCGGGACACCATCGCGAGTGGGGAGCACCTCTCGTCGAGCGGAGACGTGAAGAGGCCCGCCGAGCCGCAGCGCCTTTCGGGATCGAGACGGAAGTCTGGGACAACCCCGACGGTCGTCTCGTACCCGATCTCGAACGTCGGGAAGAAATGATTCGCTCGATCCGAGTCTATCATCCCGACCTCGTGCTGACGCATCGCCCGAACGATTATCATCCCGACCACCGGGCGACGAGCCTGCTCGTGCAAGATGCCGCCTATCTGCTAACGGTCCCAGCGATCTGCCCGGACGTCCCCCACCTCCGCCGCGATCCTGTGATTGCTTACTTGTCGGACGACTTCCTTCGCCCCTATCCCTTCGAGCCGACAGTCCTCCTCGATATCTCTTCGGCCTGGGAAGAGAAGATATCCATGCTCGATTCGCATGAGTCCCAGTTCTATGAGTGGCTCCCGGCGAATATGGGACGATTTGCCGACGTGCCCGAGTCGGTCGAGGGTCGCCGTGCCTGGCTTGAGACCAGAATTCGCGACTTGACCCGCAATCTCGCAGATCGGCACCGAAATGCTATCAGAGCGCAATACGGCGACGAGCACGGCCAAGCGATCGAGTTGGTCGAAGCCTTCGAAGGATGCGAGTATGGTGCTCCGTTTGACGAGGAAGCGATTGCTCGTCTCTTCCCGTTTTCGGATCGGAGTTGCTGACGGAGGGGACTGGAGCGGGTAAAATCAATCCGTGACAGGATCGACCGAGTTCGTCTTAATCGGAGCCGCAGTTTTGGATGCCGTGACGCGATTGCTCGCCGACCTCGTGGCGATTCCCAGCGTCAACCCGATGGGCCGCCCCCTCTCCGGATCCGAATTCCTCGAAGGGGGAATGTCCGACTATCTTGTGGACTGGCTGCGCGACCTCGGGGTCTCGGTCGAACGACGGACGATCGCGCCGGGCCGGGATAATATCCTCGCAAGATACGATGCCCCGTCGTCGTCGAAGACGCTCCTGTTCGACGCCCATCAAGACACAGTGCCTGTCGAAGGGATGACGATCGACCCGTTCCGTCCCGACGTGATCGGCGATCGGCTCTATGGTCGCGGTTCGTGCGACGTCAAAGGCGGGATGACGGCGATGCTGCTCGCCTTCGCCCGGCTCGTGAAGGAGCGTCCTCGGGGTTCGGCCTCGGTGCTCATGGCATGCACCGTGGATGAGGAGTTCACGCACCTCGGATCATCCGACCTCGCGACTTACGCCCACCGGGCCGACCTGGCGATCGTGGCCGAGCCGACGAGGCTGAACCTCGTCGACCGACACAAAGGGGCCGTGCGCTGGAAGATCCTGGTCAAAGGGGTCGCCTGCCATAGCTCGACGCCCTTGCTCGGCAAGAACGCCATCTATCGGATGGCGGAGGTCGTCGGGCACCTCAAGGTGTATGCGGAGGTCCTGGCTGCCTCGCCCCCGGATGCGGTTCTCGGTCCCCCAACGCTATCCGTCGGCAGGATCGAAGGTGGGCAGAGCGTGAACGTCGTTCCGGATTGGTGTCAGATCGAGATCGATCGTCGCGTTATCCCCGGCGAGGTTTTGATTGATTGTCCGAAGGGAGTCGAAGACTATCTCCGCAGTCGAGATGTCGACCTGGGAGACGTAGAATTCTTGCCTCCCTGGGTGCGGATGCCGGCGCTCTCGCCTTCCGGCTGCAAGTCGGGGCCGTGGCGTGAGGCGGTGATCGACGCGATCGCGCTCGCGACCGGTAGGCGGCCGGACGTGGGCGGAGTCCCCTTCGGGACCGACGCGGGGCCGCTCGGCGAAGCGGGGGTGCCTTGTTTCGTCTTCGGACCCGGCGATATCGCCCAGGCCCACACGAAAGATGAGTGGATCGAACTCGATCAGGTCAGGACGGCGGCCGACGCCTATTATCAGGTCGCCTGTTCACTCGGTTGAACGACCAAAAACGCCCCGACCGCCTTTGTTTGGCGGCCAGGGCGTCGTATGGTGTTTCATCGGGTAGGACGACGCGGGCTCAGAAGACGTCGAGGGTGAAGTGATAACCGGAGTAATACTTCATCTTGTTAAGCCCATGGACGCCGCCGGCCGGTTGGCGGTGGCCGAAGACCCGCTTGCCGCCGTAGAAGTTGCGGTAGAGTGGCCCCTGAATCTGGGGAACGATCCGCTGCTCGCGCGGGTAGGTGTAGAACCCGTCGTAGAGGGATTTGTATTCGGAACCGTTGGCTGGAACCTGGGGCGGATTATATGGCCAGTGCAAATAGTCGCCCCAATCCTGGGCCTTGGCCGGGTTGACTCCGGTGACGCCCAAGAGGGCGATAGCAATGGCGAGCGCCTTGTAGATCGTCGAGCGAGACACGTTCCACCTCCGTGTAGGGAACTATTTCCCGGACAATCTTCAGCATGACACACAAAACGACGTCGCGTCGAAACGCGTCGAAAAAAAAGCGGCTCGGAGATGGGGTCTTGCGGGATGGACGAGGCGTAGGGGGTGCGACGGTCCTTCGGTCTTTCGTGCTTGTCCTCGTCGGCCTGACCTCACTGCACGCCGCCGAGCCCGAACTCGCGCGGATCAAGCGCCATGTCGAGACCCTGGCGTCGGCCGAATTCGGTGGGCGGCAGGGGGCCGTCGCCGAAAAATCTCGGTCGTATCTCATCGATGAATTCAAGCGACTGCGGCTCGAACCCCTGTTCGACGGCTCCTATGTTCAAGACTTCCCCGACCGCGATCCCGACCGGCCGATGGGACGGAACGTTGGCGCAAGGCTAGTTGGGAGCGATCCCAAGTTCAAAGACGAATGGGTTATCATCGCCGCGCACTTCGACCATCTCGGCGTCCGCAACGGGGTCCTCTTCCCCGGTGCCGACGACAACGCCTCGGCCGTCGCGATGATGCTGGAAGTAGCCCGATGCCTCGTCGAGTCTCCCGAGCGGCCGAAGCGGAGCGTCATGATCGTCGGCTTTGATCTCGAAGAACGGGGGCTGATCGGCTCGCGATTCTTCGCGGAGCATTCCCCGGTCCCTCTCGATCGGGTCGTCCTCTTCGTCACCGCAGACATGATCGGCCGGTCCCTGGGCGGCGTCTGCGAGCGCCACGTCTTCGTCATGGGGACCGAGCACTATCCGGCGAGCCGCGAGTGGATCAGGCAGGCCACGCTCGGGAAGTCGCTCGTCGTGGGGACGCTCGGTGCCGACTTGCTCGTGATCGACCGGAGCGACTACGGCCCGTTCCGGTCGCGAAAGGTGCCATTCCTCTTCTTCTCGACCGGCGAAAATCCGTGCTATCACACGCCGCAGGATGTCCCCGAGACCCTCGACTATCCCAAGGCGGAGGCGATCAGCCAGGTCATCTACGGGGTCGTCCGAAGCGCCCTCCAGGCGGAAGTCAAACCGGAGTGGCTCAGCCCGCCGGAGCATGGGCTCGATGAGGCGCGGACCCTGCGCGACATTTACAAGATCCTCATCGCAGACCGAGCAACCCTCAAAATCGGCCGAACGTCGTTGTTTCTCATCGAGAGCTCGGTCAAGACGATCGAAGCGATCATCGGCCGGGGTCAGATCACGCCCGCCGAGCGAGCAAGCCTGATCCGCGTCGCCCAGGTGGTGATGGCGTCGGTTTTTTAGTTCGATAGGAAAGTGGAGGCGAGATAATGAGTTCGAAGACCAGCGATGTCGTTCTCGAAGAAATAATGAAGGCGAACAAGGGGCGAAAAGGCCCTCTCGTTCGGATGAAGCTGGAGCAGATGGCGTCGGGCGTCTTTGGCTTCTTCCGAGGGACGAATCATCTGTTCGCGAGGGAATGGCCGAGCCTACAACCGATTGACGCCGGTCCGCTCGGGCTCATCTGCGGCGACCTCCATCTCGAAAACTTCGGGGCGTATCTCACTGACGCCGGCGACTGCCGGTTCGCGATCAACGACTTCGACGAGGCCTACGTCGCACCTTGCGGGATCGACCTGGTCCGGTGCTCAGCGAGCATCTTTCTGGCAGCCGAGGAGTGGCGGCTGCCTACAAGCCTTGCCGCCGGGACAGTCGTTGAGTTTCTCGACGCCTATCGAAAAGAAGTCGCCGTGTCGGCCGTTTCGGGACGGATCGGGGTCATCGACCCCCTCACCAGTCAGGGCGCGATCCGGGAGCTTATCACCCCGACGGCCATCAGTTCGCGAGAGGCCCTGCTCGCCGCCCAGACCCAGTACTCGAAAAGGCTGGGGCACTCCGTCATCCAAATCGACCCCAAGAAACAGTCGGTCAGCACCAAGAAACGTAACGAGATTGTGAAGGCGTTCGAGGAGCTCGCGACACGATCCGAACATCACCGGTCGATCAGAGTCCTCGACGTCACGACCCGGATCGCGGGACTCGGGAGCCTCGGGACAAGGCGATTCCTGGTCCTCGTCAAAGGGGGGACCGATGAAGACCGAATTCGCTTGCTCGACGTCAAGGAGGCCTCTCCTTCGGCCCTCCGCGTTTGCGTCGAAGCTCCCCAACCAGCGTGGGGCGACGGCGAAGCCTCGCGGATCATCAATGCGGAACGCCTTGTCTTGGACAAGCCAGAGAGTGGCCTCGCAGCGATCGAGGTTGGGGGCCGCTCTTGCCGGGTCAGGGAGATGATCCCGGAGGCCAATCGATCGAAGTTGAGCCGACTTCGTGGTGATACCGCGAAACTGCGCGAGGTCGTTCGTGTCGCCGGGTCGATCGCGGCCTGGGCTCACGTCCGGGGAGCCGAGGCGATCGAGCATGGACGGGCGGAAGAGTTGCATCGATGGTCGAACGGACCGTCTTTCGACGCCGTGATGGTTGCCGCCGCCAGAGCCGCTGACAGGAGCCGGGCCGATTACGAGGCATATCAAAAAACCCTCGGCCGTCGATCGATCCGGAAGCGACTCGGCTTATCGCCGGGCGTCGGACTGACCCCGGCCCGAGCCGACCACGAGTGATCTGACCTCACCACTCAGAACGGAGCGGCCGGCCTGCCTGGAATCACCGGCGGTCTCGGCCGAAGTTTGACCTGTGGCACGGGGGGCAGGGCGAGGCCCCGACGGGGCGCGGGCGGAGGCTCGGGATCAAGGCCGAGGCCGGGGAGGGGGTTGTCGGGGTTCCGGTGATCGGTCGGTTCGATCGTCCCGTTGACCGCCTCCTTAACCGCTTCGCGTTCCTGCGTTTCGACGCGGCGGAAAGCATAGTCGGCCCAACCCGAGGTCGGCATCGTCAGGTTCGAGAGGAAAAAGCCTCGAGACGTACTCTCGATCAACCGCCTGCGTCGGTTTTGTTCGTCTGTCTTGAGGTATTGATATATCCCCTTGGCCTTCTCGAACTCCCCCAGCCCGACGTCAACCTGCGCTCGGAGATTGAGCATCCGAAGCCTGCGCTCGGGATTCACCTCGTTAGCTTCCAGCGATTCGAGGTCATGGAGCGCGGCCGGAAAATCTTCGCGGAGATAGTCGAAGAGGAAGTCGATTTCCTCTGGATGCCGATACCCTTCGGCCTCGCGAAGGATATGGCCGAGTCGTCCCAACCGGCGTAACCTCTGCACGGGATCAGAATTCGCGTCGAGTTCGCCGGGGATGGGCAACGCCACCGGGCGGTCCACGGCCCGGCCGGCGACGATCGGGTTGGGACGGACCTCGCGGAGCAGATCTTCGAGCGTCCCAAGGAGACGCGAGGTCCAGGCCGCTCGACTCGCGTCATCGGGAGTGAGCGGGGTAAGTTGCATCGTGTCGACGTCGCAAAACATGGGTAAGCCTTTCGGCCCCGCGCCCCCGAGTCGGAGGACGAGCGTTCCGCCCGAGGGGGAAAGGCTGAGGTCTTCGATCGGCAGCGTGGTATCGAGCACGGGAAACTTCTTGTAGACCGAACGCTCGCGAGGGCGAAACCACGTCACTTGCGAGGGCTGGCCGTCGATAGTCAAGGTCGAGAAGAGGTTTTCGCTGTCCCGGTCCTGCGTGAGCGAGGTCGCCGAGAGCACCTGATCCCGCGTTGTCGTCCCCAGGGTCGTGATCCGGTCTTTGCGGCCGTCGTCGACCCGGATTCGCCAGAGGTCGACCTGCTCGAACGGAGGAGCCGCGCCGCGGTCGATTCGTTTTCGCGTGAGGATCGCGACCGTCTGACCGTCCCGCGAGAAGAGCGGAGGCCCGTCGACCTGGCCGAGGTCGGCGAGATGTCGCGACGCCCCGAAGTGGCTCTCCAAGCATTCGAGCCGGTCTTCGTCGCCCGAGCTGATGTAGAGGAGCTTACTCCCGTCCGGTGCCCAGACGGGGAGGGATGCCGACTCAATCGTCTTGATGACGCGACCCGTGTCGGTCCGAAGGATCGCAAGCCCGGCCGGCTTGATCTGCGGGATCGCGATAAATCGACCATCCGGGCTCCACGCGACGGCCCACCGCGAGAGCCGGCCAGCGTCGGTACTCCAGTCGTCGATCGGCTGACTGAAGAGCGTCCTCCGGTTCGGCCCGTCGATGCAGATCACCTCAAACCGGCCCCGCCCGAGTTCGGTCGGCGTGATCCTCCCGAAGGCCAAAGAGTGACGATCGAGGCTCCAACCCGGTGGAGTGATCACACCAGTCGTCTGCTCCAGCAATAAAGACGTCTTGGACGAACGCTCTGTCGCCCAGAGTCGCGCGACTCGTAAGGCGGGAGCCTCGTTGATCGGACGGGCCGCCGGCACGAACGCAGAATTTTCGACCGACGGGCCGAAGATCCAGGCCGTTGGTATGGGGCATGGGTTCTCCTGCGTCTCAACGACGTAACTGATCCATTCGCCGTCGGAAGACCAGGCCATCGGGGCCGCAGCCGCGTCGACGGGTCTCAGCGTCAACAGGCAGTAGAGGCCAACAACAAGCCACGACTGTTGTCCGCGTCGAAACACCCGGCATCTCCTATGAAGCAGCGATCACCAAACGTTCCCGAGGAAAGACGAATCCTTCTCGATGCCGTACCATTATAAGAGAACCCAAAATGACAAAGTAGTATTCTTCCGCCGTTTCGGCCAAGAACCAGACACGTGCGAAAAAACAAAAGGGTCAAAAGAGGAGAACCAGGAAGATTAGGTTGACCCGCGCGATTGGGGATGTAGACTCCCTTTAACGTGCAAGCGGGCCGAGAACCTCTCACCCGACCTGGCAGGTGAATAGCTTGTCAGAGATCCCATGCGTCTCTATAATATGGGACTTCTCCAGGAATTGCGTCTGAGTTCCCGTGGACCGCAGGACGTTAACCTCGTTCTAACGCCCGGGTCCATCGCCGTCCATCGAGGGCTACCATGCGTTTCATCTTGATTGACCGGATCACGGAATTGGTTCGCGGTGAGTCGATCGTCGCCGTCAAGAATCTCTCCCTGGCCGAGGAGTATCTAGCCGACCATTTTCCCGGCTTCCCGGTCATGCCGGGGGTGCTCATGCTCGAGGCGCTGACTCAGGCGGGGGCCTGGCTGATCCGCGATATGGAAGATTTCGCACACAGTGTTATCGTCCTCAAGCAGGCTAAGACGATCAAGTATGGGAGCTTTGTCGAGCCGGGTCGTCAGCTTCGGCTTCGACTTGACCTGGTGACGCACGGCGAGACTGACACAACATTCAAGGCGTCTGGGTCGATCGAAGGGCAGGAGATGGTGAAAGGACGCATCACCCTCACCCGCTACAATCTCCGCGACCGCGCCCCGAGCCTGCACGCCACGGATACGCTCATAACGTCAGGGCTGCGAGACCTATTTGGTACACTCCGCAAGGGTTCCGTCGGTGCCCGCGCCATCCTCCGGGGGCCGGAAAAGGCCGCTGTCGAGCAGATCGGGGCGACTTCGCTGAAAACCTGATCTCGATAAGGCCGGCTGGCTGACATTGCAAGCTTGCCGCAGACTTAGCAAGATAGAAGACCTCAGGATAGTTTTCGCCATCTCTCTATTCAGAAAAGCCCATTGGCGAACTCCGCCACCTGGTCCAACCACGGTTGAAGTTGTCCAAAGGGTTTCGCCGACGATATAAGGCTAGACCTGCGTCGCGGCGGACGAAACATGGTCCCCCGAAGGGTCGGTGGCCCGACCCCCTTTTTATCCCGAGGATGTCATGCCGACGAATGACGAGATTTATCAAAAGGTTCAAGCAACCCTGGTCGACGCACTCGGTGTGGAAGAGGAAGACATTCGGCACGACGCGACGCTGCAGGGCGACCTCGGTGCCGAGTCGATCGACTTCCTCGACATCGTCTTCCGTCTCGAGAGGAATTTCGGCATCAAGATTCCTCGCGGCGAGCTCTTCCCCGAGAATGTCGTCTCCGACCCGGAGATGATCAAAGATGGAAAGCTCACCACCAAGGGGATTGACGAGCTGAAGACCCGGATGCCGTACGCCGACCTCAGCGAGTTCGTTGACAATCCCGACGTCGAAAAGATCGGCGATCTCTACACCGTCGACATGCTCGTCCATTACGTCTCGGGAAAGCTCTCAGCTTGAATAAATAGGCTCTTCGATAAATTATCGGGGGGCAAGATTGGGCCAAGATCAACCCCGTCGCGGGATCCTCAAATGGATTACCGCGCGGGTCCATGGCTCGGACAAAACAACTGACAAATCCAGTCCGGACGGATGTTGTCGGGCTTCCTAGACCGGAATTTCACCATCTATAGGTCATCGCGTCGCCCATGCGTTGGATCTGGATCGACAAGTTTCTAGAATTTCGAAGCGGCCAATTCGCCCGGGCGGTCAAGAATCTGACCCTCGCGGAAGAACATCTTCATGACCACTTCACTGGCTATCCGGTGATGCCTGCCTCGCTCATTATTGAGGGCCTTGCCCAGACGGGTGGGATTCTCGTAGGAGAGGCGGGAGGCTTCGTAGAGAAGGTCGTGTTGGCTAAGATTCCTCGAGCCGAGTTCTTCGGGGTTGCCTGCGCCGGCGATCAACTGATCTACGAGGTCAGGTTGACCGACCTTCGAGCTGAAGGAGCCGTAGTAGAGGCTAAGGCGTTCCTCGAAGGGGAGTTGTTGGCCGACGTCGAGATCGTCTTCGCCCACCTCGACAATACCCGGGCGAACCAGATTTTCGGCCCAAAGAACTTCGTGTTCACGCAACAGTTACTCGGTGTCCTCGACCTCGCCAAGGCGCAGGAACGAGCGAAACTCGCCGACGCGGAGTCTCAGGCGAGGTTAAACGGCCTTCCGGAAACGCCGCCGTCTGCCTGATCGATTGATCGGATTGGCGAACAAAACGGCCGATCGTATCCTATTGCGTCGTGTGGGCTCGACCTCGTGGAGTTGGACGCGTCCCTCATGCTTCGTTCCGAACGCCGCGTGGTCATAACCGGGCAGGGCTTGATCTCACCGATCGGCATCGGCGCGACCGCCGTCTGGTCGTCCCTGGCCGCCGGACGAGGTGCGGTCGGCCGGTTGAAGGCATTTTCCGTCCAGGGCCTGCCGATCGACGCGGCGGGAGAGGTCTTCGGCTTCGACCCCAAGGCCCACGCCCTGCCGAAACATAAGAAGGCTCTCGCCAAAAGCCTGAAGTATATGGCCCGAGATATCCAGCTCGCGGTCGCCGCCGCTGAGTTGGCTTTCGCCGACTCGGGGCTGGCCGACGGCGGTATCGACCCCACGCGGTTCGGCGTTGACCTCGGCGCGGGCCTGATCTCGACCGAACTCGACGAATTGGCACCGGCGATCAATCTCGCCACGCACGACGACGACACGTTCGACTACGACATCTACGGTCGCGAAGGAATCAAGCAGATCCCCCCGATCTGGCTGCTGAAATATCTCCCGAATATGCTTGCCTGTCACATCTCGATCCTTCTCGACTGCCAGGGGCCGAGCAATACGATCACCCAGGCTGAAGCCGCGTCAAACATCGCGATCGGCGAAGCCGCGCGGATCATCGCTAAGGGTCGGGCCGACGTGATGATCACCGGCGGGGCCGACTCCAAGATTCACCCGATCAGCCTGATCCGCATGAGCCTGCTCGGGCAGATGTCGCACTGGGACGGAGACCCGTCACAGGCCTGCCGTCCCTTCGACTCGATGCGTGACGGCTGGGTCGTTGGCGAGGGGGCGGGTATCCTCATTCTTGAGGAATACGAGCACGCTAAAGCCCGAGGCGCGAAAATTTACGGGGAGATCCTCGGCTACGGGTCGGGCTGCGACGCCTGGCCGAGCGGCGGACTCGACCCCGACGGCATCGGCACCGAGGTGGCGATCCGTGCCGCGCTCAAGGATGCAGGCCTGGCCCCGAACGAGATCGGCCATGTAAACGCCCACGGGGCTGCGACGATCGAGTCCGACCTCGCCGAGTCGCGTGCCCTCGGCCGGATCTTCGGACCTGAGCGAGTTCCCGTGACCGCCCTCAAGGGTTATATGGGCAATAGCGTCTCAGGCTGCGGTGCCATTGAGCTGCTTTCGAGCCTGATCGGTGTCAACCAGGGCTTGATTCCCCCGACAATCAACTGCGACGATCCCGACCCCTCCTGCCAACTCGATATCGTGCGGACGAAACCTCGTCGCATCGACAATCGTATCTTCGTGAATACCAACCTGACTCGCCACGGCCAGGCTGCTGCCCTGGTCGTGCGCGGCGAATCCACGGTTGGGTGACGCCCGGACCGGTCGCCCCCGATTGCCCTCCCGCCTTTCAGGACTAATGCACATGCAACGCCGAGTCGTCGTCACGGGCATGGGCATGGTCACTCCCCTCGGTCGTGACTTGGAATCGACCTGGACCTCGCTGCTCGCAAACAAGAGCGGCGTCGGCCCGATCACGCTCTTCGACGCCGAGTCGTTCCCAACCCGGATTGCCGCTGAGGCGAGGGGCTTCAACCTCGCCGATTACACCGACGACGCCGATCGCTGGGTTGAATACTGCCGGAACACCAAATTTGCTATCGCCGCCGCCACGATGGCGATGACGCATTCCGGGCTCGCTGAGCATACGAAGCTCGATCGCTCACGCTTCGGCATCTATCTCGGCTCGGGCGAGGGGCAGCAAGATTTCCCGCGTTTCGTCAAGCTTCTCCACCACGCCTCGAAGGGTGTCGGCAAAGTCACGACCTCCGAATTCACGCGGGAAGGCGTCAAAACGCTCCACGCGATTCACGAGGCCGAGCAAGAGCCCGGGACGCCCGCCGGGCATCTCGCCGGGATCTTCGGCGCTCGCGGCCCGAACGCGAACTGCCTCACCGCGTGCGCGGCCAGCTCACAGGCGATCGGCGAGGCCGTCGAGATCGTCCGACGGGGCGACGCCGACGTCATGCTTTCGGGCGGCACCCATAGCATGATCCATCCGTTCGGGGTGACCGGATTTAATCTCCTCACCGCGCTCTCGACTCGCAACGACGAGCCAACCCGAGCCAGCCGGCCGTTCGACCGCGACCGTGACGGGTTTATCCTCGGAGAGGGCGCAGGGATGCTCATCCTCGAAGAACTCGAACACGCGAAGGCCCGAGGCGCGACAATCTATGGTGAGGTTGCGGGCTACGGGTCGACCGCAGACGCCTTCCGCCTGACCGACACCCACGAAGAGGGACGCGGCGGCATCGCTTGCATGAAAGAAGCCATCGCGGACGCTGGAATCTCCCCCGAAGATGTCGACTACATAAATGCCCACGGCACCAGCACTTCGGTCAATGACTCGGTCGAGACGCTCGCTATCAAGAAAACGTTCGGCGACGCGGCATACAAGGTGCCGGTGTCCAGCACGAAGAGTATGATGGGTCATCTCATCGCCGCCGCCGGGTCTGTCGAGGCGATCGTTTGCCTGCTGACGATCCGCGATGGCGT
This sequence comes from Isosphaeraceae bacterium, assembly GCA_025356435.1. GTDB lineage: Bacteria > Planctomycetota > Planctomycetia > Isosphaerales > Isosphaeraceae > CAMFLR01. Next base: position 9,063 of record JANXSY010000118.1, on the reverse strand, counting down.
GATGCCGCCGACCGTCAACCTTGACAACCCCGGCCCCGACTGCGACCTCGACTATATCCCGCACGTCGCCCGTGAGAAGAAGGTCGACGTCACCCTTTCGAACAGTTTCGGGTTCGGCGGGCAGAACATTTCGCTGGTGATCCGTCGCTTTGCGGGCTGAGTGGTAAACTCATCTGACCGCGTTGTTTATTATCGTTGCCGAAAGCCACGGTCAAGTCAGGCACCCGAGACCATCACCGCCGACGACACCGGAGTCTACTCGTGTCTACCGTCCTCCTCTGGTCCCTCCTGCCGGTCGGTATCCTGCTGACGGCAATCACCGCCTTCCTGCTCTATATCCATTTGCGCTATACGGCGATCGTAGGCCGCGTTTTCGAAGAGAAGCCGCTGTTCCTCCCGCTCCGCGTCACACCGACGACGGACGGCGAGGACGTCCGGTTTTCGACCCGCGACGGCCTGACTTTGGCCGGCGTCTATTTCAAGACGACGGCCGCTCGCCGGCTCGGGGTGATCGTCTTTTCACACGAATACCTTGGCGACCGTTGGAGTGCGCTGGCCTATGTGGGTCATCTCCGCGCCTTGGGCTTTGACCTGTTCAGTTTCGACTACCGGAGCCACGGCAAGAGCGACTCCGAACCGTCATACAAGCCGCTCCAGTGGGTCACGAACCACGAACTTCACGACCTCCGAGGCGCGTTGACGTATCTGCGTTCCCGTCCCGACCATGACCCGGCTGGCGTCGGCCTGTTTGGCGTGAGCCGGGGCGGCGCGACGGCCCTCTGCGTCGGCGGCAAAGATCCGAGCGTCTGGGGCGTCGCCACCGATGGCGCTTTCCCCACCCAGGGAACGATGATCGCCTACATCATGCGATGGGCGACCATTTACGTCGATTCTAGGACGATCTGGGCCAAGATGCCGCGTTGCATCTTTGAGTTCCTCGGCTGGGCCGCCCGGAAGCGGTCGCAGGTCCGACTCAAGTGCCGGTTCCCCAACGTGGAACGAGCCACCGCGCGGCTTGCTCCCCGCCCGCTCTTCATGATCCACGGCGAAAAAGATGCCTATATCGGCCCCAAGATCGCCGAGACCTTGTTTGACCTGGCGGGCGAACCCAAGGAAATGTGGCTCGTGCCGAAGGCCAAGCACAATCGCTGCCGCGAAGCTGCCGGGCAGGAGTATTTCGATCGGATCACCGCATTCTTCCTCAAGTCGGCCCCTCGGATCACGGCGAAGTCGGCCTTGAGTGGGATGTCATCCGGGATCGACCTCGAAGCCTCGGCCCCGACGAATCCAAACTACACATCTTCACCGGTCGCGATCCATGCCGTGACCGTCGCCGACAACGCCCTCTCCCACTGATCGACCCTTCGGCGTCAGCCGCCGACTGGGTCGGTCGATCGACGACGGATCGCCGAACACGATGCTCTATCTCATCCGCAAATACGCGGGGTTCCCGCTGATCCAGCGTTCCAGGCGATTGGCCCGGGCGTTCCTCGCCCAGACCCATCGCGCGGGGGACGTACAACGTCAACTTCTTCTGCGCCGGATCGCACGCCACGCCGACAGCCAGTTCGGCCGAGATCATCACTTCGACGAGATCCGCTCGCCGGAAGATTTTCGCCGCCGCGTGCCGATTCGAGGCTATACCGAACATGAGCCATACATCGACCGCGTGCGGCAAGGTGAGACAAACGCCCTCTTCGGTCGCGGCACCGAAGTGCTGATGTTCGCGATGACCTCCGGGACGACCAACCGGCCCAAGACGATCCCGATCACTCGCGAATCCCTCAACGACTATCGCACCGGTTGGTTAATCTGGGGAATCACGGCGTTCGACGCCCACCCCGGAATGCTCGAGCGTGGGATGAAGCCAATCCTTCAGCTCGCGAGCGACTGGCGCGAGAACTACACCTCGGCTGGAATCCCGTGCGGGGCGATCACGGGGCTGACCTCGCACATGCAGAATCCGCTCGTGCGGATGACCTATTGCATGCCCGCCGCCGCGTCGCGGATCAAGGACATCGAGTCGAAGTATTACGTCGCGCTCCGCAACTCGGTCCATCGAGACCTCGGCACGATCATCGCCGCTAACCCAAGCACGATCCTCGCCATCGCCCGGCTCGGCGACCGCGAGAAAGAGACGCTGATCCGCGACATCCGCGACGGCACGATCGACCCGAAATGGTCGATCCCGCGCGAGGTCCGGGACGCGATCCATCTCCGCACTCGTCGCCCTCGCCGACGCGCCTCGAGGCGGCTCGAAGCGATCGTCGAGCGGACCGGGAGACTCCTGCCGCGCGACTACTGGCCCGACCTCCAATTCGTCGCCAACTGGACCGGCGGCACGATGGGGGCCTACCTTCGTAGCTATCCCGAGTTCTTCGGCGACAAGCCGATTCGCGACATCGGGTTGATCGCGTCCGAGGGCCGATTCACGATCCCGATCGAAGACAACACTCCGGCCGGCGTCCTTGACATCCAGCACCATTACTTTGAGTTCATCCCCGAAGAGCAGGGGGACGCCGAACAGCCCGAGACCGTCGAGGCGACCGAACTGATCGAAGGCCGACGGTATTTCATCCTGCCGACCACGGGCGGCGGCCTCTATCGCTACCACATCCATGATCTCGTCGAGTGCGTCGGCTTCCACGGCCGTGCCCCGCTCCTGATTTTCCTCAACAAAGGGGCGCACTTCTCCAGCATGGCGGGGGAGAAGCTTTCGGAATTCCAGGTCGTCGCCGCCGTCAACGCCGCACAGACGTCGATGGGACTCAAGCTCACGTCGTTCATCCTGCTGCCGACGTGGGGCGAGCCTCCGTATTACAGCATGTTGATCGAGGAGGCCGACCTGCGAGGCGAGGGGGTCCAAGGCCAACTGGAAGGTCGAGTCGAGGCCGAACTCAGCAAAGTCAATCTCGAATACGAAAACCGCCGCGAGACCCTCAGACTCAACCCGATTCGCATACGCCGACTCCCTGCGGGCTCGTGGGCCGATTTCCAGCAACGACGGCTCGCCCACAGCGGGGGAACCGTCGAACAATATAAGCAGCCGTGCTTACTTTCGGACCTCGAAGCGATCAAAGGGTTCACCTTCCGAGGCGAGCCCGAGAACGTGGCGGGCTGAGGCTGGCCGAGGGCGCGAGTTCCCTTGTGCGACTCACTCAATTCTGATAACTGTTTGGTCGACTTTTCCCCGCGCCGGGGAACTCGGCCACTCCCCTGGGGGGGACCATCCACAATGCGACTGGCGAAGGATCGCGATTCGATTTCAATGATTCGTATTGGGATGCCCCACATCCTCGGCCTCGGCCTTATCGCCGCGAGCATGATGGGATGCTCTGAGCTTCGCAGTCTCCGCCATCTCGGGTCTTCGAAGTCCGACCCCCTGTTGCAACCAGCGAACGACCCCTATCTTTCGGCCCACCAGCCGGCACCTCGCGACAAGCCCAAGCTCTCCGAGACGCCTGACCTTCAGACCAAGCCGGGCGAGGCACTGGCGGACGGCGAGTCGGGCTTGGAGAAGGCGAAGACGACGGTGAGAACCGGCGCCCGCCCCTCGCGATCCGGTCTTTACGCACCAACCGAAGAGGCAGCTCCCCCGTTTGCCGTGACCCTTGCGCCGCCGGTCTCGACGCCCCTCGCCTCGGCCACGGCACGTGAGGACCAGCCGCAGGCTCAAACTCCGGTCGACGGAAGAGGTGTCGTCGCGAAGGCGAAGGCCAAGCTCGGCTCCTTGTCGAGCTATCAGGTCCATATCAACCGCCAGGAACGGGTTGGCGACGTGCTCCAGCCGGCCGAAGACGTCCTTCTCTCGATCCGTCGCGAGCCTAAAGCCATCCGGCTCGAATGGCCCTCCGGAGCACACAAGGGGCGTGAAGTCATCTTTTCCTCGAACGACCCGAGCGGGATGATGTACGTCCACACGGCGAATTCGCTCATCCCCGTACCGACCCTCTCGCTCTCCCCCAATAATCCGCTCGTGATGCGGAACAGCCGCCACCCGATCACGGAGGCGGGCTTTGACACGATCCTCCTCCAGATCGAACGCGACATGGCCTCCGCCGACCTGGCGTCGCGGAATGCCTACGAGGGGATCGAGACCCCCGCGCTCGTCGGCCGACCCTGCTACAAGTTGACCCGAGAGACGCCAAAGGGGGAGCGCTGGATCGTGTTCGTCGATGTCGAGACTTGTTTCCCGACGGTGGTCGAAGCGAGCGCCAAGTCGGGCGATCTCCTCGAACGCTATATCTTCAGCGACATCATCCCGAACCCGTCCGAACTCGCCTCGAACGACGCTTTCGACCCCGGCCGTCGGTGGGGATCTTCGACCGGACTCATGGGTCGCCTCGCCCGATCCACCGGCGACGGTGCCAAAACGACCGCCACTCCCCTCCGTCGTTGACTGCCATTTCGACTCCACACGTCGAGATCGGTCGAATAGCAAACCCACACGAGGTCGAATTAGATTTGGAGCTAACTATTATCCAGTATAAGCTTGGGTCAATAAGTTCGAGGCGGTGACTGCAAAATCTTTCGATAGGCCCGGGAGTTGCATGTCTATTGATCAACTTAAGATTGATCGGTCACAGAACAACTGACGCAGATCGTCGCTTGCATGACTCTCGACCATCCCTACTCGATATTGATCACCGACGACGATCCCGCTGTTCGGGAGACGTTTCGTGACATCTTTGAGCCGGCGGGATATCGCACCCTGCTCGCCGAAAGCGGTGAACAGGCGATCGACATCGTCCAGCAGAACGATGTCCACCTCGCCCTGATGGATATGCATCTCCCCCGTCTGACCGGCCTTGAAACAATGGCGATCCTCCGCCAGATCAAGGGCGTCCTTCCCATGATCTTGGTCTCTGCCGAGTTCGACGACCAGTTGCTCCGCAAAGCTCTCTCAGCGCAAGCCTTCTGCGTCCTCGCCAAGCCGGTGAGCCGGAACCTCGTGATGTACGTCGTCACGCGAGCCTTGACGAAATTCTATTGAGACCGTCACACCACGGCGGTCAACGCCGATGCGTTTCCGTCCGACATGGGTGATGTTGGCGTTGCTTGCCCCTCTCTGGGTGGGGTCGGCCCGAGCGCACGACATTCCCAATGCTCGCGTCGATCGATCGATCCAGGTCGAGGTCTGGCCGGGACGGATTCGGGTCGACTACGAGGTCAGCCTTTCCGAGCTGACCCTGACTCAAGACTTGCGCGCCCTGATCGGCGCGTTGCCCGAGGGCGATCGACTCGCCTGGTTCGCGCGCTACGGGACGGAGACCGGCCCCCTGAACGCGCGGGGGTTCGTTCTCACCGTCGATGGCGAGCCCGTCGAGCTGACGTTCCAAGGGTATGACCTCACGGTCGAGGATCATCCGCGCTACACTTTTCACGTTGGAGCGGAGATTCCCGAGCAGGGCAAGCTTCGGCTGATCGACTCCAACTACGCAGCGAGCGAGGGAACGAGTCGGCTGGCAATTCGCGGGCGTGCTGGGGTGGAGATCATCGGCGATGCGCCGCTTGGCGATGTCGAGATGATCCGGCCGGTTCCGACCTGGCAGCTCTCGCCTGCGGAGGAACGACGGACGAAGCAGGTGAGCGTGGAGTATCGTCCGGGGGGCGAGACGCAACCAACGGCTCCTATCGAGCCGGCTGTCTCCAGGGAACGAGCCCGATCCACGTTCGGCCTGTCCGTCCTCCTCAACCGGGCGCGAACGACGGCCTGGCCGCAACTCTGCGCACTCGCCTTTTTTCTCGGGATCGCCCACTCGATCCAGCCTGGCCATGGCAAGAGCCTGATCGCGGCCGGTTCGCTCGGACCGGGGGGATCGCGGTCACGCGGGCTCTTGCTCGGCCTCGCGGCGACCGTCGGGCACCTATCGAGCGTGGCGGCCCTCGCGGTCGTCCTTTGGACCACGGGGGCCACCGACTTCCCGGCCTGGAATACGCTGGTCCTCCGCGCTTCAGGTCTCTGGCTAGCGGCCATCGGCCTCTGGCGACTCGGACGGCATCTTGGGGATTCCGGCACAATGGCACCCGACGAGGCCCCCCGGCCCGACCTGTCAACCTCGGGCTTGCTTGGCCTCGGTCTCGCCTCGGGAATGGTCCCTTGCTGGGATGCGGTGGGTCTGCTCGTCGTCGCCACGGCCGTCGGTCGGGTCGGCCTCGGATTGGTCCTACTGGCGGCCTTTAGCCTCGGAATGGGGCTCGTGCTCGTGACCGTCGGCCTGCTGGCGATGCGCCTCCAGCGTCAGACACGCGCTGATCGCCGATGGGGGAAGGCCCTGGGATTACTGAGTGGATGCCTGCTTGCATTGATTGGTGGGTTGATTCTTATGACATGAAGCGACAGTTTGCGTGAACCAGGAAGGCGGGGGGGGTCGCAAACTGCATGCACCTAGGGTATTCTTGGCTCGGAACAAACCCGATTCACCGCTGACGAACTCGGGGACCGCCGCACCAGGAGATACACGATGTCACACCGCTCTCGCGATCTCGGTTTCAGGACGAGTCAAGACGCCCGGATGGTCGGATGTGGGCGTCGCAGGTCGAGCCGGCCCAACGTGGAAGGGCTCGAATCGCGTGCGCTGTTGACGACCCTGATCGGGCTCACGAATTCCAATAGCCTCATCACCTTCGATAGCTCGACCCCGGCGACGATCCAGAATACGATCCCGATCACCGGGCTGCCGACAGGCGAGTCGATCGTCTCGATCACCAACCGCCCCTCGACGGGTGCGTTGGTGGGCCTCGGGAACAGCAGCCATCTCTATTCGATCAAGCTGACCACGGGCTTAGCGACCGCCATCTCGCAGACGGCGTTCACGCCGACGATCGTCGGATCTCGGTTCTCGATCAGCACCAACCCGGTCACCGACATCGTCCGACTCGCCGACGACTCGGGGCAGAACCTGCGTCTGAGCCCGACGACGGGGGCCGTCCTGCAAACCGACGCGATGTTCACCTACGCGACGGGCGATCCGAACATGGCCGCCTCGCCAGACCTCGTCGCGATCTCTCATACGAACAATGCGCCCGGCGCGTCTTCGACGACCGTTTACGGGATTGACCCGGCGCTCGATATCCTGGTCCGACTCGGGTCTGCGGGAGGATTCCCCACCTCTCCCAATTCGGGCCAGCTCGTGACGGTCGGCCTGCTCGGCGTGAATATCACGGACACAGTCGGCTTCGACATCATCGGGTCGACGAACGTCGCCTACGCGACGCTGGCAGTCCCGGGCCAGCTTCCCGCGCTCTTCACCGTCAATCTCTCAAGCGGTACCGCGACGAAGATCGGCACGATCGGCACCGGCTCGACCACCGTGATCGGCCTCGCCTCTTCGACGCTCTCCGCCCCGCCCGCGCCGACGCTCGCGGCGTCGAGCGACTCGGGAGTCTCGAACTCCGACCACATCACCAACGTCTCCACACCCGTGATCCAGGGCACCGCGCTCTCGAACGCGAACATCCTAGTGACGGCCAACGGCGTCATCGTTGGCCAGGGCAAGGCTGACAACTCGGGGAACTATTCGATCCAGATCGGGACGATCCGCCCCGATAACTCTCTGGCCCCGCTCGCCGACGGGTCCTATACCGTCACGGTCGTGCAGACCGACGGCTCGGGGATCTTTAGCAGCGCCTCGGCCCCGCTTTCCCCCACGCTCGTCATCAAGACTTCTGCCCCGGCCCCAGGGGTTCCGATCCTCTTCCCCTCGTCCGACACTGGATTCTCCAGCACCGATCGATTCACCCGGGCGACCACTCCGCAGTTCTTCGGCTCGGGCGAAATTAACGACACGGTCCAGCTCTTCGCCAACGGCCAGCCGGTCGCGCAGGGGCCGGTCCAGTTCGTCGGCCAGTATGCGCTCCAGTCAAATACACTCGGCGACGGCCGCTATCAGATAACGGCGAACGAGACCGATATCGCGGGCAACACGAGCGCGATGTCGGCCCCGATGACGCCGACGCTCGTGATCGACACCTCCGGCCGCGCGACTCCGGCCGCCGCCTTTGTCAATCAGCTCTACATCGACCTCCTCGGCCGGCCCGCCGATCAGTTGGCATTTGACACATGGACGGCGGTGGCCACCCAGCCGAACGGACGTAGCCAGGTCGTCACTGGCATCCTCACGACGGCGGAGTATCGTCAGAACGTCGTGCGGACGGCCTACCAGACGCTTCTCCATCGGACGCCCGAGGCCAGCGCACTGACCATCGGCGCAAACTATCTCCTGAATCACACCGATGAGCAACTCCGGTCGATCCTCGCGGGTTCGGGCGAGTATTTTGCCTTGCACGGCGGGACGAACACGTCATTCCTCGTCGCCATCTATCCAGACCTCCTCCATCGCCCGATCGACCCGAACGGCCAGGCGAAATACCTCTCGTTCCTGAACTCCGGTGCAGCGCCCCAGACGGTCGTCTACATCATCCTTCAGAGCCAGGAAGGGTTCACCGCGACCGCGACGAGCCTCTTCCAGGGCCTCTTGAAGCGATCTCCCGACTCGGCGACGCTGACCAATATGGTGAGCATCCTCTCCAACGGGGGTCGGGACGAAGACTTGATCTCGATCCTCGCCGCTTCGCCCGAGTATTATCAGAACGCCCACGGCTCCGACGTCGTCATCAATCAGTGGGGGGCGCAGGCGTATGTCGACCTGCTCGGTCGGCCCGGCGACGCCGGGGGGCTAGCGGCCGTTCGCGCCCTGTTGAACGGCGGCCAGTCGACCACGCAGACCGTCCAGGCCCTCCAGAGCAACGACGAATACCGCGCCACGCTCGTGAATCAGGCTTATGCGACGGTCCTACGTCGCGCTCCCGAAGGGACGGGCCTGACCCAAGGCATCGCGTTCTTGAGGTCGGGCGGGACAATCCAGAAGCTCGAAGCATCGCTCTACGGTTCGCAAGAATACTTCGTCCACTTCGGGAACAACACCAACGCGGGTTATCTATCCGCCCTGTACCAAGACATCCTCGGCCGTGCGATCGACCCGGCCTCAAACGCGGCGGGGCTCCAGGCGCTCAAGAACGGGTCCTCGGGGAGCGGGATCGCGGTGTCGCTGCTGACGAGCG
>JANXSY010000064.1 GCA_025356435.1 Isosphaeraceae bacterium | reverse complement strand
ACTGTCCGACGGTTCTCACCACTATTCCATCACCGCCACCGACCTCGCCGGTAACACCAGCTCCGCGAGCACCACCGTCGTCGTCATCGACACCGTCGCTCCTGTCACCCCCGTCATCACAGGCATCTCGCCGGATAACGGTACGCCGGGCGACGGCGTTACCAACGTCAGGTCGCTGACCCTCTTCGGATCGGCCGAGTCTGGCAGCACCGTCCGCGTCACAGATACCGACACCAACACCCTCGTCGGCACGGTCTCGGCCGGTAACGCGACCCTCTTCAACGGCTCGGCCCCGCCCAATGGGTCAAAGGGTTGGCTGCTGGTCCTGTCGAACTTGCCCGACGGCACCCACCACTACTCCGTCACCGCGACCGACCTCGCCGGCAACGTCAGCGGTCCCGGCACGTCGACCGTCGTCATCGACACGAATACGCCTGCCTCGCCCGTGATTACGAGCTTCTCGCCGAACACCGGCGCGGCGGGTCAGAACCTCACCAACTCCCCGACGATCACGCTCAACGGGACAGCCGAGGCCAATAGCCTGGTGACGATCCGTCGCCAAAACACGAACCCGGCCACCGTCATCGGCACCGTCACGGCCGACGCCCAGGGGCATTGGACATTCCCGACCCCCGCCCTGCCCGACGGCATCTATCCGTTCGCCGCCACCGCCACCGACCTGGCAGGGACGTCGAGCCTCGCCAGCGCGGTCTTCACCGTCACGGTCGACTCCAACCCCGCCGGCACCCCGCTCATGACGGGCATCTCGCCGGATACGGGGATCGCGGCCGATGGCGTCACGTCGGCCAACGTGATCGTGCTGAGCGGGACGGCCGCAGTTGGGGCCACCATCACGGTCCGCAATGTCGACACCAATACGAACCTGAGCCCTGTCGTCACCGTCGACAACACGGGCCATTGGTCGCTGCCGATCGGCACTATCGCCGCTCCACTGGCCGACGGGACTTACCACCTCACCGCGACCGCCACCGATGCCCTTGGATCGATCAGCGATCCGAGCAATCTCTTCACGGTCGTCGTCGACACCCACACGCCCCACGCACCCGCCATCAACGGCATCTCACCCGACAACGGCACCCCCGGCGATGGCATCACCAACGTCGGCACCTTCGCCCTCACGGGCACCGCCGAGGTTGGCTCCGCCGTCGCCGTCGTCGACAACGACACCCACGCCCTCCTCGGCACCGCGATTGCCGACGGCTCCGGCCACTGGTCGCTCCCGATCGGATCGACGACCGCCCTGGCGAGCGGGACGTATCATTTCAAGGCGACCGCCACCGACCTTGCCGGGACCACCGGGTCTGCCAGCCCGGCCTTCACCGTCGTCATCGACACCCACACGCCCCCCGCCCCGGCCATTGCCTCGATCACCCCCGACACCGGCATCGCGGGCGACGGCGTCACGAACGCCACGTCGTTCACCCTTTCCGGGACGGCCGAGGCCAACGCAACCGTCACGATCACGCTTCAGGCCACTGGCGCGGTCGTCGGCACCGTCACCGCGAGCGGGACGGGGACCTGGTCGTTGCCCATCGGAGGCGTCACGCCGCTAGCTAGCGGCACCTATGTCTACTCGGCGACCGCCACCGACCTCGCCGGGACCACGAGCCCGCCCAGCCCGACCTTCACCGTCGTCGTCGACACCCACACGCCCCCCGCCCCGGCCATCACCTCGATCACCCCCGACACCGGCATCGCGGGCGATGGCATCACGAACGCGACCACCCCGACCTTCCGGGGCAGTGCCGAAGCCAACAGCCTGGTCACACTCAGGAACGCCGACACCGGCACCGCGATCGGCTCGGCGACCGCGGACTCCGGCGGAGGTTGGGCGATCCCATTCGGCAATAACACGCCGCTGACCAGCGGGACGTATCACTTCAGGGCGACCGCCACTGACCTTGCCGGGACCACCGGGGCCGCGAGCCCGGCCTTAACCATTGTCGTCGACACCCACACGCCCCCCGCCCCGGTTATCGCCTCGATCACCCCCGACACCGGCACACCCAGCGACGGCGTCACCAGCGCCTCAACATTCACCCTCTCCGGGACGGCCGAGGCCAACTCCACCATCACCGTGAGCGACCCGACTACCCAGGCACCGATCGGGACGGCCACTGCCGACAGCTCGGGCCGCTGGTCGTTGCCGATCGGCTCCGTCACGCCACTGACAAGCGGGACCTACCACTTCGCGGCGACCGCCACCAACCTCGCCGGGACCACGGGCGCGGCCAGCCTGACCTTCACCGTCGTCGTCGACACCCACACGCCCCCTGCCCCCGGCATTGCCTCGATCACCCCCGACACTGGCATCGCGGGCGACGGCGTCACGAACGCCACGTCGTTCAGCCTCTCTGGCACCGCCGAGGCCAACTCCACCGTCACGATCTCGGACCAGGACGCGAATGCCGTGCTCGGGACCGCGATCGCCGACGGTTCGGGCCAGTGGTCGTTCCCCGTCGGCGCGACGACGGCCCTGACCGCCGGCACCTATCACTACACCGCGACCGCCACTGATCTTGCCGGGACCATCGGCGGGGTGAGCGCGGCCTTCACGGTCACGATCGTCACGGCCTTGCCCGCGAAGACGCCGGTCCAGCTCCAGGCGGCCAGCGACACCGGCAGCAGCCATTCCGATGGGATCACCTCGGATCAGACCCCGGCCTTCGATCTCTTCGGGGTTGCCGCGAAATCGATCGCGCAGCTCCTCCGTGACGGTCAGGTCGTCGCTTCGATCCGGGTCTCGGTCGCAGGCACAGTGACACTCATCGAGCCGCAACCGGTCCTCGACGGAACCTATCGGTATACTGCCCGACAGGTCGACTTCGCTGGCAACGTCGGCCCCGAGAGCGACCCCATCACCGTCGTCATCTCCACGAGCCATCCGGTCTTGACTCATGTCGGCTCTGTATCTCCCAGCCCGAGGAACATGGCCGTCTCGACGGTCGACGTCACCTTCTCCAAGCCAATCGACCTCGCCACGTTCAACGCCTCCGACCTCACACTCACTCTCAACGGCCAAGCCCTGACGGTCGGGGCCGGCGTCACGTTCTCCCTCGTATCGGGTTCAACCTATCGGGTCTCCGGGCTCGACACCCTCACCGCATCCGGCGGCATGCCGATCCAGGGGAATTACGTCCTCTCGATCTCGACCGCCCCGGTCCGCGACCTCGCGGGCAACACCGGGCTCGGATCGGACGCGACAAGTTTCGTGATCGACACCACCCGGCCCTCGATCGTATCGGTCGGCCCCGTCTCTCCCAGCCCGAGGAACACGGCCGTCTCGACGGTCGATGTCACCTTCTCCAAGCCAATCGACCTCGCGACGTTCAACGCCTCAGCCCTCACACTCACCCACAACGACCAGGCCCTGACGGTCGGAGCCGGCGTCACGTTCTCCCTCGTGACGGGCTCGACCTATCGGGTCTCCGGGCTCGACACCCTCACCGCATCCGGCGGCATGCCGGTCCAGGGGAATTACGTCCTCTCGATCTCGACCACCTCGGTCCGCGACCTCGCGGGTAACTCGGGGTCGGGCTCGGCCGCGACGAGCTTCGTCATCGACACGAGTCGGCCCACCATTCTCTCGATCGGCCCCGTCTCGCCCAGTCCGAGGAATACGGCGGTCTCGACGGTCGACGTCACCTTCTCCAAGCCGATCGACCTCGCGACGTTCCATGCCTCTGACCTCACGCTCGCACTTAACGGCGAGAACCTTGCGATCGACCCGTCGCTCATCGGCGTGACTCTCGTCTCGGGGTCGACCTATCGGATCAGCGGGCTGAGCACCTTGACGTCGCATCTCGGCACGCCAACCTCGGGGGCGTACGTCCTGACGGTCAACGCAGCCTCGATCAGGGACGCCATCGGCAACAACGGCATTGGCACGGCCTCGGCCACGTTCGTGATCGACACCACCCCCGCCGCTGTGACCAGATTCTCGGCGATCGTCAGTCCGCGCGGGACGGCGGTCCCGAACGTGACGGTCTCCCTCTCAAAGCCGATCGACACGACGACCCTCGGCGTCGATGATCTGTCCCTGACCCGCGATGGTGAATTGATCGCGCTCAACGGCGTGAACGTGATCCCGACCTCGCCCACGTCGTTCCAGGTGACGGGCCTGGGACCGCTGACGGGCGACGAAGGGACGTTCAAACTCGTCGTCACCGCCAGGTTCCGCGACCTGGTCGGCAACACGGGCGGGAGCCCACTGACGACCTCGTGGGTCGTTGACCACACCCCTCCGGTCTTCGTGGGCATCCAAGACCTGACGGTCACGGCGACGAGCCCCGCAGGGGCATTCGTGACGTTCCCGTTGATCGTGGCGAGCGACAGAGTCGACCTCAACGACCCGCTGACGCTTTCGCCCGCGAGCGGCTCGCTGTTCGCGGTCGGGTCGACGATCGTGACGGCGGTCTCCACCGACAAGTCGGGCAATACCGCGGTCGGCACCTTCCGAGTGAACGTCCTGCCGGGGAATTTCACCCCGCCGACGGTGGCACCCACAACGTTCCTCGCCACCAGGCAGGGCATCCATCAACTTGTCCTCACGTTCAGCGAGGCGATGAACGTCTTCCAGGCGGACACCGCGACCAACTATCAACTCGCCCAATATGTCCGGGTCCGACGATCGAAGGGGTTGAGCCTTCAACCGATCCCGATCACGCAGGCGATTTACAACCAGACGGCCCATACCGTCACGCTCTTCCTGGCGCGTACCCTGCCGTTCCGGCAGACGACCCAACTGGTCGTCTTTGGGGCCGGCCTTTCGGATTCGTTCGGGAACCACCTCGTGGGCACTTATGTCACGAACCTCGGACCTCTGACCCCCGTTACCTACACCGATCGCCACAAGTCGAAGGCTACAAAGGCGGCCACCCCCGCATACGTCGTGCTCAGCCCGCACGCGGTCGACGCGGCACTCGCCTCGGGCCTTTCCCCACACGTCCGGACAAACGTCTCGGCGAAGAAACGGTGAGCGGAACCGGGCCTGAATGCCCCTCCCGCCGCCTTGAACACGATGACCGTCACGTCGCGGAACCAATACAAAGAGGATGCCGAGCCATGTCGTCACGCAGGCTCTTTTCGATCGAAAAACGAACGGATCGTAGTCATCGGCCCTTCCAGGAGGGCCTGGAAGACCGTCGCCTGCTCGCGAGCGGCCTGAGCGGCACCGCCATCGCGCAGGCGATCTTCACCGGCACCGGACCCAATCAGGCCCCGGTGTCGAGCACCCGTCCCCTGATCGCGATCTCCGTGACCGACCAGGCCGTCGCCACGGGCAACACGGTCACGGTCTCGCTCGTCTCGGTCGACGGTGCCTTGCTTGCCCCCGGCGCGACCTCGGGCACAATCCCGCTTGGGACAACCGGCACCTCGGGGCAGACGGGCCTGACCGTGCCGATCGACCTCGGCGTGGGCTCACATACTGTCACTGTCCTGGCGAAAGACAGCACCGGGAACACCGCGACATTCACCACGGCACCCTTCACTGTTGTCGCCGGCACTCCTACCTCTGCCCCTGCGACCCCGGTCTACTCGACGACGTACGACCTGAGCCAGATCAGCCAGCTCTTCCCAAACTCGCCCCCCGGCCAGAACTTGCCCGAGCACGACTGGACGATCTCGTTTGACCGGACGACCCAGACGATCTGGGTGGCGCTCCGGGGCGGCGAACTCAACATCGATCCCATGACCGGGACGTCGACCGACCCCGAGCCCAACGGCGGTAATCGGATCATCCAATTTGACCCGGCGACCGACACAGCGAAGGTCTACAACCTTCAGAACCTGCCGAACGTCGACCTGGGAACCGACCCGCACGGAATCTTCTTCGACTTCGAGTCTCACCTCACGCCTCGGGTCTGGTTCACGCAGAGGCCGAACGGGATCATGGCGGGGCAAGACCTCGGATTCTCGGGGCGCGGCGAGGTTAGCTATTTCGACCTCGCCACCGGCCAGCTCGTCGTCTATGACCTCGCGAATGAACTCCGAGCACTCGGCTATCCGCACCTCGTTGGCGACTTCCACGGCGTGTCGGTCGATCGGAGCGGAAGTGTCTGGGTCAGCGACCCCGACGACGGCCTTCTGCTTCAGCTCGACACCACGAGGAACCCAAACGGGACGACGAACGGCAGCCTCGACTCTGACTCCGGCACACTGATCGTCCATAAGGTCCCGCCCGAGATCCTGGGCGTCGCCCAGTCGAAGGGTCTGAAGGAGAACCTAGAGACCGGCCCGCACGGGATCGACACGGTCGTGGGCCAGGACGGGCAGCAGTACATCTACGCCACCGACCTCGGAGCCGGGCGCGTGATCCTGCTCCGCCCGAGCCTGACGCCGGGTGGTCCCGACCGATGGACCACCTGGGACATGAGCACGGTCCTCCAGGGCGGCGGGCCGAATGCCAGCCCCGGGATCATCGGGGGTGCCCCCCAGTTCACGACTGTCGACAACGGCGAGACCCCCGACAATCCCTTCGACGACAAGATCTACATCGGCGACCCCGGCTCCGATACCGGTGCCTTTGGCGACGCCGGACCCAACAACGTCATCCGGGTGATCGACGTCGGTGCGTATCTCAAAGGCCAGAACGTGACCACGTCGCCGATCCAGACCTGGGCCTTGCCGAGCCAGCCGGGGCAGCCGGGCCAGCCAGCGAACACGGCGAATGCCCGTCCGAACGAGGTCTTCGTCGACCGCGAGGGGACGGTCTACTACATCGATCGCCAGTACGGTATCGGCCGGCTCGACACGACGAACCTCGCGGCGGCCGGCGCACTCAAGTCGACCGGTGCCGTGGTCGACGCGAGGGTTATCGAGGCCGCGACGAGCTCCAACTCCTATCCCCTGGCGCCGCTCCAACGGATCAACTTGCCGACGCCGATCCCGGTCACGCTGGCGACGCACAAATTGCAGGGGAGCCAGAACACGGCCGACCAGTCGAACGTCGCCGGCCTGAACCAGTGGAGCCTGGAAGGGTCGGGCAGCGCGAAATCGTCGAGGCAGGCCCGCAATTATCTCGGGCCGTTCCGAGGCACCCTCAACGCCGGGGGAGACCTCTACAACTCCTTGACGCAGAGCGACCAGCTCTCGACCACCGTCTTCGCCGAGACGGCGAGGCGGCAAATGTCGTTCGTCACGGGCGCGGGCGACTCCCGCATGGCCTTTCAGGTTTTCCGCGACGGCAGCCTGGTAATGACCGGCCGAGGGGTCGGACAGTTCCTCGATCAGCAAGTGAATCTCACCCAGGCGATCGGCGGTCTCGCGCTTCAAAACCCGATCCACGGCGACACCGGGGCCATCGCTGACGGCGACGGCAATGTCCACGTCTACGGCCGGAACGCGGCCGGTGCGATGATCGCATATGTCTACACTGCGAAGACCGAGACATGGGGCTTCCGGGTCGTCGGCATGCCTCGAAGCGGCTTCCTCACGACCACGCCGACGCCTTACCTCGACCCCAATCACGGCATCTCAATCCTCGCCACCGACGACAGCGGCCACCTCATCAATTTTCACGAGGACGGCGCACCGCCCGACGACCTGACCGCGCTCGGCGGCGGTGACGCGGGCCTCGTCTATTCGACCCCCGACCTCGTCCGCCAGGGCGACATGTTCTACGCCTACGATACCAATCAGCGCGGGGGCTTGATCGAATACAAGTGGCCCGTCGCCGGAGGTGCGGTCACGTTTCACTCGGTCAACCTCGGCGGCGGGTCCGAGACGAGAATGTTCCAGGATACATCGGTCGTACTCGACGGCGTCAACCGACTCGTCTTCGGCACTGACGGAAACAGCCGCCTCGTCGAAGCCACGATCACCCCGAACGGCGAGAGCGCCCAGAACATCACCGAGATGACCAAGGCCGGCGCGGTCGGCTACAGTGCCTATCAACAGCCGTACGCCGCCCGCGTCTACACCGACGTGAGCGTCGCCCGCGCGCCGAACGGAGACCTCTACGTCTACGGCACCAACGCCCGCGAACTCATCGAGTTCTTCAAGCCCTCCGGCGGCAACTGGCAGGCGACCGACGTGACCAACTCCCTTCCGGCCAACAAGGTCTTCGGCGCGCCGTCGGTCTACATCACCCCCTCGGGCGATCGTCATATCCTTCAGATCAACGAAGACGGCGAGGTTGTCGAATATTACCGGAACCAGGGCGAGCCCTGGAGCACGCAGAATATTACCCTCTCGCTCGGTCATTCAGGATCGCCCCCCATCTTCCCCACCCGATTCCCCGCGGTCGTGGCCCCTCCCGTGACTCCTGCCCCGGTCCCAGTCCTCATCGCGCCGCTGCCCCCTGCCCACAAGAAGACCCCTCCGCATCATCAGACGCACCCGGTGAAAGTCGCGCATCCGCACCCAACCCACAAGCCGACCGTGAAGCCCGTGCATCACGCGAAGCCGACGGTCCATCCGGTTCAGCACAAAGTCGCAGTGAAGCTCCCCAATCGAGGCGCTCGGCATTGATCGACGGCCCGCGCCAACATGGCGGAATTCGCACTCTCTCGCTACAATCCGCCGCAATGAACACGTTCGATCCCGTCGCCGCCGATTTCGAAGCTTTCCGGGCTCTGCCGGGCGGAGTTGCCGAGACGATCCGCGCGACGGTCTGGTCGCTCCTGGGCAGGGTATCCGACCCCCTGCTGCTCGACCTGGGCGCGGGGACCGGCCGCGTCGGCGAGGCGTTCGTCGAGGCGGGTGACCCCTACGTGGGTGTCGACAACTCGTCCAAGATGCTGGCGCGGTTCGCCTCCAAGACGACCTCCGGGACGGCCCCCCACTTGATCCAGGCAGACGGCCGTTGCCTGCCCTTCGCGTCGTCAACATTCTCAGCCGTGCTGCTCGTCCAGGTCGTTAGCAACGTCCCCGGCTGGCGGCGGCTCGTCGCCGAGGCCCTCCGTGTGCTCAGGCCGGGCGGGGCCATGCTGATCGGCCAGATTGTCAGACCGGCCGACGGCCTTGACGCCCGGATGAACGCCAGCCTTGACCTCATCGCGCACGAGATGGGCCTCCCCCCGCGCCGATCCAAGACCCAGAAACACGACGCCCGCCGCGAGCTGCTCGCCTCGGCACGCACCCACGCCGAGGCCGTCGTCGCGACCTGGGAGGCGTCCCGGACCCCGCGTGCCTTCCTGGCCCGCAAGCCCACCGGCGGACGATTCTCCGCGCTCGGAACGGAGGCACGCGACGAGGCGATCAGCCGCCTGGCCGAATGGACAACGATGACCCTCGGCTCGCTCGACGCCCCCTCGGTCGAACGACATACATTTATGATCGACATTCTCCGGTTCTAGTAAGTTGACGCTTTCTTATTTATAGGTGATCGCTTCATGCCCCTACCTGCTCCCCATATCCCTGGACTCAGCGACCTGTTGCTCGACGGCTCGCTCAGCGAGGACAAAGTCCTCCACGCGACCGATGACACGCCCGACTATGCGATCATGCCCTGGGTTAACGTCGTCAAGATCGGCGGCCAGAGCATCATGGATCGCGGCCGGTCGGCCGTCTATCCGCTGGTCGAGGAGATCGCGGCCAACCTGCCAAAACACAAGATGATCCTCGGCACCGGGGCCGGCACTCGCGCCCGGCACATCTACGGCTTGGCGATCGAACTGGGCCTGCCCACCGGTGTCTTGACCGTGCTCGGCACCGCCGTCGCCTGGCAGAACGCCCAGATGCTCCATTACTTGCTCGCCCGCTACGGCATCCCGTTCGTTGAGCCCGAGGGCTTCCCGATCCTGCCCAACTACCTCATGGAACGCGGCGCGGTGGTCGTTCAGGGGATGCCCCCCTACAAGCTCTGGGAACAGAACGCCATCGTCGGCCGGATTCCCCCCCAACGCACCGACACCGGCTGCTTCCTCACCGCCGAGGTCTTCGGTGCCCGCAAGATGATCTTCGTCAAAGACGAGAACGGCCTCTACGACTCCGATCCCAAGAAGAACCCCAACGCCAAGTTCATCCCCCGGATCGGCCTCGGCGAGCTGATCGCCCGAGACCTCGACGACCTCATCGTCGAGCGCGCGGTGCTCGAATTGATGGTCAACACCCGGCACATCCACGAGATCCAGTTCATCAACGGCCTCGTCCCCGGCCAACTGACCGCCGCGCTCAACGGCGAGCCGGTCGGCACGATCATCTATCGAGACGAACTGGCGAAAGGAGGGCCGAAGTCATGAGCACGGAACAGCAAGGGGCCAGACACGTCCCCTCCCTCCTGATGCGTGAGTCGCTGGTCGACAAGGGCGTGATCGCCCGGACCGAATCCCCGGTGCGCGCGATCTTGCCGCATGTCAACGTGATCAAGATCGGCGGCCGGTCGATCATGGACCGGGGCGCGTCGGCGGTCCTGCCGCTGGTCGACGAGATCGCGGCCAACCAGGCGAGGCACACCCAGATCATCGGGGCGGGGGCGGGGGTCCGCTCGCGGCACATCTTCGCCGTCGGCCTCGACCTCGGCCTGCCCACCGGCGTCCTCGCCACCCTGAGCGCCAAGGACGCCGCGCAGAACGCCTACATGCTCTCATGTCTGCTCGCGCGGCACGGGTTCGTCTATCTCGAAGCCCCATTCCTGGTGCAGTTGCTCCCGGCAATGCTCGCCGCCGCGCGCGGGGCCGTCTTCAACGGCACGCCCCCCTATGATCTCTGGGAGCACCCCCCCGCGATCGGCAAGATCCCGCCGCACCGGAGCGACGCCGGCTCTTATCTCGTCTCCGAGGTCTTCGGCGCACGCAAGATGATCTTCGTCAAGGACGTTGAGGGGCTCTACGACGCCAACCCGGCCACCTCGCCCAACGCCAAGCACATCCCGAGGATCAGCGCCGAGGAGGTGATCGCCCTCAACCTGCCGACGCTGCCGATCGACAGGGTCGTCCTCGACCTCCTGCTCCGCGCCAAGCTCTCTACCGAGATCCAGATCATCAACGGCCTCGTGAGCGGCAACCTCACGCGGGCGCTCGAAGGCGAGCCGATCGGCACCATCATCCACAAGTGATCGTGTCGGCAGCCGAGCCCATCGCGACCGCGACGGGCTCGGCGACTTCGACCTGGGCCAGGCCGTCGAAACCCGCCCCGCCGCCGCGACGACTCCCAGCGCCGAATCGACCCAGAACCGTCGATGGTTCCGGACGAGCGGCCAGAGGGCGTCGATGTTGCGTCTGCGCACGAAATGACCTTGTCCGTTTCGCCTATCCGGACTAGGTTCAGCCCTCGTCGCGATAATCCGTCGTCGCCGTCCTCAATGGAAGAGGGTCTATCGTGAAAACGGGCCGGGTCTCCTCGCTGATCCTCGCGGTCGCCCTGACGCTCCTCGTCGGCCTGGCGTGCTGGTTCCGCACGAGCAGCCTGAGCGCGATCCCGGAGCACTTTGCCGACGAGTCGTACGAGGGACTCCAGGTCGCCCGGATGCTCCAGGGGCAGAAATACACCTTGCTGACGATGAACGGGAACCTAATGGACCCGTTCTTCCTCGCGATGCAGGTGCCGTTTCAACTGATCTCGAAGCCCTCAGTCGGCGTGATCCGCTCGGCCTCGGCCCTCTCGGGACTGCTCGCGGTTTTGCTGGCCTTCGGGTTGGGATCGAAGGCGTTCGACCGTTCGACGGCGCTGATTGCGGCGATCTTGCTGGCGGTCCTGCCCGCCGCGATCGTCTACGCGAGGATCGGCCATGAGTATTCGCAGATCCCCTTCTTCGGCGTCCTGGCGATCTGTCTCGCTTTCCGGGCGAACATCATCGGGCTGCTCCTGACCTTCGTGGCGAGCCTCCTCGTCCATCCGATCAACATCTTCCTCATCCCGATGGTCTTTCCCGTCCTGCTCGTCCAACTGGTACGCAAGTATGCCCACGATCCGGCCAAGCGTCGCCGCGTGCTCGTCTCGGTCGCGATCGTGGTCTCGCTCGCGGCTGGCGCACTCGGCCTCTATCTGGCCGGCAGACCGATCGTGCAGTCGAACGTGAGCCAGCGCGGGCCGCTTGACTGGGTGATGTATGTCAAGAGCGTCGAGACGTTCTTGCTCTATCAGTATGCCCTCTACAGCCCGATCTCAGAGTCGAGCCTCGCCGTGCAGCACTGGGCCTTCTGGGGCCTCGTCCTCACGACCCTTGTGCTCGGTACCTGGGGGCTGATCAGGGAACGGCGGTGGGATCGGCTGGCGCTGCTCGTCGGCCTGTTCGGCAGCCTTGCGGCGTTTCACATCGTCGGCGGGCCGAGGCGGCTGATCGAGCCCGGGACGCATCGTTACGGCGTCGTCTTCATCGCCCCGATCGTCTTCGTGTTGGCCTCGCTAATCCGAGCGATGTTTGCCCGCCACACGCCCCTCGACGAGCCCGTGACGCCTCCCCGCTTCGCTTCGATCCGGCTCGCGGGCGTGGCCGTCGTCGGCTTCGCGCTGCTGCTCTGCCTGCGGACGAACTGGTTCCTCTCCTTCACGCAGTCGGGCCGCGAGTCGCTCGCGACGGCCTGGAACGACGGCAAAGACCCGTTCGAGCAGGCTATCGCCCTGGCGATCCGCGACCACGCCCAGACCTCGGGCGGCGTCAAAGAGCCTTGCGTGATCCGTGGGCACGGCTACTGGGTCAACACGCCCATTGAATATCTCGCCTCCTGGCGCAAGAGCATCAAGGCCGAGCAGCTCTTCCCAACGATGGAGGAATGCAGCCGCCCGCCCGACGTCCCAATCGAGACCTGGCTCGCGCCGAAACGCCGCTATGTCGCCGATCAACTCCGGCGCGGCGAGTATCTCGTCGGCTTCTTCGGCCAGACTGACCCCTGGGGCCGGATGATTGACGCCACAATCGCCGAGGGATTCCCCGCCGATCGGGTCGAGGTCACGCTCATCAAAAACGTCTTCAATGGCCCGGCGCTCGTCATGTATCACCTCAAGCCGGTTGCAACAATCGCCGAGCGGCCGTCCGAAACGCGGACGAGGTGACCTTCATTCGACGCCCCTACTCCTTGTGGCGGGCCATCGAGATCGGTATGACAGATCCGTATTCCCGGCTCCGTCATATCGAGATCAAAACATGACATCGGACACGATCGATTCCGCCCCCGTCGAACGGCCCATGCCCCCCGCCCCTCCCCGACGCGGCCTCTGGCTCGGGGCGCTGACGGCCGGACTCCTGGCGGGCCTGATCGGCTGGATCGCGGGCGAACGAGTTTATATGATCTTCGAGCCCACTCCCGCGAAGGCCCGCGGCACCTCCGTACCGCCGGAAGAGATCGAACGGGTCGAACGCGAGCAGTTGGTTGCCCGTACGAAAGAGGGAGCGATTAACTTCGGTGTCCTGGGCGGGGTCACGGCGCTGGCACTCGGCCTCATGGGGGGGTGGGCACGCCGGAATGCCCTCGCCGCCTCGATCGCGGCCATTGCCGGTCTTGTCCTCGGCAGCGGCGTGGGGACGGCTGCTGCGGTGGTTCTCGTGCGCGTTTTCTATCGAAGCGTCGACCCCACGTCCGACAGCCTGATCGTGCCGATGCTCGTCCACGCGACGCTCTGGGCCTCAATCGGCCTCACGGCGGGCCTGGCCTTCGGGATCGGCCTGGGCGGTCGCGACCGGATCATCCGCGTCACCGTCGGAGCGATGCTCGGAGCGATCGGCGGTGCCCTCCTCTGCGAGGTTCTGGGTGTGCTCGCGTTCCCTCTAGCAAAGACCCATCTCCCGGTTTCGGGTTCAATGACCACACGCCTCTGCGCCCATCTGGCGCTGACCCTCTTCATCGCCGCCGGCGTCTCGTTCGGCGTTCGTGATCCGAACGCCACGGCCGACGCAGCCTGAAGCCATCTCGATCTTCATAATTATCGAGACTACCGCACTCTCTTCATGAAATCTTCACAATTCCGTGGTATCATCAAGTTATTCGAGGGCTCGGGGTCTACGAGGATCGTTTCCATGTCGAGTCACACCAGTGGACCTTGCCCGCGTCGAGGCGCGAAGGTTTGTTTGTGTGCGCTCGTTCTGGCGATGATTATCGCGCGGCCTGTCTTCGCGGGTGAAGGCACGTCCAAGCCTGCGCCTCGGATTGAAGACTTCGCACCCGCGAATGAGTTCGTCGTCACAGGCGGGTTCAAGACTCATTACGTCGTTATGGGCGAGCCCGGTGGACGACCGATCGTCTTCCTCCACGGGTTCGGGTCTTGCACCTATACCTGGCGGCTCAACCTCCCGGCCCTCGCGGCCAAGGGGTTTCGGGTCTATGCGATCGACGTGAAAGGCTTCGGCCTGAGCGAGAAGCCGCGCGACGGCCAGTATCACGTTGCGGCGTTCACCCGCCAGTTGCTCGACTTCCTCGACGCCATGAAGCTTGACCGACCGATCCTCGTCGGCAACTCGATGGGCGGGGCGATTATCACCCGACTCGGCCTGCTCTATCCGGATCGGGTCGGCGGGGTCGTCCTGGTCGATTCCGCGCCGCCGAATTTCGACCTTCGCACGGCCCCGAGCCGCATCCTCCACGACGGTGCCACGATCCCGAAGTCGCGCGCCGAGCCCCTCACTCCCTTGCAGCAACGCCTCGGTGCGGCGCTGGCACGAACACTCATTACGCGGAAGACGATCGAGATCGGTCTGCGAGGGGCCTATCACGACCCCAAGTTCGTCACCGAAGGGGCGATCGACGTCTACTTTCGCCCATTCACGATCGACGGCGCGGTCGAGGCATTCATGGCAATGACCTCGCAGGTCGCCGTCGACGAAGGCCTGCCGCCGCTAGGTTCGCTCAAGCCTCCCGCCCTGATTGTCTGGGGCCGGTTCGACTCTGTGATCCCCGTCTCGATGGCCGACTGGTTCGCACGGGCACTGCCCAAGGCGAGGAAGGTCATCCTGGAAAAGTCGGGCCACATGCCCCACGAAGAAGAGGCCGACGCCTTCAACACGCTGCTCGTCGAGTTCGCCGCGTCGTCCCTCCCCAACCCGAAATGAGCCCGAGTCGCATGAAATCCCTCTCGTCCACCGTTCTCCGTCGCCTCGCCCTCTCCGCCGCCCTCGGCATGACCGCGTTCGTCGCCACTGGTTGCGGCGGCGGTGACGAAGGGGCCAAGGGCACGTCAAGCCCCGGCAAGGGCGTCGCCGACACCGTCGTCATCGACGGATCGAGCACGGTCTACCCGATCAGCGAAGCGGCTCGCGAGGCGTATGAGAAGGTCGAATCGAAGGCCAACGTCATCGTCGACAAGCACGGCACCGGTGGCGGTTTCGGCCGCTATTTGAAGGGCGAGGTCGACATTGTCGACGCCTCCCGCGCCGCGAAGTCTGACGAAGCGGAGAAGGCGAAGTCGCAGGGGATCGACTGGACTCAGTTCCTCGTCGGTTATGACGGGATCGCGGTTGTGGTCAACAAGAAGAACGACTTCGTCAAGTCGCTGTCCGTCGCCGATCTCAAGCGACTCTTTGCGGCCGATGGCGGCGTCAAGAGCTGGAAAGACCTCAACCCGGCCTGGCCCGACCGCAAGATTATCGTCTATACCCCGGACAAAGACTCAGGCACGTTCGAGTTCTTCGTCGAGGCGATCCTCGGCAAGGGCGGCAAGCAGCGTGACGACGTCCAGGCGAGTGCCGACGACAACACCCTGGTCAAGGGCGTCTCGGGCGACATCGACGGCATCGGCTATTTTGGCTACGCCTATTACGCCACCAACACCGAGACCCTCCGGGCCATCGGCGTGAAAGCGACCGCCGAGGCGACCGCCGTCGAGCCGAACCTTGAGACGATCCTCAAGAAGTCTTACGCCCCGCTCTCACGGCCGCTCTACATCTACGTCAAGAAGTCGTCGATGGCCAAGCCCGCGACGGCAGCGTTCGTCAAGTTTTATCTTGAAAACATCAACACGTTGGTCAAGAGCGCGGGATATGTGCCGCCGACCGATGAGGACCAGGTCAAGAACAAGGCCGACATGCCCTCGGGCGCCGCGTCCAAGTAAGCCGTACCGGGCCGACCGTGACCCCAGGGCCATCGAGGAACCTCTCCCGTGTCCGCGCCAACCGTTGACGCCGATCCCGCCGTCCTGCCGGAGACCCTCTGGGCCGGCCGGTCACGCATGCTGATGATCCAGGAGACGCTGATCGGGCCGTTTCTGTTCTTCTGCGCCCTGGTCACGGTGGTCACAACGGCCGGTATCGTCCTCGTGCTCGGGACTGAGGCCTTCCGATTCTTCCAGATGCCCGAGGTGTCGGCCGTCGACTTCTTCTTCGGGACCAAGATCGAGGACGACCCCGTTTCCCCCCGGTTCGGCCTGCTCCCGCTGCTCTGGGGGACGTTCGTCATCGCGTTCGGGTCGTCGATCGTCGCGCTGCCGATCGGGCTTCTGAGTGCGATTTATCTCAGTGAATACGCCCCGAGGCGACTCCGATCGGTACTGAAGCCCGCCCTCGAATTGCTCGCGGGTGTGCCGACGATCGTCTACGGCTACCTCGCGCTCTTACTGGTGACGCCGGTCCTCAAGCGGCTGCTCGAACCGCTCGGCCTCCGGGTCGAGACGTTTAACTCGCTGAGCGCTTGCCTGGTCGTGGGGGTCATGGTGATCCCGATGGTCTCGTCGCTCAGCGAAGACGTGCTCTCGGCCGTCCCCCGCGGGCTCCGTGAGGCGGCGTATGGCCTGGGGGCGACGAAGTTCGAGGTCTCGACCCGGATCGTGCTCCCCGCCGCACTCTCGGGCGTCACGGCGTCGTTCATCCTGGCGATCAGCCGGGCCGTCGGCGAGACGATGGCCGTCGTGCTCGCGGCCGGTATCAGACCACAGATCACGCTCAACCCGCTAACCTCGATCGAGACGATGACCGCCTATATCGTTGCCGTCACCAACGGAGATGCGAGCGAGGGGTCGGCCAAGTATCAATCTCTGTTCGCAGTCGGGCTCTCGCTGTTCGCGATCACATTGGTCCTGAACAT
The DNA here is from genome assembly GCA_025356435.1 of Isosphaeraceae bacterium. Classification (GTDB taxonomy): domain Bacteria; phylum Planctomycetota; class Planctomycetia; order Isosphaerales; family Isosphaeraceae; genus CAMFLR01. The sequence goes on along the minus strand of JANXSY010000064.1, from coordinate 9,430 downwards.
TCTCTCAGGGCTCGTCCTGCGTCGGTATCGGGAGGTCTACAACTGATGAGCCCTTCCGACGCCCACTTCTCGCCGAAGGCATCACGACGCATCCTCGGCCCGGTCTTCGGGGTCGCCTGCTTCCTTGCGACGATGACCGGCGTGGTCTTCCTCTCGATCCTGCTCGGCGCGGTTTTGCGAGCCGCCTCGCAGGGGGCGACTCTGGCCGAGACGTTCGACCTCCTCGGCCGCCTGGCGCGATCGACTCGGTCGAGAGACCCCGACCTCGCCGGCTTCAAGGCGGGGATCGCGGGCAGTCTCTGGCTTCTAGGACTGGTCTTCGCGCTGGCCATTCCCGTTGGCGTGGGCGCTGCGGTCTTTCTCGAAGAGTACATGCCTCCCGGTCGCCTGCGGCGGGTGATCCAGATGAACATCGCCAACCTCGCAGCGGTGCCCTCGATCGTCTACGGCATCCTCGGACTGGCGGTCTTCGTCCGGGGACTCGGTTCGAGCCGGCTTGCGATGGGGTCGGCCCTGATCGCTGGCGGTCTGACCCTTGCGCTGCTCGTGCTGCCCGTCGTCGTGATCGCCACTCAGGAGGCGCTACGGACTGTGCCAAGTTCGCTCCGACAGGCCGCGATGGCCCTGGGAGCGACCAAGTGGCAGGTGATCCGGGACCACGTCTTCCCCTCGGCCCTGCCCGGCGTGCTAACGGGGGCGATCCTCTCCCTCTCGCGTGCGATCGGCGAGACGGCCCCGCTCCTCATGGTCGGCGCGGCGGCGACGAAGGTTCCGACCGGCCTCAAAGACCGATTCACGGCGCTGCCCGTCGAAATCTATAAGTATGCGAGTGAAGCCAACCCGAAATTCCAGGTCGTGGCGGCCGGCGGCATCCTTTTGCTGCTCGCGCTGCTGCTCACGATGAACGCTACGGCCATCATTATCCGGAACCGGTACGGCCGCTCCGCCCGAGGTTGAGCCGACCCATGAGCCCGATCATGCCTGAGGTCAAGGCCGTCCCCAACGTCTCGTCAGGCGGAGCCGAGCCGCTCCCCGCTGGGACCGACGTGCCGTCGACTGCCGTGCTCTCGACCCGAGATCTCAACGTCTGGTACGGCATCTCGCTCGCGCTCCGCGACATCACCATCGCGATCCCGCGCAACCAGATTACCGCCCTCATCGGCCCGTCTGGATGCGGCAAGAGCACTCTGCTCCGCTGCTTCAACCGGATGAATGACCTGATCCCTAGCGCGCGAATGACCGGCGAGATCACCTTCGAAGGACTCGACCTCAACAGCGCTGAGACCGACCCCGTGTCGCTCCGTCGACGGATCGGCATGGTCTTCCAGAAGCCGAACCCGTTCCCCAAGAGTATCTATCAGAACGTCGCCTGGGGCGCACGGATCAACGGCTATCGCGGCGACATGGACGAACTCGTCGAACGCTCACTCCGCCGCGCGGCACTCTGGGACGAGGTCAAGGACAAGCTCAACAAGTCGGGCCTAGACCTTTCGGGAGGTCAGCAGCAGCGGCTCTGCATCGCGCGGACGCTCGCCGTCGATCCCGAGGTGATCCTCATGGACGAGCCCTGCTCCGCGCTTGACCCGATCTCGACCGCTCGGGTCGAAGACCTGATGGACGACCTCAAGTCGGAATACACGATCGTCATCGTCACCCACAACATGCAGCAGGCCCGCCGGACCAGCGACATGACCGCCTGTCTGATGCTCGACGACGGTGCCCAGCACGGCCACCGGACCGGCATCATCGCCGAATTCAGCCCGACCGATCGACTCTTCACCAACCCCAAAGACCCGCGAACCGAAGCCTATATCACAGGCCGAATCGGCTAGCTCCGTCCCCAGGCCCCGAGTCAACCCCAAGCTCACCGCGCCAAATCCCCATCTCCAACGAGTGAGGTCGCGACGATGTCCAAGCCCAAAATCCTGGTGATCGAGGATGAGCGCTCGCTGGTCGAGGTGCTCAGCTACAACCTTGTTCGAGAAGGTTTCGAAGTCCTCACGTCCTTTGACGGCCAGGACGGTCTCCGCCAGGCGCAGATCAAGCTGCCCGACCTGATCGTGCTCGACCTGATGCTGCCGATCAAGGGCGGGCTCGACGTCTGCCGAGAGTTGCGAATGGGCAGCCGGACCCGAGACATCCCCATCATCATGCTCACCGCCAAGGCCGAGGAATCCGACCAGCTCATCGGCTTCGCCACCGGGGCCGACGACTATGTCACCAAGCCTTATAGCACCAAGGTCTTGATCCAGCGGATAAAGAAAGAGCTGCGACGGCACCAGGGCGTCGAAGAGGTCGGCGAAGGCACTGTCTACACGTGCCAGGGTGTGGTCGTTGACCGCCACCGCCACCGTGCCCTCTACAACAACGAAGAGTTGCCGCTGACCCCGACCGAGTTCCGCCTACTCGAATCCCTGCTCCGCCAGCCCGGCCGGGCCTTCAACCGCCATGAGCTGATGGACGCCGCGATTGGCGAGGACGCGATCGTGCTGGAGCGGACGATCGACGTCCACGTCAAGAGCCTGCGCAAGAAGCTCGGCGACGCCGCCGACCTTATTGAGACCGTTCGTGGAGTCGGCTACCGATTCCGGGAACCGAAACTGGTCGAGGCGTGAGCACCGGAAGTTCAGCACGAGGGCGGACGGTCAGGGTCTGATCCGAATGGCCCCGGCCGTCCGTGAGCAGTTCGGCCCTGACCACGGAAATCTCGCGGGGCGCTTCGATCCCGAGCCGGACCTGCCCCCCTTCCAACCTCACCACCGTCACGCAAATCTGGTCGCCGATGTACACGCGCTCCATGAGTTTCCGCGTCAAGACCAGCATGGGTGTCATCCTCGTTGATGTCGCGGCCGACGCCGCCATTCCTTGTGCCTCCGACCCGAACCATTCGAGGTCTGAGAGGCCATTTCCGCAATCCTAGGTCACGTCTCACCGACAGATCTCATTACGTTCGATAAAATCGCCTGTTACAGGGTTGGAACTCGCGGCGGGAGGATGGCAAGTCCCTCATGCGGGGTCGATTCGATCGACGGCCTTCGCAGGGGGGATCGGCCCGCACGGTGGAACCTACGAATCAGGCCGCCGTGACGCGATGGCGAGCGATGATGTCGAAGTGGAGCATCCCTTCAGGCAGGATATCTCGGCTGGAGAGCTCCACGTTTCGACTCTCCCAATAAGCCATCACGCCTTCTGGTGTGTCGAACTCGGACGAATCTCCGTAGAGGGTGATGACGAGGACACGGCTGTAGAGTTCAAAAACCTGGCGAAGATACGTCACCGGGTCCAACCCATTCGATTCAGCCAAGCATCGCGGCGCGAATTCGGTGAGAAGGATCGGGTCGTGTTTGCGAATGAGTTCGGTGCATCCCTTCAGCGCGAAGGGCTCCCATCCTTTACGATGTCGATTTTGATGAAATCGATCGAACGCAAATGGTTCAGTTCTTCGTCGGGCACGACGGCCTGAGCATACGTGGTTTGACAGTCGATGGACTGCGCCGGGATGACGGAGTTATTCGAAGACCCGTGCGCAAGCGAAAGGGTCGCCCGCTTGTCCGAAACCGCGTAGGGCTTCACTTCGACATTGTCGTACTGTTGAGGAAGATGCCGCCGTAGAGTCGCTGGAGATTGGTCGGATTGGGCTCGAATGCGATCACGCGGCCGGATGGACCGGCGATCGATGCCGCCAGGAAGCTGATGCAGCCGACATTGGCCCCGATGTCCACGAACGTCTGACCGGGCCGAAAGAGTTCTCGGATCGCCCTGCGAACGTGCGGCTCGTAATCCCGATTGAAGATGATGCCGGGTGCGAAATCCGTGTCTTTAGAGTCGAGACAAACGAAATACCCGCCTAGGTCAACGGTCGTGACATGAGAGCGCGAGAGTGCCTTGAATTCCTCGCATTCGAGGAAGATCGAGGTGAGGCGATCGAGCGTCATCCCCTTCTTCACCTGACCCTGGAAATGGCGATATCCGACCTTTTCGGGGGCGCGACGCAGAAAAAAGGCGATAGCCCGCGACAACGTCGTCCATCGTGACGCCGTGGTTAAAGGCGACGGCCTTGGTTGCGATCATCCTGATCTCTCCTCGTTCGAAGAAATGGTACGCTCCAATCCGAGCCCCCCGACCATATCCGCTAGAACCCCTATCGACCCCCCCCGACCTCTTGAGCACAATCGCTATTGGCTTTCGATTTCGAACTCAGGACGGAATTGGTCTTTCGTCGCTGTCATTCATTTCAAAGGGCCCCTCCTCCGAGAATGACTCCTCCCCGGTGGGTGGGATCTTGGAGAATCGGCCCGATTGTGCGAGCATTGTAGATGGCGTGACGCTCGATCTTGGGGGCGTCGTCGCCGGGTCTGCGGGGGTATGGCGAGGCTTCGCCGCCGTCGGGGGCCATTTCGTTCCGCCCATCGGTCGCGCGAGGATCTGATGTCGCATTCGCATGTTATCGTGATCGGATCGGGTTCGGCCGGGCTGACTGCCGCCCTCTACGCGGCGAGGGCCAACCTCACGCCCCTCGTGTTCGAGGGCAAAGAGCCGGGCGGACAGCTCACCTGGACGACTGTCGTCGAGAACTTCCCCGGCTGGCCCGAAGGGATCATGGGGCCGGAGCTGATGGATAAGATGCGGGCGCAGGCCAAGAAATTCGGGGCCGACTGCCGGAACGAGGCCGTCATCAAGGTGGACCTCTCCCGCAGGCCGTTCCGGGTTGTCACCACGCTCGACCCGATCGATCCTGACGCCGCCAAGGCCGAATACACCGCCGATGCCCTCATCGTCGCCACCGGGGCCTCGGCCAAGACCCTCGGGATCAAGGACGAGATGCTCTTCATGGGCTACGGCCTGAGCACCTGCGCCACCTGCGACGGTGCCCTCTATCGCAACAAGACGGTCGCCATCGTCGGCGGCGGAGACTCGGCGGTCGAAGAGGCGACGTTCCTCACCCGATACGCCAGCAAGGTCATCATGATCCACCGACGCGACAAGCTTCGCGCCTCGAAAATCATGCAGGATCGCGCGGCGGCGAACCCCAAGATCGAATATGCCTGGAACTCGGGGATCGCCGAATATCTCGGCGAGCGCGAGCCCCATCCGTATTTCACTGGCGTCAAGCTCCGCTCGACGATCGACGACAGCCTCCGCGACCTGCCGCTCAACGGTCTCTTCCTCGCCATTGGCCACTCGCCCAACACGTCGGTCTTCGAAGGCCAACTCGCGATGACACCCGAGGGCTACATCCTCAATCGCACCGCGCTCTCCTGGGGCGGGATCGAGGTTCCCAAGGGGCTAGACGTCAAGATGATGGCGAATTACGGCACGGCGACCAGCGTCGAAGGGGTCTTCGCGGCGGGAGATGTCGTCGACACCCATTATCGCCAGGCGATCACCGCCGCCGGCTCGGGCTGTGCCGCGGCGATCGACTGCGAAAAGTGGATCGAATTACTCGGCTCCGCCCATTGATCCGTGCGAAATAGCCCGCCGCGTCGGATCGGGTTCGCAAGCCCGGCCGTGTCGGCTGACTTTTCTTCGCGGATGGTCTACAATACCTAGACTATCGCATTTTTAAGATCGCTAGAACCGACCGCACGGGTCACTCCGACGGCCGTGATCCTCATAGGAACAGAGACGTTATGGAGAGTCGTCCGCCTCAAGAGCCACGCCGCCCCTCCGCCCCTGGCCGTAAGTCTGGCAGCGGGACAGGCGGTTCTCCCACTCCCCCCTGGCTCTGGGTCTTCCTGATCGCCGTCGTCGCGCTCATCACCTATCTGATCACTCCGAAGCCCGAGGTGCTGGTCAACTACATCCCGTGGTTCCAGGACCAGATCAAGAACGACAATATCGAGTCGATCACGTTCCAGGGGGGCAAGGCCCAAGGCAAGCTCCGCAAGCTGACGACCTACGTCACCCCCGGCACGCAGAACAGCGTCGACGTCACGAAGTTCTACACCTATCTGCCGACCGAAGTCTCGATCGACACCACGATCGCCCAGATCAGCGACCGGTCGAAGAAGAAGGGGGATCAGCCCCGGATCGAGGTCCAGCCCCCCGACGGGGCCAGCAGCATGCTCTGGATCATGTTCCTGCTGCCGACCGTCCTCTTCGTCGGCCTGATCTACTTCATGATGCGCCGGGCCCGAGACCAGTTCGACGGCGGCATCCTCGGCAACTTCGTCAAAAGCCCTGCCAAGCGGCACGACAAGTCAAAACAGCGCACCACCTTCGACGAAGTCGCCGGGCTCGAGAACGCCAAGGCCGAACTGCAAGAGATCGTCGAGTTCCTCAAGAGCCCCGAGAAGTTTCAGCGGCTCGGCGGCCGCATCCCCAAGGGCGTGCTCCTGAACGGCCCCCCCGGCACCGGCAAGACCCTGCTGGCCAGGGCCGTCGCAGGAGAGGCTGGGGTGCCGTTCTTCTCGATCTCAGGCTCCGAGTTCATTCAGATGTTCGTCGGCGTCGGTGCGAGTCGAGTCCGAGACATGTTCAAGACGGCGAAGGAAAGCAGCCCCTGCATCCTCTTCGTCGACGAGATCGACGCCGTCGGCCGCATCCGAGGGGCGGGCCTGGGCGGCGGCCATGACGAGCGTGAGCAGACGCTCAACCAGATCCTCACCGAGATGGACGGCTTCTCGCCGAGCGAGAGCGTGATCGTCCTCGCCGCGACCAACCGCCCCGACGTGCTCGATCCCGCTTTGCTCCGACCTGGTCGATTCGATCGCCACGTCACGGTCGACCTGCCGACCAAGAAGGGCCGGCACGAAATCCTCAAGGTCCACTCGCGGAACATCCCCCTCGCCGACGACGTCAACCTCGACAACATCGCCAAGGGCACAGTCGGGATGAGCGGTGCCGACCTCGCGAACCTCGTCAACGAGGCCGCCTTGCTCGCGACCCGAGAAGACAAAGACAAGGTCGACGCCGCCGACTTCGACGCCGCGCGTGATAAGGTCATCATGGGGGCCAAACGCGAAGAGCTGATCTCCCCCAAGAACAAGCGGGTCACCGCCTATCATGAGGTCGGCCACGCCCTCGTCGCCTGGAAGACCGCCGGGTCTGACCCGGTACACAAGGTGACGATCATCCCTCGCGGCCGCGCCCTAGGCGTCACCCACTTCCTCCCCGAAGAAGACCGCGTCTCGATCAACGAGAGCGAAGTCCTCGCCAAGCTGACGATGACTCTCGGCGGCCGCGCGGCCGAACGCCTGATCTACGGAGACCGGACCGCAGGTGCGGCCGGAGACCTCCAGCAGGCCACCCGCCTGGCCCGCACGATGGTCACGCAGTGGGGGATGAGCGATCGGATCGGACCAGTATTCGTCCAAGGTACGGAAGAGCATCCGTTTATAGGTCGCGAGATGTCGGTCGCCCGTGATCACTCCGAGCACACCCAGCAGTTGATCGACGAGGAAGTCGCGCGGATCTGCCGAGAGGCCGATGAGCGTGCCTATCGCGTGCTCGAAGCCCACCGAGACGAGCTCGAACGCCTGACTGAAGCCCTGATCGAGCGTGAAGTCTTGAGCATGACCGAGATCGAAGAGATGATCGGCAAACGCACCGGCGCACCGGCCGATGTCTCGGTTGACTCGGTGCTCGCGATGGACCAGCCTGCCGCCGAGGTTTCCTGATCGACGACGCCCCCCCCCCCCCCATTCGACCCTCTCCCCGCCCGGAGCGCTGCCGCCTGTGTCGTCGACCGACCCGACATCCAACGTACCCGTCGTCTGCGCGGGCGTCCTGGTAGCTGACCACCTCTGCACGCCGATCGACCACCTCCCGGCGGCCGGCGAACTCGTGATGGCCGCCGACCTTGTGCTCAACATCGGTGGCTGTGCCTCGAACGCCGCGATGGTCCTGGCCAAGCTTGGCGTCCGCGCCTCGATCTGCGGCCGGGTCGGCAATGACGTCTTCGGTCGGTTCGTCGCCGACACTCTCGCCCAGGCGGGCGTCGACGTGACCGGCCTTGCCCTTGATCCGAATCGGGCCACAAGCCAGACGCTGATCGTCAACGTGAAGGGCCAGGATCGCCGCTTCATCCATTCCTTCGGCGCGAACGCGGGCCTCACCGCCACCGACCTCGACCCCCTGCTCGCCCGCAACCCCCGCGTCGTCTACGTCGGCGGCTATCTCATCCTACCCGGCCTCAACGCCCTTGCCCTCGCCGATCGGTTCCGGACGATCCGTGCCAACGGCGGGATCACCGTTCTCGACGTCTGCACTCCCGGACCGGCCGACTATCTCGAACACCTCCGGCCGATCCTCTCCGAGACCGACGTCTTCCTGCCCAACACCGACGAAGCCGCGCTGATCCTCGGCGAGACCGACCCGGTCCGCCAGGCCCGGGTCTTCCACGCGATGGGGGCGCGTCGGGTCGTCATCACCTGCGGGTCGAAGGGGGCGGTCGTCATCTCTGACGGCCTGAAAGCCCGGCTCGGTACCTACCCCATCGAGTTCGTCGATGGCACTGGCGGCGGTGACGCCTTCGACGCGGGCTATATCGCCGGCCTGCTCGACGGGCTCGACGAGGTCGCCTGCCTCAAGCTCGCCAGCGCTGTCGGCGCGAGCTGCGTCCGGGCTGTCGGCACCACCGCTGGACTCTTCACCCGCCCCGAGGCCGACGCCTTCATCGCCCGCCACCCACTCTCGATCGAGCCGATCCGCTCGTAAGATCGGCCTCGCTCAGATATCCAGAATCATCACCGCGAGCCATCCCTCGCCCTCGCGTTCGAGCACGAAGCCATGCCGGGTCACAGCCTTGACCTCATGGTCGAGGACGTGCCGGTCTCGGTCGATCCTCTCGCCGCGAATCGTCGCATCAAGCCTCAGCCCCTCTTCGTCGACGAAGGTCTCGAATTCGCCATAGACCCGGTGCAACGTCTCGGACCGAAAGATCAGTTCTCCAAGCCACTGGGCAAGCAGGTCGGAGAGACAGTCGGCATGGATCGAGACCTTCTCAACCTCGATCGGCCGCACCTCGTCGCGATTGGCGACCACATAGTCAAACATCCCCTCCGCCGCCGTGCGAAAGAGATCGTTCAAGTCCCCCGCGCGGATGCGTAGACCCACGTCGGCCGTGTGGTCAAAAGTCTCGATCGTCCCCACGATTCACCCTCCTCAGACCGAATCAACCTTGGAACCCGAGTGTAATCGAGACCAGCCACCAGCGACACGATTCGCCCTCGATTCGAGACATTCCAGACCGTTCCGGTTCGGACAGAGACCATCGAAAACGAGTGCGACTTCGATCTCTGGGCGATTTGGGCGAAATTTATCGACAGCCTAAAAAGGATGGTATTCTTAAGGAGTGTTGCGCGCGACGTCGCATCCGCACACCGAAGGGAGACCTCCGATGGCCACCGCCAAGCAGATCGAGGCCAACCGCCTCAACGCGCAAAAGTCGACTGGACCGAGGTCTGGCGACGGGAAGTCGATCAGTCGG